>DVEB01000168.1 GCA_015295905.1 Synechococcales cyanobacterium M55_K2018_004
GGGCGCGGTGACCCAAAACCCGCTTCACCAGCACTGACGTTTGTGAGATGAATGGCTAGTGGGGGGCGCCGTTAGCTCCCCCGATCGGAATCGTCTGGCTCAAACGAGGGGTCAGTGGGGGGGCACTATCCCCCTACTCCAGTTTAGGATCGACGCAGGTATCTCCTCGTTCATGACACACTGCATGCCCCTCGCCCCTGTTTTACCGCTGCTACATAAACTCCTCAAGCCCAGCTTTCCAACCTGCCTGTGGGAGGGAGACTCCCAGGAACGGGCGATCGCCCTCACCTTCGACGATGGCCCCCACCCCGATCACACTCCCCGACTGCTGGCGGTGCTAGATCGTTACCAAGTGCCGGTCAGCTTTTTCTGGTTAGGCGTTTGCGTCAATCGGTTTCCTGCGGTTGCCCGCTCCATCTACGAACGGGGGCACTGGTTGGGACTGCATGGCTATACGCACCAGTCGTTTCCCCGGCTCACAGCCACAGCGCTGCAACAAAGCCTGAGGGACACTCAGAAGGCGATCGCCCAGGCTTGCCAGCTTGACCTAGTCATAGTGCAACAGCAGGTGCGGGATGTGCGACCTCCTAATGGGTTGTTTACGCCCCAAACGCTGAAGCTCCTGCAACAATGGCAGTACCGTCCGGTGATGTGGAGTGTGGTGCCGGAAGACTGGGTACGTCCAGGCGTTCAGTGCGTGGTGCAGCGGGTGGTGCAGCAAACCCGACCTGGTTCAGTAATTGTGCTGCACGATGGGTATTGCGGCGGTGAGGATGTGGCAGCGATCGCGGCTCAAATCATCCCTACGCTGTTAGGCCAGGGCTACCAGTTTGTGACGATTGACCAGCTTTGGCAGCAGCATCCGATAGCCCGCTATCGAACTGGGGAACGATAAGAGTAGTAATCCATCATCGGAGAGAAATTGCGTGCTGCCCCCAGTCGTCGATGAAGGGGAAATTTTTCCCTTCAAGTTCTGGTTCAACGACAGTATCCAGGATGGAATTTCCTACCGGAGTGAGCTTTACTATCGATTGCGGACCGTACCCTACAAACAACGCGCCCGCCTTTATCACTTTGCCTGCAAGATGGCCCAACGCGATCGCGTTTTAGTCACAACCAGCTCAACCACCTGTAGCCTCTGGATGAGCCTGCGAAGCCCCAGTGCTCGTTCGCTGCAAAAGCCTCCCTTTCCCTTCGACTCACCCAGCTAATGGGACGTGAATTCCGAATACGCTGAAACCCTTGATTTTCTGTGCCCAACGCGCATAGAAAATCAAGGGTTTGGGGCACCGCGCCGGGCACGGTGCCCCAAACCCTTTTAACCAGAACTGACGTTCATGTGAGTTTGGACTCAGCCGCGCCAAAAATACAGCGCTATAGAAATCAGGAGTAAGACGCTCGCACCTGCCGGGTGCGAGCGTCTTACTCCTGATTTTTTTCATACTAAGACTTGCTGCTTACGACTTGAGCACCGTGACTGCGGGGATCGTCGGTGCTAGTCTGGGGAGTGACTGTGGGTTCCACTTTGGAGGTTTGTCCAACTGCCCTCGCATAGGGTAGCGGTTTGCCGTTGCTCAGGGCTTCTAGATTGGCTGCCATAACGGTGCGGGGCTGTTCACCGATTGTGCTAGCCAAGTCATTGCCCTGGGCGTCTAGGAAGACAAAATGGGGGATGCCATCAACCCGGTACTTGAGCATCTCAGGCAGCCATTTGGTGTTGTCAACATTCAACATCACAAAGTTGACGCGATCGCCATAGTCCTGCTTCAAAGCGCTCATATCCTTCGCCATCGCCTGACAAGTCGTACACCAGTTGGCATAGAATTCCACCAACGTTGGCTTCTCGTTGGCCTGGGCCACTTCTAGAGGTGTGGCGTGTTCTGCCAGGGTTGCTAGGGAAGCTTCATTTGTCTCGGTTTGCAGACCAAAAAACAGGGCCACACTGAGGGCGATCGCCACTAGCACGACCAGAAGATTACGCACCCGATTGGCAGCAGGTGTTTCTGGGGGCATTTCTGATGGAGCAGGGGAGTTAGACAAATTTGCAGCCATAGCAGTTGGGATTCTTTACAATAAAGTGGCCAGCAGCCAAAGTGACCAGCAGCCAAAGTGGCCAGCAGTCAACCTTTCCTCAGTCTAGCTGAACTCTCTACAGTTACCAGATCGTGAAAAAACGGGTCACCCTGACGTTTCCTAAGCGCTCTGTCCACATGCCAGTCACCTATCTCCTGGCAAAGGACTTTAACGTCGCTGCCAACATCATTCGAGCACAGGTCGCCCCTAACCAAATTGGCACGCTGGTGGTGGAGTTGTCAGGCGACATTGATCAACTCGATGCGGCCATGGATTGGTTGCGATCGCAGGACATTGGCATCTCAACCGCCAGTCGTGAGATTCTGATTGATGAAGAGGCGTGTGTCCACTGTGGCCTGTGTACAGGGGTCTGCCCAACCGAAGCTCTAAGTCTAGACCCACAGACCTTTAAGCTTGTTTTCCGGCGATCGCGCTGCATTGTGTGCGAACAGTGCGTCCCTACCTGCCCCGTGCAGGCGATTTCAACGAACCTTTGACCTCGCGTTAGAAATCTGTGCCAGCATGACCAACTCACCCTTGAAAAAACCGCTTCCAGTGATTTCCCTGGCACTGTTGGTCGCTGCCTATAGCACCTTGAGCTGGTGGCTCTATCAGACAACTGCTCCTTGGGCAGTGTGGGCATTCGTATTTCTGTTTGCCGTATTTCAGGCGCTACTGTTAACCACCCTCTCTGACGGCTTGCGGCTTTTTATTCGGAAATGGCTGAAGTCAGATATTGGTTATTTTTCAGTCGTTGCGCTGGGTGCCTTTTCCATCACTATCATTCTCACGTGGTTTCATATCTTCGAGTACGTCCTCATGATTCTCGGTGCAGAACTACTGGCACGGCTGGAGCTGCAAACAGCCGGAGTGAAGCAGTGGCAGATGTTGGGGCTGCTAACGGCGATGTCTTTCTTAGGATTAGGCGTGGGTTGGCTACTGAGTGACTTGCTGGCAACCCCCCTGCGGTAACACCAGCGCCAGACCATACGATTAGCATCTGGCGATCGGTAGGATTGCACAAGGAAGCAACAATGGGCAACGCGCACTGAAGTTCGGTAACCCGTACAGACGAAAAAGTTGCTGTCGATGCCGCTGTCCGCTAAATTAGCACTCAGGGGTTGAGAGTGCTAACTCAAACTTCGCGTGTTTGGTTTCACTCGACTCCAGCCCATTACCAGTCCATTGTTAGTTGTCTGGAGAAAAATTTGTATGGCTGCTGTATCTCTAAGCGTTTCTACCGTCAAGCCCCTTGGCGATCGCGTGTTTGTTAAGGTGAGCGCTTCCGAAGAAAAGACCGCAGGGGGAATTCTCCTGCCCGATACTGCTAAAGAAAAGCCCCAGGTTGGTGAAGTGGCAGCGATCGGCCCCGGTCGGCGCAGTGATGACGGTGCCCGCCAGGAGATGGAAGTGAAAGTAGGCGACAAGGTCCTCTATTCCAAGTACGCCGGAACGGACATCAAACTAGGCAACGAAGAGTACGTGCTGTTGTCCGAGAAAGACATTCTGGCAATCGTTTCCTAATTTTGGATTTTAGATTTTGGACTTCCGAAGGTCTATCCTGTCTGAATTCAAAGTCTGAACCGAAGCAACGCATTTTGTTCTGAACCAAAAATCCAAAATTGCAAATCTAAAGTCACGAGGAATTATGGCTAAGCGCATCATTTACAACGAAAATGCTCGTCGTGCCCTTGAGCGTGGTATGGACATCCTGGCTGAGGCAGTTGCCGTCACCTTGGGCCCCAAAGGTCGCAACGTAGTTCTGGAGAAGAAGTTTGGCGCACCCCAGATCATTAACGACGGGGTAACCATTGCAAAGGAAATTGAGCTTGAAGACCACGTTGAAAACACGGGTGTTGCCCTGATTCGTCAGGCGGCCTCTAAGACCAACGATGCTGCGGGGGATGGCACCACCACCGCTACTGTTCTGGCTCACGCTGTTGTGAAGGAAGGTCTGCGGAACGTGGCTGCGGGTGCCAACGCCATCATGCTGAAGCGCGGCATTGACAAGGCAACCCACTTCCTGGTCGAAAAGATTGCCGAGCACGCTCGCCCCGTGGAAGATTCTAAGGCGATCGCCCAGGTTGGTTCCATCTCGGCAGGGAACGACGACGAGGTTGGCCAAATGATCGCTGAGGCGATGGATAAGGTTGGTCGCGAAGGCGTAATCTCCCTGGAAGAAGGCAAATCCATGACAACCGAACTGGAAGTCACCGAAGGGATGCGCTTCGATAAGGGCTACATTTCTCCCTACTTCGCCACCGACACCGAGCGCATGGAAGCAGTGCTGGATGAGCCTTTCATCTTGCTGACTGATAAGAAGATTACCCTGGTGCAAGACTTGGTTCCCGTGCTGGAGCAAGTGGCTCGCTCCGGTCGTCCCCTGTTGATCATCGCAGAAGACATCGAGAAAGAAGCCCTGGCCACCCTAGTGGTCAACCGTCTGCGCGGCGTTCTGAATGTGGCAGCGGTCAAGGCTCCTGGCTTTGGCGATCGCCGTAAGGCCATGCTGGAAGACATCGCAGTTCTGACTGGCGGTCAGGTGATCACCGAAGACGCTGGTCTCAAGCTAGAAGCCGTCAAGCTTGACATGCTGGGTAAGGCTCGTCGCGTTACCATCACCAAAGACAACACCACCATTGTTGCTGAAGGAAACGAAGCCCAAGTGAAGGCTCGTTGTGAGCAGATCCGTCGTCAGATGGAAGAAACAGATTCTTCCTACGACAAAGAAAAGCTGCAAGAGCGTCTGGCGAAACTGTCTGGTGGTGTGGCGGTGATTAAAGTCGGTGCAGCGACTGAAACCGAAATGAAAGATCGCAAGCTGCGCCTGGAAGACGCCATCAACGCTACTAAGGCTGCTGTTGAAGAAGGGATTGTTCCTGGCGGTGGCACCACCCTGGCACACTTGGCTCCCGTGCTGGAAGAGTGGGCTAATGCGAACCTGACCGGTGAAGAACTGACGGGTGCATTGATTGTGTCCCGTGCTCTGTCTGCTCCTCTGAAGCGGATCGCTGAAAATGCTGGTCAGAATGGCGCGGTTATTGCTGAGCGCGTGAAGGAGAAAGAATTCAACGTGGGCTATGATGCTGCTCGCAATGAATTTGTGGATATGTTCACCGCCGGTATCGTTGACCCTGCCAAGGTGACCCGTTCCGCTCTGCAAAACGCGGCTTCCATCGCTGGCATGGTGCTGACCACCGAGTGCATCGTGGTTGACAAGCCCGAACCTAAGGATGCGGCTCCTGCAGGTGCTGGCGCTGGTATGGGCGGCGACTTCGACTACTAAGGGATTTGCCGGTAAATCCCCAGGATGCGTTAGGCAGTAGCCATAACGCATCCTACGGTGGAGCCTCATTTAACGCCAGTTTGGGTTAAGCAGGTTATAGGGCACCGCGCTATGCATGGTGCCCTCAAATTATTGATTTTCCGTGCGCGATGTGCATGGAAAATTGAGGGTGTCAGCATATCGCGAATTCACGTCTATGGCACTCGCGCTCATGATGTAAAACACGTTTTGTGGG
>DVEB01000195.1 GCA_015295905.1 Synechococcales cyanobacterium M55_K2018_004
ACTTTTCCGTGCGCGTCGCGCACGGAAAAGTAAGGGTTTCAGCTTATCCCGAATTTATGTTATCCAGAATTCGCATGAGGTGAAATATAGCGTTTCCTGCACGAGTGAGGTACGGGGGTGTAGGGGGCGATTTACACCACGACAAACCGACTCAATAACCAATGGAGTCGGTATAAGGAGATATTGCTCGTTGGTTAGGTTGTGGTTGGATGCGTTTGAGGGAGTAATGCAATGATAGTCTGTAGGACGCGATCGCCCGCTGCCCTGACAGCGGGGCTGAGGCCGAGGCCAAAACTCAAATTCTCAGCTTCGATCAGGAAGACCGTGACATCGGAGGGAAACTCGTCACGAAAAATCTTACGTCCAGCGGCGATCGCATGGTCCCAGCGGAAGTCGTGCAGGGTGTAGCTGGGGACTGGCAGTTGTTCCAACACATTGCCAGGCACTTGGTAGATCGTGCCTGGTTCTGACCCGGTAGAACTCGCATCAACAATCACCAAGGCAGTACTCCCTCGCGCCCCAAACATCACCTCCATGCCCGCCGTTCCACAGTCAAACACCTGCACCCCAGCACAGGGATTTGCCTGGAGATAGGCCTGGAGTTGTTGGGCAACCAGCACGCCGATCGCATCGTCAGAGCGGTTGAGGTTGCCGCAGCCAATGATAGTAAGCATGGGAAGAGGAGATGGGTGATGGGTAACGTGAGGGCAGCAATCTAAAATCTAAACTCTCAAATCAAAGCGGCAGACCGGGTGAGGGAAGTGACGGGGGTGGGCTGAGGGCAGTAGACGGAGAAGCATCCAGCAGGTTTTCCAGGAGGGGGAGGAGACGACTCACCTGTTTAGCACGGATGAGGACATCCCACAGTGGCTCGAATTTCTTCCAAGCTCCGGCGTAGATCAAGTGTCGCAGGCGATCGCGCCATGCCGGTTTGACCCACGCCCCAGTGACAATGTTGCTCCAGCGATAGAACTCTCGGTAGGATTGCCAGTACCCTACTTCGAGCGTTTCAAGCGTCATCTTCGCGGGTGTGTATACTGCATGTCTGGTGTCATATAAATCCCAGTTTTTGTGGAGAATTCTGCCCTGGCTTTCCATGCGATCGTAGAGGGCAGTCCCCGGATAGGGGGTGAGGATGTGAAAGGTCGCTGTTTCAATGCCCTGATGCACTGCCCATTCAACGGTGCGATCGAAGACCGTTGCGTCGTCATCATCCATGCCATAGACAAAACTGCCATTAATCATGACGCCATAATCATGGAGACGACGAATCGCCGCATTATAGTCTCGGTTCAAATTGTGATATTTATGTTGTTCCCTGAGATTATTTGGATTTAATGTCTCAAAGCCAATAAACAGACTGCGCAGTCCACTCTCCACTGCTTTCTCCAGAAGGTGGGGTTGCAGGACGGATTGAATAGTTGCAGCCGCCTGCCACACGCGATTCATGCCACGCATTCCTGTAAACAACTCACTAGCAAACTGGGCATGACCAAACAGGTGGTCATCCAAAAAGTAAAGGTGTCGTCCAGGCAGCCGTTCGATTTCTGCCAGAGCATCATCCACAACCTGGGTGTAGAAGGACTTGCCTCCCTTGTAAAACGCTTCTTTATAACAAAAGTCGCAAGTGTGAGGACAGCCCCGCGATACAACGATGGAATTGGGAATGAGATACAGCTCTCGCTGAATTAAATCTCGCCGGATTGGAGGTGCGCCCACTAACGTGCGAACTGTTGACTGATAGCGTTGTTGGGGATGTCCGGCGCGAAAGTCCTGCAAAAACTGCCCCCAAGTATCCTCTCCCGGCCCTAGGAAAATGGTGTCGGCGTGGGCAGCGGCTTCTTCCGGCAGTGAGGTGACGTGCAGGCCACCTAGGGTGACATAGGTTCCCTTCTGGCGGTAGTGGTCTGCAATATTGTAGGCACGGTAGGCGTTGGTGATATAGACCTGAATGACAACCAAATCGGGTTCATCGTTGAGGTTGAGCGGTTCGACGTGTTCGTCTTGCAGGGTGAGGTCGTCTGCGGGGTCGAAGTGAGCTGCAATGCTTGCCAGTCCTAACGGTGGGAAAAGCGAGTATTTGATGGGTCGCCAGAAGGGGCTGATCGCTTCCGTCAGGGCAGGCAAAATCAGCTTAACTTTCATGTTCCCCTCTCCTGCATTGAATGCAAATAACGTCAGCGCTGGTTAGGAGGGTTTTGGGGCACTGCACCCAGCGCAATGCCCCAAAACCCTCGATGTTCCGGAGAGCATGTCACCTTGGCAGACCCTCATCCCCCAGCCCCTGCTGCCAAGTTGGGAGCAGGGCAGCCGAACATCTCAACGTCCCTCTCTTAAGTTGGGAGAGGGCTTTAGGGTGAGGGCAAATGTGACAGGCCCTCGATGTTCCATGCGCGACGCGCACGGAACATCGAGGGTTTCAGCCTATCCAGAATTCACGTTAATAAATGTGAAAATCGTTAGGGTAGACGCCTAATTTTAAATGGGTTGCACTGAGGCAACTTGAAAATCCCTGAAATGTTTAATGTGTCTAAACGATCAAGCCAATGTTGCTGGCGATCGCCCCATTACATATATCCAAACTAGATAAATCTGAACTACCTACGGGACTGACGGGGCTCGAACCCGCAACTTCCGCCGTGACAGGGCGGTGCTCTAACCGATTGAACTACAGTCCCTTAACTGCCGCGCTTTTTTTGACGCGATCTCTATTGTGCCGACAAGTTGCACATTTTGTCAAATGTTTTTTGAGATTTTCTGTAGTGCTCATCTTGTATAGTGCTCATCTTGGGCTGCTGGTTTTTATCCTGAGAGTTGCTGGGAAGATTTCCCTAACCTCCCAAGTCTTGCTCCATCTCGCGGACGAATTCCACGAGCCAGTCTTTCACCCGGTGCGTGGCGCGGCAGTCGTCCTCGTTGTAGCGGACGATCGCCTCTAGGAAGGTGCGATCGCCCTTCTCCAGCCATTGGGCATACCAATAAATCGACTGGGCACCATTGGCATCGGGATCGCGCCAGTGAAAGCCTAACCAGCGAGCAATCGACTTCAGGGCATAACTCTCGACAGGCAGGGTGGCGAGGCGCGTCACCCGCTCGTGCAGGTCCACAAACCGATCCAGCAGGGGTAAGACCCGTGTCGCAGGAGTGTCGTACTGTTCCGCCAGACGCTTCACCGTCTGCACTTCGTAGGGACAAAAGTGGAAGATTGGTGCCGTGGGGTAGCGCCACACCAAATCAAGGAAAACCTCCCAAATGTGCTGTTCCTCGTGGTTGCCCTCCGCCAGCAGGGGGTGAAACTCAGTCGTCTGGGCTTCCCGATCGACCACCAACACCCCATGCAGATACACCAGGTTTTGTTCTGGTGCGGCTTCGATGTCAAAGTAAAGCTCCACCGGGGCCGTAGGCAAGTCCTGCTGGTGTAGGGGGAGGAGGGAACCATAGCCAGGAAGGACGTGATTGCCCAGCGGACGATTGTGTAGCGTAGACTGGGCCTGCCGGATCAGCTTGTGGGCAACTTGGGCACCAAAACCTGGCAGATCTTCTAGTTTGCGAGGGTCTGCCGTTGCTAATGCTTCAAGCGTAGTCAGCCCGAGATTGTGTAGGTAGACATAGCGACTGGGCGTGACCCCCGGCAGCAGCGACAGGTGGTTGCGTTCCTGCGCCAACTGATAGCAATGACTAAACCAGTGGCACAAGTCACAGCGGTTGTGGGCAATAAAGACTTCTGGTTCCTGGGGCGATCGCACCGTTTCAATACACCCCTGCAGCACCTCCTCCATGCGGGGTAGCAGTTCTACTAGGTCTACCTCGTAAGCTCCCCGTTGGCGCAAATACAACCAGGCATTTTCGCTCCAGGCTCCCTGCACCTGTGCCAGCACGTAAGCATGGTAGGCGGCAATCACCTGATAATCAAGCTTTGGGCGCTTACCCAAACGAATCTCCATTGGCACGTAGAGCCAGTCGCCCAACTCTGAATAGCCCGGTTGCCGGATCAACAAGTCAGGACTGCTGACCAGTGTCAGTCCGTCTCCTATGTCGGCCATCAACACGCCCTGAGAAATCCGCTCGACTCCCTGACGCATCAGTTGCAGCGTGGCAGCGGCGCCTGTCGTCCAGTCATAGCGGGCGTAGTTGGGACGTTCGACGGGGCGATCGCCTAACACCGCCAGGTGATGACTCACACTGTCTTGCCGGAGTTTGATCAGATAGTCGGTGGGCGGGTCTCGCTGTTCGGGGTCACCGTATAGATCCAAAAAGGCACGGCGATTGCAGCGTTGATAGTCGAACAGTAGGTCGTCAGTGATGTAGATGGGCTGGGTTGAGCCAAGGGGGCGAGGAGCAGTGCGGGGGAATCGAGTGGACAGGGGAATTGAAGAGGCTGACCCAATTACTTCAGCCTCTCCCTGGTTGAGCCAGTGGCGACTAGCCGACAAAGCCCTCCCAATTGAGGCGATCGCGCTTCAGCGTCACCCTCGGTTCGGTGGGGCGACTCCTCATCAAAACACTCGTTTTTGGATTTAGCAAAAACCCTTTCATCATGCCGATGAAATCTCTCGCAGTTTGTCTGAATGGTTATCAGCTCTATCCTATGAATGTAACCTGATTTTCAAGAATTGGGGTAACGACTCAGGCTATTCTCTGAGGGATGAGTTGCCCTCATCCCCTCACCTAACGTGAATTCCGGATAAGCGGCAACCCTTAATGTTCTGGGCGCGACGCGCCCAAAACCCGCTTAACCAGAACAGACATTTATTAAGTTCTCATTTATGACACTCGCCTCGCCACTGACTAATCTGCTGCAACACCGCCAGAGTTTTCCTGCCCTGGGCAATAAGTCGTATTTCAACTATGGAGGCCAAGGGCCAATGCCTGAAGCGGCGATCGCGGCTATCACCACAGCCCACCAGTTCAGCCAGGAACATGGCCCCTTTTCTAACCGGATCAACCACTGGATGGTGGAGGAGGCTGCCCAAACGAGAGCAGCGATCGCCACTGAACTATGCGTCTCCCCCGACACCCTGACCCTGACAGAAAATGTCTCCGTTGGTTGCAACATTGCCCTCTGGGGCATGAACTGGCACGAGGGAGACCACATCCTGCTGTCAGACTGTGAGCATCCTGGTATTGTTGCGGCGGTAGAGGAGATCCGCCGCCGCTTCGGGGTGAAGGTTTCCACCTGCCCCCTCATGGCCACGCTCAATGCCGGCGATCCAGTCCAGGTGGTGACCCAACACCTGCGTCCTACCACCCGGCTGGTCGTCCTCAGCCATATTCTCTGGAACACTGGCCAAGTCTTGCCCCTCAAGCACATTGTTGCCGCCTGCCACAGCTTCCCCACCCACTTTTCACCCGTCCGTGTGCTGGTGGATGCAGCCCAGTCGGTCGGAGTGCTGCCGCTTAATCTGGCTGATCTGGGGGCTGACTTCTACGCCTTGACTGGGCACAAGTGGCTCTGCGGGCCTGCGGGACTAGGAGCGCTGTACATCCACCCCGAGGGGTTGGAGAGCATTCGTCCCACCTTCATCGGCTGGAAGAGCATCATCAAAGATGCCAGGGACAATTCCATGGTTTGGCAACCCAATGGTCAACGGTTTGAGGTGGCGACCTCAGACTTCACACTGTACGGCGCACTGCGAGAAGCGATCGCCCTACACAATACCTGGGGTACTGCCGAGCAGCGCTATAACCGCATTCGCCAGCTCAGTGCCGACCTCTGGCAGAAACTCTGTGAACTGCCTCACATTACCTGTCTGAAAACCACTCCTCCCGATGCCGGACTGGTCGCTTTCCGCATCCCCAATGCCAGCCATGCTGCGGTCGTACAATCACTGGAACAACAGGGCTTTTTGCTAAGAACCATTGCTGACCCAGATTGCATTCGCGCCTGCGTACATTACTTAACCCTGGAGTCGGAGATTGATCAGTTAGTAGAAGCATTACAGCAGTTAGCTGGCTAGATGTGGCATCTTGCCAATAGGTGCAAGTGGGTAGCATGGATGCCCGAAAGGACTGGGTATCGTGAATTAAGATAGATTAAGAACTTCGTACCAACCTTCATGACCCTGACCCTTCTTACGCCTGCTACTGCAACCCTGCTGAACGCACCAACAATTCGCCAACTGCCTCATGGCCTCACCATCATCGCAGAGCAGATGCCTGTCGATGCAGTTAACCTCAATGTGTGGCTGGGGGTTGGCTCTGCTGTTGAAGATGACAGTATCAATGGCATGGCCCACTTCCTGGAACACATGATCTTCAAAGGCACCCAGGCGCTTGCCAGCGGCGAATTTGAAGCACGAGTTGAAGCGCGGGGTGCATCGACTAATGCGGCTACCAGTCAGGACTACACCCATTACTACATCACATCTGCCCCGCAAGACTTTGCGGCACTGGCTCCCCACCAAATTGAGGTGGTGATGAATGCGACCATTCCTGATGAAGCCTTTGAACGCGAACGCTTTGTCATCCTAGAGGAAATTCGTCGCGCTCAAGACAATCCCCAACGTCGTACCTTCTATCGCGCCATGCAAGCCTCCTTCGATCGGTTGCCCTACCGTCGTCCGGTGCTTGGCCCCACGGAGGTGATTGAACAACTCACCCCGCAACAGATGCGTGATTTTCACGCCACTTGGTATCAACCACAATTCATGACAGCAGTAGCCGTGGGGAATTTGCCCGTCGAAGAGTTGATCCAAATCGTGGAGGAAGGCTTTACAGCGGCGATCGCTCGTCGTTCTGACGTCCGCTCCAGCGTTCCTAGCATCGCACCAGTTGCCCTAGAAGCCCCCTTTGCGACCATCCGTCGGGTCGAACATATTGACAACACACTGCAACAAGCACGGCTCGTGATGACTTGGCGCGTCCCTGGTATGAACCAGCTAGCTGAGACCTACGCCCTAGACGTGCTGGCTTCTGTCCTCTCCTACGGACGCACCTCTCGTTTGGTGCGCGACCTCCGGGAAGATCGTCACTTAGTGACCGGGATTTCTGCTAGCAATATGACCTTCACTCACCAGGGGTTGTTCTATATCTCGGCTCACCTACCTACAGAAAACCTGGAGCCTGTGGAAGCGGCGATCGCCCAACACATTGATCGCCTCTCAAAGGAACTTGTCAGCGAGGCCGAAATTCAGCGCATTCGCACCCTTGTCGCCAATCGCTTCATTTTTGGCAACGAGACCCCCAGCGATCGCGCTGGACTCTATGGCTACTATCAGGCAGTGCTGAAGGACATCACCCCTGCTCTCTCCTATCCTGCTGCCATCAAGTCCATTGAAGCGGAAGACCTGTTGATTGCTGCTAAGCAATATCTCTCACCAACAGCCTACAGTAGCATTGTGATTAGACCTGACAGCATGGCCTAATTCGACTCACGGACAGTCGGATGGCGAGCCAACTACGCGGGAGAGAACGGGATGACATAATAGCAAAAGTTGCCCCTTACCCTTGTCTCCTACCCATTGCTGCTATGTCTACCCCAACCCTTGCTGCCCTTCAACGCCTGATCGATGTCGTCGCGCAACTCCGATCGCCCCAGGGAGGTTGCCCTTGGGATCTTGCGCAAACACCGCAGACCCTGATTCCCTACGTGATTGAGGAAGCCTACGAAGTGGTCGATGCCTTGCGTCAGGGAGATAGTGAAGCGATCGCTGATGAGTTGGGCGACTTGTTGTTGCAAGTGGTCTTGCAAGCGCAAATTGCCAGTGAGAGCAATCAATTTGACTTGAAAACCGTTGCTGAGACCATTACCGAGAAGCTGATTCGTCGCCATCCCCATGTGTTTGCCGAAGTGCAGGTGGAGGGGGCTGCCGAGGTGATGAAACATTGGGAGCAGATTAAAGCAGAGGAGGAGAAGGGCAAGTCTGAAACTCAGGGGCTGACCTCCCGCCTTAGCCGCTATGCGCGATCGCTTCCTCCCCTCACTGCAGGGATGAAGATCTCCAAGAAGGCCGCCGCCGCAGGCTTTGAATGGGACAGCGTGGAGGGGGTTTGGGACAAGTTCCAGGAAGAGTTGGCAGAGTTTCAGCAGGCGATCGCCCACGAATCCAAGCAACGTCAGCAGTCTGAACTAGGAGATCTGCTGTTTACGCTGATCAATATTGCCCGCTGGTATGGTTTGGACCCAGCAGAAGCCTTACACGAAACCAACCAGCGCTTTGTCCAGCGCTTTGCTCAGGTTGAGTCGGCAGCCAGTCGGCCCCTAGAGGAACATAGTCTTGAAGAACTCGAAGCCCTATGGCAGCAGGCGAAAGCACAATTGTCGCAGTGAGCAATTCTCTCAATAAACGTAAAAGTGTAGAAAAGTGTAAAGGGCTACTCCACGTCGTGGAGTAGCCCTTTATCCAGCTAAGAGGAACGAAACTAGCCGTTAATTTGCGGAGCCACCAAAGCAACGGGAGTCGCTTCACCGCTAGCCAAGTCAAGCGGGAAGTTGTGCGCATTGCGCTCGTGCATCACTTCCATCCCCAGGTTGGCACGATTCAGAATATCGGCCCAAGTGTTGACTACACGCCCTTGAGAATCCAACACAGATTGGTTAAAGTTGAATCCGTTCAGGTTGAACGCCATCGTGCTGATACCCAGCGCCGTGAACCAGATGCCAACCACTGGCCATGCACCCAGGAAGAAGTGCAGAGAACGGCTGTTGTTGAAGCTGGCATATTGGAAGATCAACCGACCAAAGTAGCCGTGAGCCGCAACGATGTTGTAGGTCTCTTCTTCTTGACCAAACTTGTAGCCGTAGTTCTGAGACTCAGTCTCGGTGGTCTCACGCACCAAGGAAGAGGTCACCAACGAACCGTGCATCGCGGAAAACAGGGAGCCACCAAACACTCCGGCAACACCCAACATGTGGAAGGGGTGCATCAGAATGTTGTGCTCAGCCTGGAACACGAACATGAAGTTGAAGGTGCCGCTGATGCCCAGGGGCATGCCATCGGAGAAGGAACCTTGACCGATGGGGTAGATCAGGAACACTGCGGTCGCTGCTGCAACGGGGGCAGAGTAGGCAACGCAGATCCAGGGACGCATCCCCAAGCGATAGCTCAGTTCCCACTCACGACCCATGTAGCAGAAGACGCCAATCAGGAAGTGGAACACTACCAACTGGTAGGGGCCACCGTTGTACAGCCACTCGTCGAGGGAGGCTGCTTCCCAGATGGGATAGAAGTGCAGACCGATGGCGTTGGAGGAGGGAACCACAGCGCCGGTGATGATGTTGTTGCCATACAGCAAGGAACCGGAAACAGGTTCGCGAATGCCGTCAATATCAACGGGAGGTGCTGCAATAAAGGCGATGATGAAGCATGTAGTTGCGGTCAGCAGGGTAGGGATCATCAACACACCGAACCAGCCCACATATAGGCGGTTCTCAGTGCTGGTCACCCAATCGCAAAACCGCGCCCATAAACTAGCGCTCTCGCGCCGCTGAAGGGTAGTGGTCATAGTGATAAGTGCTATTTATTGAAGAATTTGGAAATGTATCCTGTTGGAAGCGTAAAAACTACGCTTTTCCAACAGTAATTAACACTTTAGTGAATTTTTCAAAGGATATTCAAAAATTTTTGTTAATCAATTACGAGTCACTACTCTTGGGAAAACATAGCCAGATCCAATCCCGACTTAACTCCCAAAATCCTTGCAGGAAAAGACTTTGAGCCAGATCTCTAATCATTAAGATATGTTGAGACTTGTTTGCACAACTTTAGATTTTTAAGAATTTCTTGATTAAGAAACTGAGCTTGACGTATTTTCAATACGAATCTTTACATTGAGTGGGGGAAAGATAGCGTTTCTCAGACCATTCAGACAGAATTCGGCTGTAAGGTAGCAGTTTGTTGTGGTGGACAACCTGCGCTCAGCGCAGGTTGTCCACCACAACAAACCAACGCAATTAACGATGGAATTGGTATAGATGGAGTTGGTATATAGGTTGGAGTTGATATATAGATTGGAGTTGATATATAGATGTATAGATGTCAGGCTTTTGTAAAATCCATGCTTGGCGCGTATTTCATTCGTTAGTTGGCACGTTTTCACAGGTGTATCCCCGGTTGCAAATCTCTAGATCTCTAGAATTAATTTTGTGCGTGGCGCAGGCATTGCCCGCACCACGCACAAAACCGGGCTTTCTTCCCGCTTTAACTGGGAAGGGGGATGTGTAGACAAAACCGGGTATAGCGATCGCCTCCCTCTACATCAATCCTGTAGTTCAAGCATTCGACCAGTTTCTGAACGAGTGCCAACCCCAGTCCTGTGCCCCGATGTTGCCAGGGGTTATTGTTAGGAATTCGATAGAAACGTTCAAAAATTCGCTCGTATTCCGCCGCCGGAATCACAACCCCCGTATTGGTAACCGTCAATAAAATTGCAGAGGGTCGAGAGAGATGTGCGCCCTCCGCAACAGGAGGCTGGAGACTGGGCATAGCCTCTGAAGACGAGGACGGACTGTTGTGCTGGCCATCTGTGACTGCTGCTGCCAGGGTGATGGTTTCTCCTGGTGGACTATATTTGCAAGCATTTTGCAACAGTTCTGTTACAATTCGTTCGAGGTAAGCTAAGTCGGTCATAATCGGCGGGAGCGTTGAGGCAATTTCCAGCAACAGAGTTTGTTGCTGCTGGTTGGCCAAGTGTAAGTATGGCTCGGCAATGTGGGGCAACCAGAGTTTGAGATCCACCAGGGTAGGGAGTAGAGGATCAGCCGCTGCATTCAGCCGGGTCAGATCCAACAGGTTATTGATCAGATCAATCTCGTTCTGACATTCCTCTTTTAGAATGTTCAGATATCGGTCAATTTGCTCAGCCGTCTCGCCCAAAAAACCAACATTACCCAAGCTCAATTCCAACATTTGAATCGCCAACTTCATGCTTGACATGGGCGTTCGCAATTCATGGGAAATACAATTTAAGAAATCATCCTTGAGCAAGTTGAGGCGTTCCAACTCCTCAACTTGGCGCTGGGCAATCTGGTAAAGGCGGGATTGGCGGAGGGCGATCGCACATTGATTAGCCACTTGAGCGACAAGCCGCTCCTCTGCCCTGGAAAACCCACACTCACCAACTCGAAATAGCCAGATATCGCCTAAGACCTGCTGGTCATCGATAATCGGGCAGGCCAATATTGCTGTATGAGCAGGAAAGGGATCCAGGGCAGGCAGGTTCAAGGGGCAGAATTGTAAAATTTCGCCTCTGAGCAGCGGTTCATAAACATCAGCACGCTCGGTCATGCTGATGACCTTTCCCTGGAGTACGGGCAAGGTTTTGCTGTATTCATACTTAACCGTTAAGGTGTCTTGGTTCTCATTCAGTAGCGCTGAGTTACAGCAGTCTGCGTCTACCCCCAAGGCAAGTTCCTGAACAACGGTTTGTAAAATCTGTGCCTCATCCAGGCTATCGCGCATATGCTCAGTAATGCGTTTGAGCAGGGCTTCAAACTCTAGTGCTTGCTGCAATTGTGCCGTCCTCTCTCGCACCTGAAACTCTAGGTCAACGTTCAACCGCTGCACCTGTTGACACAACTGCTGCACACAGTCTTCAGTAGAGGCCGGCACCTTGAACGAGCAGGCTATCTCTCGGTTGTCCTGACGCGATCGCTCAGCTAAGTCCTGAAAGACCATGATGCCACCCAGAATTTCGCCGTCTGCCTGGCGAATCGGAGCTGCACTGTCTCCCACGCTGCGGGGAGTCCCATTCCGAGGGCACAGCAGCGCTGCCTCGGGTAGGTTAACCTTGCACCCTTGCTGAATTGCCTGCCGCAGGGGATTGGCGATCGCCTCACCCGTTTGGGCATGCATCAATGGCATCACTGTTTCAATCGGTTGCCCCAAGGCTTCTGCTTGAGGCCAACCTGTGAGTGCCTCTGCCGCCGAATTCATAAAAGTCACACAGCCAGCAGGGTCAACCGTAATCGTGCCATCCCCAATGCTCGCCAGTGTCGTAGAAAGTAATGCCTCCGCTTGTGCCAACCGTTGTTCAAACTGGTAACGATGCAACGCGATTTGAATGGTTGCCTGCAGGCCAAGACTACTAAAGGGTTTGATCAGATAGCCAAAGGGAGTGCTTGCCAAAGCGCGGTTGAGGGTTTGTTCATCGGCACGGGCCGTTAGAAAAACAACTGGAATATTCAGATGTTCGCGAATCTTGTCTGCGGTCACAATCCCATCCAGTTCACCTTGCAGATAGATATCCATTACGACCAAATCTGGCGAAGTCTGCACAGCGGCCTGGATAGCCTCTGCTCCAGATGCAACGTTTGCAACAATGGTGTGTCCAAAACGCTCAAGCGAGTCTTGAATGTCCCATGCAACAATACGTTCGTCTTCAGCAATCAAAATTTTTGCCATTGACTTCAGTGTTTTAGACTTTTAGACTCTGATACTGCAACCTTGCGTCAGACACGGTCAGCTATTACGCTGGCAACTGAATAGAACAGATTTCACACAGGCGTTGAACCAATGGGCTACGCAAAGCAGTGCTTAGCCACCTCTCGTGTCTTCAAGGGATAGGCAAACTGCACGTTACCCACCCTCCAAGACTTAGCCTGATTCTGCATTCTTTCACATTGCTGAAGTAATCTTAATTAAGATGCCACAGTAATCAATACTATCGGCGATGAAACCTATCGGTGATAAGGGCTGTCTATCATCGATAACGTAGAAGAAGCATTAGGTATGTTTCAATGTTGCAGGTTGTGGAGCCTTGCCTGCATTAGCCGCAACATTTTGTTTTAGAGCGCTGCGTTAGTGGGATGCACTCATCTTGACCTTTGTTTTTTCCCTTTAGGGTTTTAACTTGCAAGGGCGATCGCCCCTACTGTTAGTTCATTCGGTAATTCATCAAAGTATTGAACGTGCTCATCATTGCATCCATCTGCTCATGTGTTGTCCTCATTTCGGATCGATCGTCCTCGGCTTGAGGCTCCAGCAATGAACCATTCGCTCCCAGAATTTCAATTGCCGCTTCAATGCAGGAAAGGCGATCGCCCCTTCAAGGTTTTCCCACATCGCTGAAGTAGCACTACGCATTCATGATGTCAAACGCGTTTTGTGGGAAGCTTTGCTGGGCGAGGTTTCCCACAAAACGCTTTGTCCTAACCTAGGCGTGTAGCGCTATACCAACAGTAGGGAGGAGGGTGGGCTAAAGCTGTCTTCGCTTGTCATCGGTTGGAGAGGACGCGCAACTAAAAAAGTTCTGACACCAATGATCAGAACTTTTAGTGGATATCTTCGAGAAAGCCCGTGACGAGGATTGAACTCGTGGCCTCACCCTTACCAAGGGTGTGCTCTACCACTGAGCTACACGGGCAAGTGAGTTTAGACTTGCGGTTTTGAATCTTGACTAAGTAACCTTAGGCCACTAGTTCAAATAGCAAACTTGCTTCGTGGATGGGCCGGGCTGGATTCGAACCAGCGTAGGCGTAGCCAGCGGATTTACAGTCCGCCCCCATTAACCACTCGGGCACCGACCCGCCCAATCCACGATTAATAATCGTAGCACATGTGGAGAAGATGTCACGGCAAAAATCTCAAAATCAAGTCATTCTCAGTACGAAAACCAGAATTCCAAAATGAGAATTGCCAATCAAATTCACGAGAGATTGAGGGTGAGGGCAAGCGTGACATACGGCCAACCTTAAGCCAAGGCTCGTTCTACCATGGCGATCGCAGCTTCCACTTCATCAGCAGTGACGATCAGCGGCGGCACAAAGCGCACCACCTTGGGGCCGGCGGGGACGAGCAGCAGACCTTCCGCGATCGCTCGCTTGACAACCTCCGGAGCTGTCAGTTCCACCTCCTCACGCAGCACCAGACCGTTGATCAGTCCCCAACCACGCACCTCAGCAATGAGGTTGGGATATTTCTGGGTGATCGCCCTCAGCCCCTGGCGGAGCTGTTCACCGCGTGCTCTGGCGTTCTCGAGCAAGTGTTCGCGGTCAAGCGTCTGGCAGACTGTGAGAGCAACTCCGCACGCAAAGGGATTGCCACCAAAGGTGCTGGCATGGTCTCCAGGTTTGAACACATCACAGAAAGATTTACACAGCATGGCACCAATGGGGATGCCGCCACCGAGTCCCTTCGCAGATGTAAAGATATCCGGTTCAATGCCTAGGTTTTCGTAGCCCCACAGCTTACCAGTACGGCCCATGCCAACCTGTACCTCATCCAGGATCAGCAGAATACCCTTTTCGTCACAGAGCTGTCGGATGCGCTGGAAGTAGGCGCGATCGCCAGGACGAACACCTCCTTCGCCCTGCAAGCCTTCTAGCAGAATAGCCGCCACCTGACGGGTGGGGGTATCGAGTTGAGCGATCGCAGCCTCTAGCGCCGCCAGATCGTTGTAGGGGACGTAGTGAAACCCTGGCACCAACGGGTTAAAGTTCTGCTGATATTTGGGTTGTCCCGTTGCCGTGATCGTCGCCAACGTGCGCCCGTGGAAGCTGGCGTGAGCCGTCAGAATCACTGGATTCTCAATCCCAAGGACGGTGTGGGCATACTTGCGAGCCAGCTTGATCGCTGCCTCATTGGCTTCGGCACCAGAATTACAAAAGAAGACGCGATCGGCGCAGGAATGGTGAACTAACCATTTCGCTAGTTCACCCTGTTCTGGGATATAGAACAAGTTGGAGACATGATGGAGCTTTTGGATCTGACGGGTGACCGCTTCCACCATGGCAGGGTGAGCGTGTCCTAGCGTACAGGTGGCGATCCCTGCAACAAAGTCTAGATACTCGCGGCCTTCGCTGTCCCACACGCGGCACCCCTGGCCGCGCTCCAGGATGATGGGAAAGCGGGCATAGCTAGTCACCACATACTCGTCAAATTCTGCGGGAGAAAAAGCCTGCGGTGGTGCGATGGATGCAACGGGGGTCAGCGTATCTGGACTCACAACAATCTCCTTGCCTTGCAGCTAGCGGGCGATCGCTCCAGTAGAACAATGCCCCTCCAGCGAAAAACTCTACCCAACGATTCTAGGGCAGATTTCCCAGGTCGTTGAGGCTTTTGTCAGGTGCAGTTGACCAAAGGTGCTTTCAAGGTTGTAGAGAGCGAGGGCTTAAGACGTCTTGAGGGGCTACCCTAATGTGGTCTTGCCTGCAGGAACTACCAATATTTCTGCAACAGCAAGCTTAACTTTTCCTTAGTAGCCGCAGGTGCTTGATCAAGCGGGGTAATAATGGCGTACTTCAACGCAGAGTGGGCTTCTGAAGGGGGGGGATTTTCGCTGAGGCGACGTACCGTTTCACGGATCACCTGTTGAGCATTGACTGCATTTTTTTGGAGGTTGCCGATTACCATCTCAACGGTGACGCTATCGTGGTCTGGGTGCCAGCAATCGTAATCAGTCACAAGGGCGAGAGTGGCGTAGGCGATCTCAGCTTCGCGGGCAAGCTTGGCTTCGGGTAGGTTGGTCATGCCGATCACCATGGCCCCCCAACTGCGATAAAGGTTGGATTCGGCTTTAGTGGAAAAAGCTGGCCCCTCCATGCAGACGTAGGTGCCACCCCGGTGCAGCGTGATGTCAGGGAAGTTGAGAGAGGCGATCGCCTCTCCCAAGAGCGTCGCCAAGTTGCTGCATACTGGATCCCCAAAGGCAATATGCGCCACAATGCCCTCACCAAAGAAGGTAGATATTCGATTTCTGGTGCGATCGATGAATTGGTCAGGAATCACCATATCTAGGGGTTTAGCCTCGGCCTGGAGGGAACCAACTGCCGACGCAGAGATCAGGTATTCCACGCCCAAACTCTTCATCGCATAGATGTTTGCCCGAAAGGGGATCTCTGACGGCATCAGGGTGTGGTGACGGCCATGACGGGCCAGAAATGCCACGGGTGTACCATCCAGATTGCCCAAAATCAAAGCGTCGGAAGGTTTACCAAAGGGAGTGTCAATCTCGACTTCACGCACATCTTTGAGGGCGTCCATTTTGTAGAGACCACTGCCGCCAATAATGCCAATTTTGATGGGTGCTGTCATGACCACTGTCTCTGATGTCTCTGAGCAAATGCGGGGATATTGTCGCGCAGTTATTGTAGCAGCCCCAGCCCCTGAGATTCCTAGGCTGGCGGATGTAAGGGATAAATGTTGGGAAGAACGGCGCACCGCGTGTGCGACTCCTTCCAACATTCATGCCCAGATTAAGCAATGCAAATTTCTTGCTGGGAAAGGATGACAAAAACCGAAAATCCGCATTCTCACTGAATGCCTCTCAAGCCTCCAGAGGCATTAATGAAAAGAAGATGTCTTCAACCCCCTTGCCACCAAAGAGCCTATGAACAGCACTCTGGAACAGAGCCTCCACCAAGCAGACGGACGTTACTTCAATGATGTCGAACTCAAAACCCTGGAGCAGTTTGTCCAGACTTATAGCATTCGTGCCAAAACCTATGCTCTGTTGTGTGAGCGCTCCGATGATTTGATCTTGCAGGCGCTCCGCAGGCTTGCCGCTACGGATGGAACTGTGGTGCAACAGCATGGAGAGAAGTGCAAGCGGGACATGAGCTATGTCGTGCGGACACTGGCACTGACCATTCTGAAGGATGATGCGGCAGGATTTCGGGAACAACTAGTGCTGTGGATGCAGAACATTATGTCTGCGCTGCATAAAGAGGCACAGTCTGCCCGCGCATATCGGCTTTTGCAGGACGTGGTGCGGGAGAAGATGCCAGCGGAAGCAGCTCAATTGATCAATCGTTACCTAGAGGAATTCATCACGGCGTTGATGGTGGGTGCAGAGTAGGAGCAGGCTAACGTCAATTCTGGTTCAGTGGGTTTTGGGGCACCAGGCCGGGCGCGCTGCCCCAAAACCCTTGCTGTTCCGGGTGCGTTGCACACGAAACAGCAAGAGTTTCAGCTTATTGGAATTCACGTTCACCTATTGGCTGTTGCTCAGCAACCAGATACCGCTGTAGGTCATGCCGGAGTTGTCGGGTTGCACCAGCAGGAAGTGTAGCCCCTTGGCGGCATGTTGGCGATCGCCAAAATTTCTAGCCGCCGCTCTCACCTCTGCATCCTCAAAGGTCGTCAGCACCCATCGATCCACCAGTCCGGCCTCCAAGATCAGCCCATCCGGTTCTCCAGGAATGTAGCTCAAGTAAGCTGGGCAAGCTTGTTCTAGCCAGCGAGCCAGCCGCATGGAGTTGCGTCCTCCATCGATAATCACCCCGGGAATTGGTGTGGTGGACGCAATTTTTTGCTGCAATGGTAGCAGTTCGTGGGGCAGATGGCGGATGGGGATAGGGCGATCGCCAAAGGCCAGCAGCAGGTCGCCTGCGGCGATCGCGCCAAACCGCCACTGGTCGCCCCAAAGATTCTCTGGCAGCGGCATGGGGGGTGGTTGCTCTAGTTTGACGGGGTCGTAGGGCTGGCGGGTGTAGCCTGACATATGCGGATAGATCGTCGCCCGCTGTTGCAGCAGTTGCTTCAAGGCACGGGTAGAGCGGGTCTGCTCCATACGAATCCCCAAATTTTTGCAGGCTGCTGCCAAGAGACTGACCGACTGCGGACGAAAGACCTGAATGCAGTCTGGAAGCTGACTGTTTGGGGATATTTTTGAGGTCCCTGCGATCGCCTGAAGTTGTTCGGTCAGCCAGGTTGCATTCGCTTCAGGCTGGGGACAAAATGCCACTGCCGAAACATCACCCCCAGGATCGCAGACCACCAGTTCCCATAACGGGTTACCTGCTTCGTCCTGCAACGGTCGGCGATAAAAATCGACCTGCCAGATACTCATCCTGCCCTGCTTAACTCTACGAGTGTGCGATCGCCTGCTTCATTGAAGCACAGAACCACAAATAGAGGAGTTGCTGATTGGAGCAATGAACTTAACGTGAATTCTGGACAAGCTGAAACCCCTGCTGTTCCGTGTGCGACGCGCATGGAACAGCAAGGGTTTGGGGGTGTGGCGCCCCAAAACCCGCTGAACCAAACCCGCTGAATCAAACCCGCTGCACCAAAACTGACATGAACTGAGAAGCCTTGATTTTGTGTGGGGAGCACGCGCCCCTACGCACAATTAGGAAGCACCTCATGTGACTGCAACAACAGGACTTTTAGTTGCCTGTAGAGCTGTGGTTTTCACCCGAAAGATAGAGATTTATGGAGTCCGTGTGTTATCCCCCTAGGGGGGATGCTACGCTGAGGGCATGAATCTTTCCAAAACCTGAGGTGCAGAGCGTGGTCGCAACTCCCGAAAGAGAAACTGTTCAATCCTCAGCACCAGAGTCAGCCAGCCGCGTGGCTGTGTTGCTGATGGGCTATGGCGAAGTCGAAAGCTACGCAGACTTTGCGAATTACAACGAACAAGCCTTAAACCTGCTGACTGCAAAATTTGCACCAGTGCCTACCTGGATTTATCCACCACTGGCAAAACTCCTGGCAGTCTTCGACCTGCACGAATGGCGACACCAGCACAATCACTTTATTTCTCCCCACAATGCCATTTTTGAACAACAGCGCCAGGGGATTGAGCGCCATTTACAGGAACGCTGGGGCGATCGCGTCAAAGTGTTCAAAGCCTTCAACTTCTGTGCCCCTTTTCTACCCAAACAGGTACTTGCGGAGATCAAAGCAGAGGGTTTTGATAAGTTGTTGATCTACCCACTGCTAGTGGTCGATTCCATCTTTACCAGTGGCATCGCGGTGGAGCAGGTCAATAAATCGCTAGCCACCCTGTTTGAAGGCAATGAACACTGGATCAAGGGACTGCGCTACATCCCTTCCTTTTACAATCAGCCAGAATACATCGCTCTAATGGCGCGACTGGTCGAAGAGAAAATTGAGCGGGATCTAGCCGTTGCCCATTTGCCCTCACAAACAGGAATTGTGCTGATGAACCACGGTTGCCCCCACAAGGCGAAGGGCTTTACCTCCGGCATCGATGAGAGTCAGGCACTCTACGAACGGGTACGAGAACAATTGATTTACCGTTATCCGCTGATCTCGGTGGGCTGGCTCAATCACCAGACACCTTTGATTGAGTGGACACAACCCAACGCGATGCTGGCAGCCAAAAACCTAATCGAATTAGGCGCGACCTGCGTAATTTTTATGCCGATTGGCTTCGCGACCGAAAATCATGAGACTCTGCTCGATGTCGATCACATTATTCATGATTTGCGTCGCAAACATCCCGATGTGACCTACGTGCAGATGCCCTGCGTTAACGACCATCCTGATTTTCTCAAGATGGCGGCAGCGTGGGCCAACCCTCAGATCGATGCCCTGTTCGCAGAGGAGACACTGGCGGTGAATCCTGCTTTGGCGATCGCCCAAGCCCAGCGTCACGCCCATCACCCCCATCATCACCACCACGGCCATCACCATTCGCAGGGCGATCACCCCCATCATCACCATCATCATCCGTAACGTCAGTTTGGGGTAAGAAGGTTGTAGGGCACCGCGCCCGGCGCGGTGCCCTACAACCTTTGCGGTCCATCGCGTCGTGCAGGGCACAACTGCATCATTACCTGGGTAGCACTCCCCCCAGAACTGACGTGGGATTAACTCATCACTTCAAAGCTATGGACTTCAAAGACGGGGCCAATCATGGCCATCGTCATCACGTCATGGCGGATGGCTCCGGTCACACGCACTTTCTGTCCATTCACCAGCAGTTCAGCGGGGGCACCTTTGTGAATCTCGTAGTTCTTGCCATCCACTGCGGTGAGCATCCAGGTGCCACTGCCCATGCTGGATTTTTTGACCGTACCTTCGAGGGTTGTCATGCACGTCCGACCTCCGAGTTGTAGGCTGCCTTAGCAGCTAGGGTAGCAAGTCCCAGACACAACAGGGCATTTACTCCCAGGAAGAGACGGGCGATCGCCCCATTGCCCAGCCACATCATCGTCGGGTCAATCACCGCGCTGATAGCCAGGCAGGCTGCCACCCCCAATGTTGCACCAACGGCAAACCACTTAAGGCTACGGTGTCCTAAAAAGAGCGCCACTAGTCCAAACGGGATCAGCACACTGGCAAACACGGGATGCAACGCTGCACTACCCTGGATGGCGCTCCCCAGTTCGGGGATGGAGCTCCCCATCAGCCGGAAGGGATAATGGGGGAGGTCGAAGATATAGAAGCCCTTGAGGAAAAACAGACCCGTGCTACCCATGACCAATCCACTGGAGAGGGAAAAACTAAACCAGGGCAGATAGTTGCGCAGCAAAAAGGCCAGCAGGTAGGAACCCAGCACCATTGCCAGTTTCGGCGGTAGGGCAACGACCCCCCCATCAATCCAGAAGCGCAGGTTCAGGTAACCGTTTTGCTGCAACCAGCGGAAGAAGTCGCGCACAGTAATCTGTCCTTTGAGAGCCAGCTTCACCGCTGCGGCAGCATCCAACTGACCGGCACCGTAGTGGTTGAGGTCGTCGTCTGGAATTTTGCGGGCAGATTGTTTAAGGACAGCGGCGATCGCCTCTGGTTCTTCAATCCCCACTGCTTTCACCAGTGCCGCCACCCCTGCTACATGAGGAGCCGCCATACTAGTGCCCTGAAAAGCACGAAAGACCGATTCTCCCGTCTCAGGGTCAATCGTGTTCTGCAGGATGCCACCGAGGGGATTTTCATCCTCACCCATGAAGCCACCCGGAGCCGAGATATCGACCCCCGCACCAAAGTTAGAGTAAGGCGCCTTTGCCCCTGAAGGGCCGAGGGCTGCCACGGAAATCACATTGGGATAACGGGCTGGAAACGCTGCCGAACTGTCTGACGAATTACCCGCAGCAGCGACTATCACAACGCCTTTGCTATAGGCATAGTCGATTGCCTCGCGCAAAACATCGGCATCGCCACCGCCCCCCAAGCTCAGGTTGATCACTCCAGCACCATGGTCAGCGGCATAGCGAACCGCTTCAGCAATATCTGCAACCGTTCCTCCCCCACTTTGACTCAGCACCTTCAGCGGCATCAACGTGGCTTCGTAGGCGATCCCAGCTACCCCGAAGCTGTTATTGGTGGATTGGGCGATCGTGCCTGCAACGTGGGTGCCGTGTCCGTTGTCGTCGGTTGCGTCCTCGCGGTCGTTCACAAAGTCATAACCAGCGACCAGCTTGCTCTCGTTCAGATCAGGGACTTGTGAAATCCCCGTGTCAATAACGGCAACGGTAACGCCATTGCCGTGAGTCTCATCCCAGGCAGACTCCACGTTGATACTGCGCATATTCCACTGTTTGCCATATTCGGGGTCGTTGGGCACCTCGAATGCCTGGTAGATGTAATTTGGCGAGATGGATTCGGTGGATTGCTTGAGTGCTGAGCGACGTAGCGCCTTGAGGGTGTGGGCATCTCCTGGCAAGATGTAGAGATGGTCGGCCTGGGAGAATATGCTGTTGAGCTGAGGCTGCACTTTGAACTGTTGGGCGATCGCCCCCAATGCTTGGTCTAGCTGACCGGGCAGCAAATCCTCTCGAAAATCAATCACAATAGAATCATAGACGCCGCGATTGGCCAGCCCTGAAACGGTGCTGAGCGCAAACAGCACGCCGACAACAAACAAAACGACAAACAGGACGCGTTTCATGGTGCGATCGCCCACACGACTTTTCAACCAAGATAGCCTATGTCTTCAGCAATAGCAGTCACCCTATGCCGTTGCATAGCTGCTTGCAGCTAGAGCCTGCGAGTCAGCTTCCCCACGTATAGCACTAGCCCACCTTGTTAGGACAAAGGGGATGTGGTGGCTTTGCCCCCAGCTCAGGCTGCCATCCTTGAACTCTGTCCTCACCCAGGCAGCCACGGCTCTCCATCCAAAGTGGTTTCCTATTGCCCACAACGCTTCCTGACGCTCCTCTGTTTTTCCTATGCTGCATGGCCTCCTCTGGTTTCCGCTGCTGCTCGTCTTCGTCTGGCTCGCCTACGCCGGCTGGAATGAGTATCAAAAACTAGAGTCCTACAAAACTTGGGCCGCTCAGTTTGAACGAGCCAAATACGACATCTACTCAGTTTTGGGTCAGAAAGACGATGAGATTACCTGGGGCAAGCCCACTCGCAAGGGGCCAATTGATGTGCAGTCCTGCTCGCTGAAGCAGGTGCGATCGCTCACCCTGGAAGTCGATGGCAGAGTTGTTGAGATGGAAGCCCCACCGTCGGGAAGGGCGATCGCCCTTAAACTGGAGCTGCCCCAATCCACTATCCAGATCCCCTTTACAGATGCCAACCTAGCGGCAGAGTGGGGCAAGTTTCTGCTCAAGCAGCGGCAATTAGTTAACGAGTAGTCAACGAGTGAAGGAATGAGGGCATTGCTCGCTGCAAAAATCATTGATTAAATCCAGCAATGTCTGAAGGAGTGCATGAATGGGGGATATCTTTTGACCTCAGTGTCATTACAATAGACGGTTGACTTGTTCACCGATTGACCAACTCCTTCTTCGTCCTCCCCGCCCTCTGCTGATGTCAAACCTCACCACCCTCTCTCGCGCAGAACTGGCAGAGCGCCGCCGACAACTCCGCTGGAAGCGTAGGTTGCGGGCATTGCAGGCATTTTGGCGGTTGATGCTGGCGATCGCCCTGACCGGGGGGGCAATTTGGCTGGTGACCTTGCCGGGGTGGGTAATCCGTCAGTCTAGCCAAGTGAACATTGTGGGCAATGAACTGCTATCAGTGGAGGCGGTGCGGGCCTTGTTGCCGCTGGAGTATCCCCAATCCCTCTGGGAGATTGAGCCAGATGCGGTGGCCCGCAGCCTTCAGGCGGGTGGGCCGATTGCCCAGGCAACGGTGAAACGACAACTCTTCC
Organism: Synechococcales cyanobacterium M55_K2018_004; assembly: GCA_015295905.1. Classification (GTDB taxonomy): domain Bacteria; phylum Cyanobacteriota; class Cyanobacteriia; order Elainellales; family Elainellaceae; genus DVEB01. Next base: position 22,726 of record DVEB01000195.1, read on the forward strand.
CCCCTAGCCTGACTATCGAAATTCGGGAACGGCGACCTGTGGCGATCGCCTATGCCCCGGTTTCCAGCCTGCAAGCTCCCTCTGGCCAACCCAGCCAGACGACAACAGCAGCGATCGGTCTGCTTGACACTACAGGCGCCATCATCCCGATTGACAACTACACGAAATTGACTCCCTCGGTAGAGTTGCCCAAGTTAAAGGTGATTGGCGATCGCAACCAATATCGGTCGCGCTGGCCTCAACTCTACCAGGCAATCCTCCAGAGTCCGGTGGCGATTACAGAAATTGATTGGCGCGATCCAGGCAATCTCATCCTACTCACAGAGTTGGGCGTTGTTCACATTGGTCCCTTTGACGATCGCTTCCCTAAGCAAATGGTGGCCCTGAATCAACTGCGAAAATTGCCAGGCAACATTGACCGCAATGCGATCGCGTATATCAACCTGAAAGACCCGGCTAGCCCCCTGATCCAACTCCGGCAGGCTCGCAATCTCGCCACTGACGAGGCGGCAATGCAAAATGCGGATCCATCCCAGGATGATTGGAGCGATGATCCGTGAGATCCATCGGCATGGAGTGATGGCTCAAACGACTGACGCCGCAAGCTTTCCGGTAATTTTTTGCGTTTTCCCCAATCAGCCTCGCAAAATGCGTTCTCAGAGCGCATTTCACATGCCTAGCCCCCAACAAGCTACATTAGAAGATGTAACGTTTCTTCAAACAGGTCTCAAAGTTCCATGCGAGTCATCCTCATGACGGGAAAAGGCGGCGTTGGCAAAACCTCTGTTGCCGCAGCTACAGGGCTTCGTTGCGCCGAACTCGGCTATAAAACCCTGGTTCTCAGCACTGACCCAGCTCACTCCCTCGCCGATAGCTTCGACATGGAACTCGGCCACGATCCCCGCTCCGTTCGGCCCAACCTGTGGGGAGCCGAGCTTGATGCCTTAATGGAACTTGAAGGCAACTGGGGGTCTGTCAAACGTTACATTACCCAAGTCCTGCAAGCGCGTGGCCTAGAGGGCGTCGAAGCCGAAGAACTTGCTATCCTCCCTGGCATGGACGAGATCTTTAGCCTTGTCCGCATGAAACGCCACTACGATGAAGGCGACTTCGATGTGCTGATTATTGACTCTGCCCCCACTGGCACGGCCCTCCGTTTGCTTAGCCTCCCTGAAGTCGCAGGCTGGTACATGCGGAAATTCTACAAACCATTCCAGGCGGTCTCCGTTGCCCTGCGTCCCCTCGTCGAGCCATTGTTTCGCCCGATTGCAGGCTTCTCCTTGCCCGACAAAGAGGTAATGGATGCTCCCTACGAGTTCTACGAGCAGATCGAAGCCCTTGAACGAGTTCTTACCGACAACGCCCAAACCTCTGTGCGCCTCGTCACCAACCCTGAAAAAATGGTGATTAAGGAATCTCTCCGCGCCCATGCATACCTGAGTTTGTATAACGTTTCTACTGATCTCGTCGTTGCCAATCGAATTCTGCCGGATACTGTGAGTGATCCCTTCTTCCAAAAATGGAAGGAGAACCAGCAACAGTATCGCCACGAGATCCACGAAAACTTCCGCCCCTTACCTGTAAAGGAAGTGCCGCTCTACTCTGAGGAAATGTGTGGACTAGAAGCGCTAGAACGTCTCAAGACAACCCTTTATGGTGACAGTGAAGATCCTGCCCAGGTCTACTACAAAGAGACGACGATGCGAGTTTTGCAGGAGCAAAATCAGTACAGCCTGGAGCTTTACCTGCCAGGAATTCCCAAAGACAAGATCGAACTGAGCAAGACTGCGGACGAACTCAACGTCCGCATCGGTAACCATCGCCGCAACCTAGTACTGCCTCAGGCACTCGCCGCCCTGCAACCTGCTGGCGCCAAGATGGAAGAGGACTATCTGAAAATCCGCTTTGCCGATCCGCAGCGGATTTGAGCGTTTAGATCTTTGAGCGTTTAGATCGCTTTGATTGGGGTGCATATCATGTTTGCCCTCATCCTCAATCCCTCTTCCAAGTTGGAAGAGGGACTTTGAGATGCTCGGCTTTCCTTCTCCCAAGTTGGGAGAAGGAGCTGAGGGATGAGGGTCTGCAAAGGTGACGTGCTCTCTTTGATTTTGCGTGTGGGTACGGATTACCCACACGCAAAACCTGGTCTTGATTAAAAGTTCAAGTCGGGATATAGCGGTTTTCAGTGGGGTGAAGTACAGGGGGGCAATGCCCCCTGCACCCCCGTACCTCACTAGCGCAAGAAACACGATATTTTTTACTTTTTACTTTTTAAGACGCAATAAAGCATTCTCAGCAGCTCGTTTCTCCGCTTCTTTTTTACCACATGCTTTTCCTTGACCATAAAGCTTATTGTTCACAAAAACTTTGGCCAAATATTCGGGCGCATGATCAGGCCCACCAATTCGCTCTGTCGTGTATTTGGGCAAAATGTGCCCAATATTGCTCTGTACCCATTCCTGCAATCGATTTTTTGAATCGATGGCCGAGCGGACTTCGATCCTATCTGACGAAACTGAATCAAATAACTCCTCAAGAATTGATCGAATGGCATCAAGGTTGCGATCGCAGTCCAAATAATACGCGCCTACCACTGCCTCAAATGTACTGCTGAGTAAATTAGGACTTTGATAACCTCCTTCTTGAATTGCTCCTCGTCCCAATCGCATTCTGAAATCAAGACCTACCTCAACTGCAAATTTTGCGAGTTGCTTTTCATCAACAAGAGCCGATCGCCGTCGCGTCATCTCATCTTCTGCCATACCTGGATGACGCTGGTAAAGGTATTCTCCACACACAAATGTGAGCAATGCATCTCCCAAAAACTCTAGTCTCTCATTGTGAGGCTGACCAGGATTTTCATTTGCAAAGGAGCGGTGAGTTAACGCCTGACGCAACAGTTTTTCGTCCCGAAAATTCAACAATTTGTGCATTTTTACTTTCCTCAAGTACCTTCTTCTGGCTCTTCTGGATTTGAGGGCATATCACCTTTGCAGGCCCTCATCCCCCAGCCCCTTCTCCCAAGTTGGGAGAAGGGGAATCGAACATCTCAAAGCCTCTCTCCCAAGTTGGAAGAGAAATTTAGGGTGAGGACAAACGTGTATGCACTCGAATTTCAAAGTTCAATGATGAAGTTGATGATTTCGGCAATTTTGGACTAAGCCGCCAAAATCAATTCATTAAACTGCTGTGTAATTGTCGGCAGCGTTAAAACTTGATCAACCACATTCATCAACTTTCGGCTGGTCTTTTCAGTGGAGTGACAAATCAAAACAACTCGTTTCTTTGTATCCCTCAACTTCTTAACCAAATCCACAAAATCGCCATCACCTGAAATCAAAATAATTGTCTCAATTTGGAGTTGAGCGACAAGCTTTTCGCAATCATGAATCAATCGTTGATCTACACGGTTAGGCTTATTCTTGTCAGAAGGAATGCAAACTGTCTCAAATCCTTCACAGCAAAACTTTTCTAGAACATGACGCTTCCCATCTGCTTGAAAGTCTGAATAGGCTTTCTTTAAGACAATAGTTCCCTGCTTATAAGCAGCTACATTTACATTTTGAATGTCTTGCTCAGTTGGTCTAACATTTTGCACATCCCAAAAGATCGCAACACGTGGAGCAGATTCTGACGTTGCCATAGATAATGCCTCAACTAATTAATGAGGCAGCTTCGAGGGAAGCGATCGAAAGATAGCGGCTCAAACCTGCAAACCAAACCAGTTGCAACTGCTACCTAACTATCGCTTCGAGAAAATGATTACCGTCTCAAACCACAGCACCCGGAGCTTGATTCACCACAAAGTAATTGGCATGAACTAGCATTGAGGCGATCAATGTTTCGAAAAGCTCGCCTATCAAGCAAAGCCTTGAAGAATAGATCGTACCTAATGCCAGACCAGGACAATTACCATGTCATGAGTCAAGATTCAGAAGTGCTGCTCATGAGACGAAAATCCAAGCGTTTCGCTTGCAGTTTCTCTCGGCTGCTTTGCGAATGAGTGTGGCATCGTCTCTCATGCTTCGTCAAGAGCAAGTTGCCATCGCTCCATAAAGTTTGTGTAAATTGCCAATCCACTCTTGTGAGCATTAATTGAAACATTGAATCGAGAGAAACTACTGACATTTCAGGCTGCGATCGCCCTGTCACTCTCCAGAAGAGTGAGCCTAGGTTGTGCTTTTGGCCAATTTTTAAGTGGTTTTTGTCGATTTATCAAGTTTTGTTTTAATTAATACCAGGCTCTCATTTCTGCGATCGCCAAGGAGCGCCATTTTGAGGCATTGATGCAGCCAGCAAGGGGCCTGAAATTCCTGGTTAGGATAGGGGGTAGGAGCGGGGATCGCTCTTCACACAAGCATTTTGCTAGGGAGGTTGCTCATGCTGAAGGCACTGGAACCGCAGGCGATCGCAGCACGGGATCAGGCGTTTGTCCTCTGGTTTGAGGATGTGGGGATTGCAGACATTCCTTTGGTAGGAGGGAAGAACGCCTCCTTGGGGGAACTGCTGCGCCAGCTTTCTCCTCAAGGGATTAACGTCCCCAATGGTTTTGCGACAACGGCTCATGCCTACCGCCACTTCGTCCAGGCCGCCGGATTGGAAACCAAACTCCGCCAGATGTTTGCCGACCTGGATGTAGAAAACGTTGAGCAGCTTCAAACGGTGGGGAAAGCGGCGCGATCGCTCATTCTCAACACGCCCTTTCCGGAAGACTTGCAGGCGGCGATCGCCACTGCCTACACAACACTCTGTGACATCTACGGTGCAAACACCGACGTAGCCGTCCGCTCCAGCGCCACTGCTGAAGACCTGCCGGATGCCAGCTTTGCTGGTCAGCAAGAGACATATCTCAATATTCACGGTGTCAAAGAAGTGCTCAAAGCCTGTCACAAGTGCTTTGCCTCTCTGTTCACCGATCGCGCTATCTCCTATCGAGCGACCAAAGGCTTCGACCACTTTGATGTTGCCCTCTCTGTGGGTGTACAGAAAATGGTTCGTGCTGACCTCGCCGCTGCTGGCGTCATGTTCTCTATCGACACGGAGAGTGGCTTCAAAGACGCTACCCTCATTACTGCGGCCTATGGCCTAGGAGAAACGGTGGTGCAGGGCGCGGTTAATCCGGATGAATACTTGGTCTTTAAGCCAACGCTGCGGCAGGGCTTCCGACCGATTTTAAGTAAGCGTTTGGGTAGCAAATCCATCAAGTTGGTCTACGACCTGGAGGGGTCGAAACTCACCAAGACGGTTCGAGTTCCCCGTAAACATCAAGAACGCTATGCCCTCAACGATGAGGAAATCCTCAAGCTGGCAACATGGGCGTGCTTAATTGAAGCGCACTACTCACAAGTGCGTGGTACTCATACGCCGATGGACATTGAGTGGGCAAAGGATGGGATAACGGGGGAGCTATTCATCGTGCAGGCACGGCCTGAAACAGTGCAATCTCGCAAGACCCAAAATGTCCTAAAAACTTACCGGCTGCAACCGCCTCAGGACTCCTCTTGTCCTGCCACTGTGCTCACTGTCGGTCGTGCAGTGGGTGAGATGATTGGCCAAGGCAAGGCACGCGTGGTGCAGGATGTGAACCAGATCCACACCTTTCAGCCGGGAGAGGTGTTGGTGACAACCCGCACCGACCCCGATTGGGAGCCCATTATGAAACGGGCGAGTGCGATCGTCACCGACCAAGGTGGACGCACCTGCCACGCGGCAATCATCGCTAGAGAACTGGGGATTCCAGCAATCGTGGGTTGCGGCAACGGGACGGAGGTGATTCCAACAGGAGCGGCAGTCACCGTTTCCTGTGCCGAGGGTGAAGAAGGCCGCGTTTATGCGGGGCTGTTACCCTTTGAGGTGCAGGAGGTTCTCCTAGATGACCTACCTCGCACTCGGACGCAGATTTTGATGAATGTGGGTAACCCGCAGGAGGCCTTTCGGCTCTCTGCCATCCCCTGTGATGGGGTGGGACTGGCGCGAATGGAGTTTATCATTGCCAACCACATCAAGGTGCATCCGCTCGCTTTGGTGAATTTCGACCACTTAGAGCAGGGTGCCGAGAAAAAGGCGATCGCTCAACTCACTCACCTTTACGACCACAAACCCGATTACTTTGTCGATCAACTGGCTCAGGGGGTGGCAACCCTGGCAGCGGCTTTTTATCCCAAGCCTGTCATTGTGCGTATGTCAGACTTCAAGAGCAATGAATACGCCAACCTGCTGGGTGGGCACTGGTTCGAGCCAGTCGAAGAAAATCCCATGATTGGCTGGCGCGGTGCCTCGCGGTATTACGATCCCCAGTATCGGCCAGCCTTTGCGCTGGAATGTGCGGCCATTCGTCGCGTCCGCAATGAAATGGGCTTGACAAATGTGATCCCCATGATTCCCTTCTGCCGCACCCCCGATGAAGGTCGGCACGTGTTAGAAGAAATGGCAAAAAATGGCCTCTCTCGCGGTGACAACGGTCTCCAGGTCTACGTCATGTGCGAGGTGCCGAGTAACGTCATCTTGGCAGACGAGTTCAGCCAGGTGTTCGACGGCTTTTCGATTGGGTCCAACGACCTGACCCAACTGACCCTCGGACTCGACCGCGACTCTGCGCTAGTAGCTGCCCTGTTTGACGAGCGCAACGAAGCAGTGAAGCGCATGGTGCGCATGGTCATTGAACAGGCGAAAGCAAGCGGCCGTAAGATCGGCATCTGTGGCCAGGCTCCCAGCGATTACCCAGAGTTCGCCCGTTTCTTGGTCAGCCTAGGCATCGATTCTATCAGCCTCAACCCTGATTCTGTGCTCAAAACACTACTAATTGTGGCGGAGGTCGAAGCAGACCAGAAGCAGTAATGCCAATTCCCCAAGAACGTTAGTTCGAGTTAAGCAGATTTTGGCGTACCGCGCGCGGCGCGGTGCGCCAAAGTTCTCCATGCTCCAGGCACGCCGCGCCAGGAAAATGAAGGATTTTGGGCGTGTTGCCGCTTTGTGGGAAAGTCTCTCCCTTCCAGCCCACGACAACGCCTTCAGGCACTCGCAGCTTCTGCTGCAACGGGGAGGTGTGCTTGGAGTGTGAGGCAGTTGCGACCATTCACCTGGAGGCGATATTCCACCTTGTCCATCAGGCGGTTGAGGATTAGCCAACCGTAACCGCCTTCCTGGCAGTCATCTGGACTGGGGGGCAGGTAGGTCGAGAGGTCAAACCCTTTGCCCTGATCCCAAATTTCTAGATGGATGTTGCGATCGCGCAATTCCAGCCGCATCAATACAGGCAAATTGGGCTGGTCGCGGTGGGCATGACGGACAACATTTGAGTAGGCTTCTACTAGCACCAGCCGCAGCCGTCCCGATTGGCGCTTCCAGTCTACCTCGTGACCGAGTTCTAGCTCTAGAGAATTAAGCAGCCAATGCTCCACCACGGTGAGAAACTTTAGGTCGCTAGGGACATGTAACTCCGTTCTCATGCGTTAAAGAACCTCCAGAGCAAGTAGGGTTTGGTCATCGTCCTGAGTATTGCTATAAGCCTGCACATAGCTGAGAATTTTTGACAGATCAAAGGCACCTTGCTGACGATGCAGTAGTTGCCAAAGGCCGCTCTGTTGCAGCATGGTGCTATCTTTGCCAGTGGTTGAATCGACAGCAACCGTTGCCTCGGTAATGCCATCGCTGGTCAGCAGCAAAACCTCTCCAGCCTGGAGTTGCAAGCGTCCAGCAGGCGCTTTCCAGAGCGGCAAAATCCCGAGGGGAACCCCACGTACCTTGAGGCAGCGAGGTTCGGGCGATGGCGCATCGGGGGGCACGGAAACGGGAACTTTCGACCAAATCAACGGGTAAATATGTCCAGCATTGGCATAGACCAATTCCTGAGTTTGGGGACTGTAGCGGGCTAAAACCATTGTGATGAAGCAGTTGCTACTCACCAAGTCATCGGAAAGGCTGCTGTTGAGGTTCCGCATCATCTGATCCGGTTCTGGCGGGTTTTCTTGAGAAAGCTCGCGCCGCAACACCGAGATGGCACTTGCCATAAACAGCGCCGCCGGAACTCCTTTCCCCGACACATCGCCCACTGCTACCCAGATGTCGCCTTGAGGATGGACATACACTTCAAAGAAGTCGCCACCCACCTCACGGGCCGGGATGCAACACGCCTGGATTTTCACCGTGTCAAGCACGGGTAATTCTTGGCGCAGCAGGTTCGTCTGGATCTGGCGGGCCACGGCCAACTCAGCCCGCATCTGCTCCGTTTGTTGTTGAATCCGTTGGTAGAGGCGAGCTTGCGACAGAGCAAGGGCAGATTGTTCAGCGACTTCTGCAATAATCTGCTGGTCTTCTGCCGACCAAAGGGGTTCGCCGGCTCTGCGGAACAAGCTGAGAACAGCCAATGCTTCTTGCTGGTAGACCAGTGGAATGGTCAGATGGGCGTAGGGCAGCTCACAGGCTGGAGAGATTTGCAGCGATCGCGGTGAAACGCCCTCCCAGACAAAGGGCGTATCGACGGGTTGCTGTAGGGCTGCAATCAGAGCCGCTCCCTCTTCCCAGGTGGGGGTGATGTAGGAAAAACTAGGGCTGGCATAGCGTGCGGCCAGACAGGCGGTGGCTTGGGGAGAAACGCTGGTCGTTTCAAGCGGTTGCAGCAGGCAAGCATCGGACTGGAAGGTGTGACTGAGGGTCTCTGCAATCGTTTGCAGCATACTGTGGTAGTCAAGCGATTCGCGGATCGCCCGCGTCACAGCATTAAAAATAGACTCTCGCCGCAGGGCGCGGTGCAGCTCATTGGTACGCTGCTTCAACACACGATAGGTCTCGGCGGCTTGTTGCACCACCGCATGCAGGTCTTCCGGACTCCAAGGTTTGGTGATGTACTTGAAGACCTTGCCGGCATTAATCGCTTCTACCAAGTCTTCTACATCGGTATACCCCGTCAGCAAGATCCGAATAGTATCGGGGAAGCGCTCGGCAGCCCGGCTGAGGAACTCAGTGCCATTCATACCGGGCATTCGCTGGTCAGAGATGATGATTCCCATTTCGCCCTTTGCTTCGAGTAGCTGCAGGGCGGCAAAGGCACTCTCGGCCTTGTAGACCTCGAACTGACGGCGAAATGTGCGATAGAGCAGATCTAGGTTGTCTGCTTCATCGTCCACAACCATCAGGCGGAGTTTGCTTTCGTCTGGGGGTGTCATCCGAATTTCAGGCTCCATGTATGGGCGATCGCCACTGACTCCACGGTCAAGCGTGTCAACATTAAG
>DVEB01000008.1 GCA_015295905.1 Synechococcales cyanobacterium M55_K2018_004
AAGGGTTTTGGGTCACTGCGCCCGGCGCGGTGACCCAAAACCCTCTTAACCAGAACTGACGTTACTTTAACGTGAGTTCAGGACAAGCTGAACTCACGTGACGTTACTTGACAGGCAGACTCCGTATCAGGAGTCCCGAAGGACAACGCCAAATACCCACGAGAACTGCCGGTTTGTATTACATTTAACAGTCCTCTTAGACCAAAACCTTCTAGATTCGGCTTGTCAATCAATCCTTGCATTGACAAGCTCCTGCTTCATTTGACGACCCTGGGGGCGATCGCACAGCAATGGCTCTTGCCTGTGTCTCGCCCCAGTTATTTTGCTTGACATGTCACAACGCTCTGCCCAAGCGTTGCGATCGCAGCGTTGGCTATTCTGGCAACTTGTACTGCCCCACAATGCGTTTAGCAAACTCTGGAACGTGGGCTTCCAACTTCTCTGGGTGGTTGCGCTTCACATAGAGGTAATTGCGTGTGAAGTGCGAGTCGATCGAGAAGCGGGCATATTCCAACCCTTTGGGGCCAATCCGTTCAATCACCACGCCCATCAGTTTTGCCGCCCACATTGGCAGAGTCACTCCTCTGTCGTAGGCGGGAATGCTCTGTTGCACGGCTTGACGGCGATCGCCCTGCGACATAACGGGCTGTGTCTCTAGTTGATCCATCACCAAGTCCAGCATTGCTTTGCCAGTCTCGTTGCGCACTACGATCCACTGCCAGCCAAAGGGTGCACCCATATAGCCCACCACCAAGTCTGCCAGGCCATTCACATAGTCAAAACAACTCATGCAAGAAGGGGCAAACACATCCTTCAGTTGATTGGTCTTGAGGCCAAAGAAGGGCACCATCTCTGTGGAACCGTCCTCATGCTTGAAGTGGATCCGGAAGTCCTGCATGAATTCGTAGTGCACCACAGTATCGGGCGATCGGCTGGTAGTTTCTAAAAACTTCTGTAAGCCCTCACGAGTGACATTATCCACACAGGGAGTGCCCAGCACGTAGAGCTTTTCCAACCCCAACTGATCTTGAACCGCACGGAGTGCCTGGATCTGACACCCCACGCCAATCACCAGCAGCCGCTTCAGCCCCGACTGTTCCACTTGCTCCAGAACTGAAAGATTAGGCGAGAGCGTGGGCTTATTCACTCGCGCTGCCAAGATTTCCTCCGGTGTGCGAGCGATCACAGGCATCGGCTGAAAGCGATCTTCCTTCGTGTTCTGCACACAGACTACGCCTTCCACCAAGCCCCGGTTCAGCATTTCAATGGCGATCGCACTGACAATTCCCGTCCACTGAGCGCCCTCGATTGGGTGCTGCTTACGCGCAGCCATCATGTCCTGATGCACCCCAAAGTACCAGTCATCCTCCTTGGTCAGGTCACGACGGCGACCGTGGGTCTGCGTTTCCAGAGCATCAAACTGTTGATTAAGAAAGGCACAGGCCTCTTTGACGTAGTGGATGTAGTAAGTGTCGCAGAGACCGCACTCGCTACACAGTTCTTTCGCCGGACGACGGCTACCGGGTTTGAGCGCTCTGGCCTTCTGGTGCTTGGGCTGCTGTTTGGAGTTGGGAGAAACGGCTGTCATTGAAAGGAGGCTGTGATTTGCAAGAAGGACAACATTGAACAACTACCAATCCTAGGCAGTCGTCCATCGTGAGCAGTCATTCACCTTGAGAAGACCCCTGAAAAGACGGTCTTATCGGCGTTTCCTCATTTACCATACCGCGATTCCCTCAACGATTCGCAATTAACCCTTACCCAAGCTCAAGAAACTTAAAGCAATGCGAATTCCGGACAAGCTGAAGCTCTTGATGTTTCCTGCGCGTCGCGCACAGAAAATCGCAGGTTTTGGAGCACCGTGCCGGGTGCGGTGCTCCAAAACCCGCTTCACCAGAACTGACGTTAAAGCAATGCGTTAAAGCAATGATTTAGTTGGGTGTGCGGTTTTTCGTGGCAGAGGGGCAGCGCTTTGCTGCGAAAACTGCTATTTGAGCCGGATTGCGATCGCTCTCCTCTCAAACAGCAGTTAGGGAATCCCAGCTTCCTAGCCAGCCGCAACGGGCGTTTCTGTTGCCTGTTGCTGGGCAGCACCCTGAGTCCCCAGTTGAATCAGTTCCACCTTATAGCCATCAGGATCTTCCACAAAGGCAATCACGGTTGAGCCGTGCTTCATGGGGCCTGGCTCCCGTGTCACTTTGCCGCCCCGCCGCTTGATTTCCTCGCAAGTTGCGTAGATATCGTCTACACCTAGGGCGATGTGTCCGTAACCATTGCCTAGGTCGTAGTGGTCAGTCCCCCAGTTGTAGGTGAGTTCTAGCACAGTGTGGTCAGACTCGTCGCCATAGCCCACAAAGGCCAGGGTGAATTCGCCACTGGGGTAGTCCTTCCGCCGCAGCAATTTCATCCCCAAAACGTCGCAATAAAACTTCAGCGATTCTTCCAGGTTGCCGACCCGCAACATTGTGTGTAGCATCCGCATGATCGAAATCCCCAATTGCATGATTCCCTTTAATTTTGACTGGACTTTGGGCTAATTTCACTACCTGCCTACCATGGGGCGATCGCTCATCCAATCCGGCACGGCTGACCTTAAAAAAATCCGCCGTCTAGGAATTCTGCCCTGGGGATCTGTTAGGGATCAATTCATCGTATTCTTGTGCTTGCCGATTATCGAGGAGGGGCATTCGGATGATGCTGGAGACATTAGATACTGCCATTGAAGACATCCAGGCGCGCGAGATCCTGGACTCTAGAGGTCGTCCGACGATCGAGGCACAGGTTTTCCTGAGTGGAGGAGCAGAGGGGCTGGCCCAGGTGCCCAGCGGTGCTTCCACCGGCACCTTTGAAGCGCACGAACTGCGAGACGATGACCCCAATCGGTATGGGGGGAAGGGCGTGCTCAAGGCAGTTGAGAACGTGCAGGAAAAAATTACCGTCGAGTTGCTGGGGCTGAATGCGCTTGAACAGATGACTGTGGATCGGGCCATGATTGAGCTAGATGACTCCCCCAACAAAGCCAACCTAGGGGCGAATGCAATCCTGGCCGTTTCTCTGGCCAATGCCAAGGCCGCTGCCAATGCGGTGGGGCTACCCCTCTACCGCTACCTAGGTGGCCCGATGGCAAACCTGTTGCCGGTGCCCCTGATGAACGTGATCAACGGCGGAGTTCATGCCGACAACAATGTGGATATCCAGGAGTTCATGATTGTGCCACTGGGGGCGCCAACGTTTCAGGATGCGCTGCGCTGGGGGGCAGAGGTCTTTGCATCTCTGAGTAAGGTGCTGAAGGATAAAAAGTTGCTCTCAGGGGTGGGCGATGAGGGGGGCTATGCCCCTAACCTGGGGTCAAACCAGGAAGCGCTGGATCTGTTGATTGCAGCGATCGAGAAGGCGGGCTACAAACCAGGCGACGAAGTGGCGCTGGCGTTAGATGTCGCTGCCAGTGAAATGTACAAAGACGGGCAATACATCTACGACGGGGCTGCCCACTCGCCGCTAGAGATGATCGATTATCTGGAAAAGTTGGTCGGTCAATATCCGATTGTCTCGATTGAGGATGGCCTGCACGAAGAGGACTGGGAGAATTGGCAAATTTTGACGGAGCGGTTGGGCGATCGCATCCAACTGGTTGGGGATGACCTGTTTGTGACCAACCCCACGCGCTTGCAGCGCGGCATCGAGGAGATCGCGGGCAACTCCATCTTGATCAAACTCAACCAGATCGGCTCCCTGACGGAGACCTTGGAAACCATTGACATGGCAAACCGCAATGCCTTCACCTCCATCATTAGCCACCGCTCTGGCGAAACAGAGGACACTACCATTGCGGACCTCGCCGTTGCCACCCGTGCCGGACAGATTAAGACTGGTTCCCTCTGCCGCAGTGAACGGGTAGCAAAATATAATCGCCTGCTGCGGATCGAGGCGGAACTGGGAGACCAGGCCGTCTACGCGGGTGCTGTTGGCCTAGGGCCACGGTAGTGAGCGATCCATTTTTCAATGTTGGCGCTCTGCGATTGGGGATAGGAGGGGGGCAGTGCCCCCTCCACACAACCCAAGAGCGCCAAAACCTGCTGGATCAGATCCAAAATCTCAACGCTGCACTTCACAATAGTTCACAATAGTATGAAGTCGCCCATGGCGATCGCTCTCCTGTTCCCTAGGCTGGCCAATCGTGACCCCAACCACTCCCTTGAAACGCACCCCCCTCTTCGACCTGGCCGTTGAACTGAAGGCCCGTATGACCCCTTTCTCTGGCTGGGAAATGCCTGTGCAGTACACCGGGCTTGTTCAGGAACACCTAGCGGTGCGGCAGTCTGTGGGGATGTTCGACATTTCCCACATGGGAGCCTTTGTCATGCGCGGCGAAGACGTGATCGCTCAGTTAGAACTCTTGGTGCCCTCTTATCTGGGTAAACTCCAAGCGGGGGAGGCACAGTATACGGTGCTGCTCAATCCTGAAGGCGGAATCATCGATGATTTAATTATCTACTACCAGGGAAGGGAGGCAGACGGCACGGAACGGGTGACTACCATCGTCAATGCTGCCACGACCGAGAAGGACAAGACCTGGTTACTGCAACACCTCGATCTGAGCAAGCTGGATCTGCAGGACCTTTCCCCCAACAAAGTCCTGATTGCAGTGCAGGGGCCTGCGGCTGAGGCGGCTCTCCAACCGTTTGTGACAGAAGACCTGGCAACGGTGAAGCGATTTGGCCACCTCGAAGGAACAGTGTTGGGCAGCCGCGGCTTTCTGGCCCGCACTGGCTACACTGGCGAAGATGGCTTTGAGGTGATGGTTGCTGCCGAAGTCGGTCAGCAACTGTGGCGATCGCTCTTGGCTGCGGGAGTTGTGCCCTGTGGTTTAGGGGCGCGGGATACCTTGCGTTTAGAGGCAGCGATGGCCCTCTACGGTCAGGATATTGACGACAGCACCTCTCCCCTGGAGGCGGGGTTGGGTTGGTTGGTGCATCTCGACCAGAAGGGCGATTTTATCGGGCGATCGCCCCTGGAAGCCCAGAAGCAAAAGGGTGTCACCCGCCGCTTGGTGGGACTCCAGATGCAAGGACGCAACATTGCCCGTCACGATTACCCTGTTTTGCATGAAGGAAAGCCAGTGGGCCTGGTGACCAGTGGCACCCTATCCCCCACGCTGGGCTACCCCATCGCGCTGGCTTACGTCCCGCCTGCCCTTGCCAAACTGGGGCAATCTCTGGCTGTAGAGATCCGCGGTAAGCCCTACCCAGCGACGGTGGTGAAGCGTCCGTTCTATAGCGCTACACGCATAGGCTAGGACGACGTGTTTTGTGGGAGACCCCGTGCCGTGGGGGCCATAAAACGCATCTGACATCATGAGGGTGTAGCGTCGTATGAGACGAGGGTTTATAGCTGCTTGCAGTGGTGTGGTCGCAGACCATACCATTCAACCCCTGAACCAGCAAGATGTTGCGCTACGTGACTGGCTCTTATCAATAGGAAAAGCGCTATAGAGACTGGCACTTTTTTAATTGACGTGAATTCGGGATACGCTGAACCCCTTGCTG
>DVEB01000062.1 GCA_015295905.1 Synechococcales cyanobacterium M55_K2018_004
GTGGTATTGACTATTCCTGACCTATCTTTGTTTTGCCTTGCTGCCTGTATTCCTTGCTACACCTTGCTTTCAACCCCCTTTGTCCCCCTCTCATCTGTGGTACACCATTTTTGAAAATCTCAAAATGCAAATGAGGACCTGTTGCTCCAACAACACCGATTTTTTGCCCTTGTGCAACATCTTCACCTTCACTTACACTGAACTAGCAAGATGGGCATAAGCACTTGTTAAACCATTTCCATGTTTAATCTCGACAAAATTGCCATAACCTGAAACAACACCAGCAATAATTACAGTTCCACTTGCCGAAGCGACAACACTTTGTCCTGCATTTCCACCGATATCAATCCCTTATCAATCCCTTTGTGCAATCTCAACTCATCAGTAATCGGATGAATACGATTACCAAATTCACTCGTTACCACTCCACCTACTGGCTGAATAAATGAACCGACTCTATCTCCTGGGGGGAAATTAGGAGGAGGAGCATCAAGTAACTTTTTGGCAAAAGTGGGTCCGATTCTGTATAAGGAAGTTCTCAGACAAGAGCTAGACCTTCAAACAGTTCTCACTAAGGAAGAAGTCCTGGTAATCATTAATTTGTGGTACAGCGCTTTGTACTGTATTCCAAACAACTTAATCAAAGCGTCATCAACCCCAAATATATGATCTGCTGGTAAATAACGCTCTATTCCTTGTTCTACGGGATAGACAACAATATCGAAACCAGCATTGAGAAAAAACTCCTCTATTTGTCGGCTTGTCCAATATTCAACTTGACGTTCATAAACAAAGGTTTTGGCTACCATACAACTACCGCTGATGTGCTTCCATATAAGCCCGCAACAACTGATTGATTTGAGTTTGATAGCCACGTCCCTGAGACTTAAACCAATCCAAAACATCGCTATCAATACGGAGTGTAACCTGGGTCTTTGCTTTTGCAACGGGTAAACCACGTCGCACTATTGCTTTTGCAAACATCTCTGGTGTAACTTCTGGGCAGTCTGAGAAATCAATATCTTCGTCCGTCATAGCATCTAATCGCTGCCAATCAGTTTGAGAGTTGCTCGAAGTAGGCTCGCTGTTCATATTTCGTTGCCTTTCTTGCGGAAATAATACGGGTATAATCCTCTCATTCGGTATGGACAACAGCAATCACTCGCCCTTGCAACAAGCCAAATGTGATAAACCGCTGCTCCCCATAGCTATAGCGATCATCCTCAACAGTTACAGTGTCACCACCAAATATGGCTGGGACATCAATAAAGTCAATTCCATGCTTACGAAGATTGGCGAGACGCTTTGCTTCATCCCATTCGTATTCCATGACTGGCGATCGTTACAATAACCAATTGCAGCTACAAATTATCGTTATAGCCATTCTTGCTGGCAAACATATCCTCAAACGCCTAATCAATATCTTTTACTCGCGTCTCCACCGAGGACTAAGCAGCATCACTAGATATTCAGCGTCAGATCTGATGGATAAGTCTGAGTATTTGGATTTTATCACGTAGATCCGCGTGTAAGACCCAGATTTGGGGTGTTATTTATCAAACTTAATGTTTAAATCCTGGATTCCAGGGTATTTTCTATCACTTTTGACGTTTAACCTGGGAGAATTGGGGTGTTATCCGTCATTTTCAAATGATAACACCCGGGTTCACGGTGTTATCCGTCATTGCCTTTTTACCCGATCGGAGGCGAAGCAGATTTTGTGCACTTGGATGGAGTTAACCACCTGGTTGCAAGTTTGCTCTATGGCAGCGGTTTGCGTCTCATGGAGGGCCTGCGGCTGCGGGTCAAAGATATCGATTCGGAGCACCCTTGTACTATCCCA
Source organism: Synechococcales cyanobacterium M55_K2018_004 (assembly GCA_015295905.1). Lineage (GTDB taxonomy): Bacteria > Cyanobacteriota > Cyanobacteriia > Elainellales > Elainellaceae > DVEB01. The sequence goes on from DVEB01000062.1 coordinate 1,844, forward strand.
TTAGCAGGGCGATTTTGCTCGACACCTCAGCCTGCCGAAAGATTGGGTGCCTTAGAATCAAGATACGGTTTCACCATCCTAGTGATTGATTATGGTCTTGCAACAATCGCCGCATTCGATCGTTGTTCCTCCCCTAGAAAGTGGCGATCGCCTGACTCGTGCCGAGTTTGAGCGCCGCTTGGGCACCGGAACTCGTGGCAGAAATTGCCACTAGCAGTGCAGCCATTGACTTAGGGGCTAAGAAAACGGTCTATCGTCGCAATGGGGTGCAGGAGTATTTGGTGTGGCAGACTTTTGAAAATCGCTTCAGTTGGTTTCGGTTGCAGGCAGAGGCGTTTGTCTTGGTGGAACCTGATGCTGAGGGCATTATTCGTAGCACCGTGTTTCCAGGCTTGTGGTTGGCGGTGGATGCGTTGCTAGCGGGCAGGATGATGGCGGTGCTGAGTGTACTGCAAGCTGGCATCGCTGACCCGGCCCATCAGGGGTTTGTGCAGGCGTTGGCGGGACGATCGGCATGACCAGACGCTGGCCAACAGGATTCTTAGTATCGTTTACGTCCCTTCCCTTAGCGATCGCGACTGATGGGTTCTAGCCCCTCTAGGGCAGCTTTGCCAACGGTTCCTCTCGGTTATGCGCAAGACAAGTCGTTCAGAGAACACTGACTTCGCTCTAGCCAGTCAGTACCGCCGTAGAATCAAAACTACTTAGACAAATGTATACTTAAAATCTACCCTGAGTTCACTAATTCTATGGGTAAAAATTGGTTGATCGTCACGTCTGTAGCATTTGGAGTTGGCTTTAGCCTTAGCCTTGCTGTTACTCGTCAGGTGAGAACCTCGGCATTGATGGGCTTGGTAACAATTCCAGCTTCAGCCGCTGGGGTGTTTGTAGCCAATCGGCAACGCCAGCAAGAGGTGTTTACAGGTCTTCAGGCTGAGATTAGGAAGCTTGAGCGACAAAAAGAAACCCTGAAGCGATCGTTGCAAACCCTACAGGATTATCAAGCCGCGACTCAGGCAACCTATGTCCAAGCCCAACAAGAACTAGATGCTAACCTCCAGCAATTACAAACTCAGTTAGAGGCTGATCAGCAGAAACATCATTCACTTCAGAGTGACCTAGCAGCCCTTGAGCAGCAACGGCAAACCCTGGAGCAGGCGTTAGCAACAACTCGCCAGCAGGCACACGATGCAGAAGCCCAACTGGCAGAGTTGAGGAGTCAAGTGCCTCGCCTACAGGCTCAACTGGCCGAGACTAGTCAAGAGAAGGCAACCCTGCAACAGGCGGTTAGGACGTTAGAGACTCAACAGCAGTCTCTAACAGCCGCGATCGCACAGCTAACGGCCCATGAGCAAGCGCTGCAAACCCAGGAAGCCAACTTGCAAACATCATTAGCAAATCTAGCTGAGCAGCAACAACGACTCAACTGTCAACTGGAAGCCGATTGCCAGGAACGGCAACACCTTCAGCAAGACTTAGACAATTTAGCCCTTCACCGCCAAGAGCTGACCGCCACAACCGCTGCCTTGGACAGCCAACTGCAAGACATGAGGGCACAACACCAAGCATTGACCCTTACGTTGCGTCAGCAAACAGAAGAGCAAGGCAGGCTAGAACAGCACCTCAGCCAATTGCGCCAACAACTCCAGACCGATCGCCAGCAGCACGACAGCCTAACCCAGAACCTAGAAGCGCTGAGCAGACAAGCAGACCAACTCCAGGAACGCATCAAAACCCTGACCCAAGAACAACAGCAACTCACCTCGCAACGGGATGAACTCGTCGCAGCCCTCCAGCAATTGCCAGTACAAGTTGAAACCGCCCAAGCCCAGCAGGAACCATACAGGGCATCGCAAATTGCTGTACCCAGTGCCACCTCTGTAATTTCTGATCTACCAGCCAGTGATACAACTGATGATGGGGTTGAACCTAATGCTGGGGTAGACGGAGTTGAACCTTCTCCAGCAGCTAGCTTAGAACCAACCATAGTTTCACCTGAACCAGTCCGGCCATTTAGACCCCTAGTTGAGCCAACTGATTTTCGATTAGCAGACCCAGAGCATACTGAGTGGTTATGGGAAGAGGTGATCGATCCCCGGTGGCAATGTCGGCCATTTTTGGGCAGTGTCTGCTTACCCCGTGAAGATACGGATGAGGTTTGGGGAACAGAGACGATCGTCACAATTGTTGGGCAAAACCTGAGGCGATTGGGCGAGAACAATCTGAACTGTGATTACATCTATGAACGCTTTGACGATGAAGACAATCGCAATTGGTTAAAAATTTTGACCTTTGTGATGTCAGAGTGTGCCTATCACATGGAAGCAGCAAGTGGTTTCTGGCAGGGATTGTGTAATCGGTTAAACTTGCCCTACCAGAGCGACAATGCTATTCCAGTAACCACCCTCAAAACACTAGCAGAGGATGGGATTGACCTGCTCAATTTACCCAGGGCAGTGGGTGGCTATCCGATCGTCTCTACCCTTTGGTTACAAAGTGGCATTCCCTATCGCAATCTGCACCACTTTGCTGACTTGGTGGCCGATTTAGTCGATCAGTTAGGATGGTCAGCGATTCAGAACCGGGAAGCTCGGTCACTGGCCAGGGAACTGCTCAACACCTGTCAGAACAATTATCCGGGTCGTACCGTATTACAGCGATTTCTTGCCTATAGTTGCCAGCCAGATGCAGAACCGGTTGCAGGAGAACTGTTGCAAAGTATAGCCAGCGTGGCCATTGCCCTGCGGGATTATCAGCAGGCACCCGAGATCTTACTGAACTCGACTCAGCGCCAGGAATTTTTAGTGGACAGGGTACCCCAGTTCAAGTTTTTCCTCCGCGATTGGCAAGCGCTGGCACAAATTCTGAGGCCCGATCGTCCAGGAATCAACCGCCGCTCTGGGCACAAACCCTTAACACTGAGGCTAGATCTCGAAACATTTACCATTGAACTGGTGCTGCCCGCCCAAACCCTGCGGAATGCAGATTGGCCAGCCGGGGTATGCTCCATACCAGCAGTGGATTGGCATGGAGAGATTGACGCTGAAGGGCAGATCGAGATCGAAGAATTAACCCAATCGGTTGAGCAGATTGCTGAAGAATGGCAGTGGCCACTATTGGATGCCCAGGCAACTCCTCTCCACCCCTGGGAAGTAGAGGGGATTAGACCCGACGTTCCCTGCCTAATCTTTGACGCTTGGACGGGCGATCGACTCCTACCCAATCCAGACCTGACGGATAACCCAGAGATTTTCTGCTTTGTCCCCAATGGCACAACTGTCTCTTGGGACGCAGTTGAACAGTTAGACGATCGGGTTCCCTGTAGCATCCAAGGCTGGCAAGGTCAACGACTGCGCTTGGCAGGCCAATTTGGACAACTACACGTCCAATGTCCTGACAGTGCCCCGGTTACCTTACGCTGGCAATTAGCCCCCACAGAACCTAGCCTGCGCGGGTTGCACCTGCCGGGGCAGGTATCTGATTACCTAGAGCCACCTACCCTTTGGTATCCTCCCCACACAGCGGCCCTGAGTCTCAACCTCACCCTTGAAGAACGCAGTCTAGAGGAACCTGCACCTTCAATTCAGCAAACCGTTTCTCTACCTGCGAACGATCGCTGGTCTCCAGTTCCCCTCAATCAATGGCCCGATCGACC
>DVEB01000128.1 GCA_015295905.1 Synechococcales cyanobacterium M55_K2018_004
TAACTTTGCATCGCTGGCTTACCGATCGTGCTCAACGCCTTGCGGCATCAGAGGTTTGGCACGGAATCGCCACAATCCTTGAACTGCCTGCTTTGATAAAGGGACTTGCAAGCACTGGAAGCGTTTGTCGCATTCTGCCTGAATCCTCCTAACTTTATTCAATCATAGCTGAGCCAAAAGTCGCAAGTAGTGGGCATTTCAGCCGATGCAAGCACCTATTCTCTGGCACATTGCAGCCAAAGCCTGCTTTCAAGGGCGATTCACTCAATGAGCGATCGCCCTTGACCTCAACAAGCAGCGGTGCTTGCATTTAGAAAATACGGTGTTTTTCTTTCGGGATTGTCCAGGTTTCGGGGCGATTGCAGGCTTGAATCCGTTCCACACAGCGATCGCACAACCCAGCAATCAGGAGGCTGTCTTCCTGGGTGAGAATTTTTTCCAACTCCCAGCGTAGCTTTTCGCGATCGCGCTGCGTCAGCCGACAACGGAAGATGGAATATTGCAGACTTTCACCATACCCCTTGAGCAGGTTAAAGGCTTTGCGCCAGCGTTTTGGGTCGCGGATATCGTAGCAAATCATGTAGTAGTTTTTGCTTTCCGACATTGGTTCACCTCAGCGAATTACCAACTGAGCAAACAAACCGCCTTCACCACACCATTCCTTTTCCAGAAGACGCACTTCTAGTTCAAATAGGCGTCGGTAGGTGAGCGAATATCCGATAACAGGGTGCTTCCAGCTTTCGTCCTTGCGACGTTCGTAGAGATTGATAAATTTACGTCGCCCACTATCGCTTAGCCAAACCTGACCACCCCGCACTTCAAAATCGGTCTTGGCATCCCACTGTCCTCGATTCATCGAACCCATCACTACAAGGTCTACTAGCGGCACGCGAAAGATTTCCATCAGATCTAATGCGAGCGGCGGAGCTTGAGTGCGGGGTTGATGATAGAAGCCAAGAGCAGGTTCTAGACCAACAACCAGAATGGCATTCATAACATCTTTGAGCAGCAGCGAATAACCAAAGCTCAACAGCGCATTAAACCGATCCTTCGGTGGGCGACGATTGCGTCCAGAAAATTGAAATTCTGGTGCTATCCCATCTGCCAGTAGATGCGGTAATGCGTCAAAGTATTGTGCTGCTAAATTCCCTTCTAATCCCAATAATGAACTCAAAGAATTTGCCTGGGGAACTTGCTTCAACACCCGTTGCATCTGCTCAATCGCCTGCTCTAGCTGAGGAATGGTGTCACTGCCCCGCTGGCCACGCATCAGGAATTTACGCTGGCTCTGCCCCCGACACAGCACTAACTGTCGAGCTAGTTGCAGGCACATATCAGGCTTATTCAGCGCCTGGTACTGTCGAATCCGGCGCTGAATACTGCCTTGGCGGGTATCAAAGCTGCCTAGGTAGCGCCCACCCCCAGAGATAAGATGCACGCCAATCTGCTGCTCTGCACAAAAGTAAAGAGCTTGCGTTGAAATTTGCGCGAAGCTGTGTAACACTAGCTGTCCGACTTGACGAGCAGGCATTGTATCTGTAGTCTGATCGCGTCGGGTAATTTTAAGTTGTTCACCACTTTTGCCTACACAGGTTCCTGCTTCCAGAATGTGAATGATTTCCCGGTCGTCATCCTCTGGAAACAACCTCACCGCCGCATGGTCAGGGTCACGACTTAAACGCACTTCCTCTGGCAAGCAGACCGGAGCCAGAGAACAGCGGACACATAAATTTTCGTTTGTCGTAATGGGTGGACGCTCTATGCTCTGGCGCAACACTCGCGCCCGTTGAATGGCATCGCGGACTTCTTGCCGTCCAGTGGCATTGACAGGTACTTTCACGAGCACATTATCGGCGTGATAGCGGATGCGTCCTTCTGGGACTGTAATGTTGAGGCACGCTTCAATTAAGCAGGCATAGGCTAGGATTTGCAGGCGATCGCTCTCCCAAGCTTGGGGTTGGTTTTGGCGATCGCGATAACACCGTCCCCGTTTATGCTCGTAGGGAATTGTTTGTCCACTGCGAGTCCGCAAGGCATCTACTTTTCCGCGCAATCCCAATTCTGCATTCTCCAGGACAAGTGCTTGCCACTCTCCTTCTTCCTTTTCAATTTCTGTGTGCAATCTGCGGCCTGCAAAGACGGATGCATCTTGTGTGTAAAGTTCCTCAACTTCTTCTAAATAGAATAATCTCGGGCAATACGCTAGAGCATGAAGTGCATTCACACGAATTGTGTCCTGCTCCATTGCAGGATCTGTTGTCGCTGTTATCATTTTCAGGAATTTCATGTGAGGGATGAGCAGTTACCCATCGCTACATACACTCGTCGAGTAATTCCTGACCTGACTGCTCTGCACTCTTACGGATCTTTTTGACCTGATACGCTTGTATTTCAATAGTTTCCAGGAATTGATTGATGGAGTTAGAGGTGAATGATAGAAAAAGAAGAGCGATCGTTTGATCGAACACTAATATCCGCAAAATTTTCCTTAGGGGAGTGTTGTTCTGACGTTATGGCGCCACTTCCTCGCTTTGCGTCTGCCATCCGCACTTTACAGCCTTTGCCTTGCAGGTGGGCTTTGAGCAGCGTCGTTAAGTTTACGGCTAGGTTGTTGTGGGGCAGGAACCCTCCTGTCATGGCATAGACTTCGCCATTGAGATACTCGTATTTCTCTGGCTGCTGGGCTTCCCACTCTAGATAAGCTTGGGGGGACATGCAGGGGCGATCGCGGTTGGCCATCACGATCGTATGAATGCGTCAGGAACTAGTGACTCACCCTTAGCATAGCGTTGTTCCTGAAAAGTCACTGGTATGGATTGCCAGTCTTACCAGTTGTCAGAAAGTGGGAGAACGCCTAATGGCATCTGTGGTTTTGGTAGGGGGAGGTCTAGTATTCAGTTGTCAAGGTTCAGAAGCGTGGTGTGGACTAGGACTGGGATTTACGGGGCGATCGTTTCCCTTTCCTTGCATCAGGTGCCACAGCAGGTTTGGGAATCGTTACCCAACAGTCTGGGTGAAATTCCTCGCTTCGGCTAAATCGCTGAAAGATGCCCTGAGTGGTTTGGCGATCAATCCAAATCGGTAAGCTGATGAGTCCACGGTTGTCTTTGATCAGCCAGCGAATGGGGCCATCGGTTTCGCGGTAAGCACGTACACCATTAATCATTGCCCAGGATTCTCCTAGGCTCAGCCCGCCGAAGCGAGTGATTTGAGCGGGGGTGGAAAGGGCGATCGCCACTCGGTCAGCTAGCTTCACTGTTCCCGCTTCCTCACTGGAATCAATTCGAACAACTGCCTGTAAATCCGTGAGCAATTCATGATGATTGGGTTTTGAGAACTTGCCGGTTGGGTAAGTCCCCAAGTGAGTTTTACTGAACTTGTGGTGCCGCTGCTTCCTTAGAATTCGAGAAATCGGCAGATCGTCGCCAATAATGCCAATTGCCAGCCTTACTCCCCGATGTTTATCCATATCGATTTCCCCTACTAGGGACAGCAGGAAGCCATAGACAGTAGAGGGAGGTGGGTAGCGATAGGTTTCCTTGAAGTCTCGTGCAAAGCTGCGAGGAAAGCTAGTGCAGGGACAATCTAGGTAAAGTTGCATAGTTTAGATCTGTCTTGATTACCTGTAAACATCACGACGATGACCAATTTTGATAACTAAGATGACCAACCGGTCTTCCTCAAGACGGTAAATGACACGGTAGTCTCCCACTCGTATCCGCAAGCGCCCATTTCCGTTTTTCAGCCTTTTGCTGTCTGGAGGATAAGGATCCATCGCAAGGGCATCAATTTTGGCTGCAATGCGTCGTTGAACATCCTGCGGAAGTTTAAGCAGTTCCTTTTGGGCTGTTTTCAAAAACTCAATCCGATAACGGCTCACAGGTTCAACTCCTGCTTGACGTCTTCCCAGGTAACTCGTTCCTGATTTTCCGGATCGGCTTCTGCAAGGATGGCGTCTTTCACATCCAGCAAGTCTTCTAGCTCATCAGCGTCAATAATCACCAACTTGCCCTGAATCATTTGAGTCAGCAACTCCTCAGGGGACAAGTTAAACTGCTGGGCTAGAGCAGTGATACCATCCAAGACTTCGCGAGAAACAGATAGGGAACTCATTGTGCAGGCTCCTTTGACGGAATCATTAGCTTTTGCTTGGCTGCCGCGATTGCTTCTTTGACTCCACGATAAACTCCGACTCCCAAATTGCCCAACTGCTCGCCATAGGGGGTATCGGCAATTTCGCCACCAACGAGAATTTCATCGGCTTTCACGTCACCCACTTCAACCAACCGAACCAAGCGGGGACAGCCTACCGAATCACCAACTCGCTTGAAGACATCCATAATCCAAGGGCTGGGATCATCGGTAATGCGAATGACAATAGACTCCGGGCGGAAGTCATACAAAAAGCGAGCATGGTTACCACCCACATGACGCACAGCGCCAATGGCATCCAGTGCTAGTAGAGCACGTTCTGGTTTCTTTAGACTCTCTGGGGTGAGGGCAATGGTGTATTGGTAAGCCGTGCAGTGAACTTCAGTGCTGTGGATCGACGTTTTGCCCTTTTCGCCGCCTTTAGAGCCAAAGGCAACGTCACCCCAGTAGGGGTCAAGGCTGATGGCGCGGCTAACTTCTAGAGCACCCCGCCGCTTGGTTGTGGCATCTTCGTTGTCTTTGCCTTTCTTAGCATCCATATAGCCGAATAGGTCATCGTCAATGTACTCTTCAGCGTTAAACTGTTCCTTCTTAAAGCTGTACTTATCCACATCGGGGTCGAATGTACGGTTGGTTTCAGCCTCACAGTGATTTTGAAAATACTCCCGCAATCCCCAGCGAATTGCCTCGGCGCTCACGGTGGTGTATTGGTCATTGCCGCGCGTGATTTTTTGCAGCGTTGACAGGGTACTACCGTCTCCTTCACCTCGATTGTTGGCAGCAATAGCAGTCGCAGTGACAATAGTGGCAAACAAATGTTTGGTCATGATTTGAGTCTCCTTGAAATTAAGTGTTTGGGGGTTGGTATTATGGTTGATTGCCCTCATCCCCTAGCCCCTTCTCCCAACGTTGGGAGAAGACGAAAACGCAAGCTATGCAGCTTTTTATTTCTCAGTGCCTCCCATCAGCAAGATTCTGCTGGGGGTTGGTGTTTTCTGAGATGCTTGGCAGCCTGCTCAATATTCGGCGTAGTACCACGAATGCGGTTGAACACCTTCTTTACCATGTCAAGCCTAGTAGGTTTTACACACTCATTGAAAACATCTCAGCCCCATCTCCTTCTGGTTCAGCAGAAGATTCAATTGGAACTTCTACTCCATCGAGGTCATCTCCTTTCCTACTCGTATAGGTGGCGATCGCCAGCAACACGAGATCCCGTGCCCGTCGCCAGTTTTCCTCCCGGTGTACCCAGTGAAAAATCTGAGGTCCCTTATCACGTGCTGCTTTGCTGCGAAACTGGCTTAAGAAATCGACCAACGCTGTCGCAAATTCCTGCTGTGTGCTGGGGCGTTGAAATCGATAGATTACCTTATCCGTCACTTGCCCATAATCCAAGGAGCGCTCTTGTTTCTTGGCTTGCTGAATCTGTCCGTACAGGTATTTGCTAAACGCACCCTGCACCACATCAAACAGCACTTGTTCTTTAGAATCCAGGTATTCAGTCATTGTTACCAATCCTTTGCGTTCATAGACTCCGTTACGTTTACGAAACTCAAAAAAGCCTGCATACCAGGGTTTGCCAGCAATCAAGTTGTCACAAATCCAGGGCAGTGTTTTGGAAACAGCCAGCCAGGTTTCTCCGTTTTCGGTTTGTCGAACGAGCGCTGGAAAGACCTGCCGTGCTACTTCATACAAATGCAGCACTTCATCAGTGACCTGCACGCGATACACTGCCTGTTTCAGGTAAGATTGCTGAGCATCCCAAACCTGCTTGCCCAATTGATAGACTTCGCAGTAGTTCACCCGAAACTGTTGGGCTTCTTCCACAACTTTCTCTTGCAGCAGAAAGTGCAAGGCAGATTCTCCGGCACCACTGCTGCGAAAGTCTCGATAGGTGCGCCCTGGCATGGCTCGACGACTGTTGACCCAGTGCGTCAAGTTTTGAACATCAGGAATGACCAATGCTGACCGTCCTGACAGTTTGCCTCCAACAGTTTGAGGTGGCAGCTTGTAGTAGCCGCAGGCAAGGGGCAGAAACAGCAAGGCCAGAAAACCTTCGGGGGATTCCTGATAAGGTCCATTGACAAAGCATTCCACTAAGCCGGGTAAATGATTCCCCTTTAGTGCAATTTCTTTCTTGAAGGCACCCTTATTGTTAAAGGCATCCTTCATCTCACTGGTGTAATAGCAGCTCAACAATGGCTTCACATCAATCTGAATTTCTGGCTGATCTGGATCAATCAAGAATGTGCGGGTTACAGAAGCACTATCTAGTTTTCGCTGTTGTGAGTGCTGGAGAAAAGTCGATAACACACCCTGAGTGAAGGTATATTGTCCCTGCTCATCTAGCTTGAGGGCAGGAACTTCCAGATAACCTTGGCTATTAATCCGATAGGTTTGATCAAGTAGCCATTTCACAACGGCTTGATCACTCCTTTCCCATTGCAGTTCAACTGCTTCATTGGTGATCTTCCATTTCAATGGAGCCTGATCATGTTGGCTTTCCAGTTCGGATAGCGCTAGGGCTAACCCTGCAACCCCTGCCCGATGGGGCAGCAGGAAATTGGGGTCAAAAATAGATAGGGTAAATTTGCTCAAGAGCTCACCTCTTTTTCTTAAGAACTATCCAGTAATCCCTGCCTCTCTCGTGGCGATCAAAGTAAACTAGGGCTTTACTGCCTTCAAACTGGCAGGCGTACGGCAGTTTCCCTGTATTCTTGGCGCGGTTTAGCGCACTACTAGAAATTCCTAACCTTTTGGCGACTACTGGCGTGGGGAAGGAAATTGGCTCTAAGTTTTTTTCTGAGTTTCTAGCAATTCAGTCGCCTGTTGAAAAAGGGAAAGTTGGCTCATTTCACTACTGGACTGGCCTGAACTACAATCCCAGCTTGGCGTTTTCAGAGTTTAGCGGCAACGTGCCCAACGCATGAAGCATCTGTGGTAAGCACATGTAGATCATACCGCTTTCCTCTCCTTTAATTCATAAGCTCCCAACTCTGAGGAATAGCCCCACTGCTCCTTAGGGGCGATGAGATACCCCTTCTTGTGGCGCGGCCAACCTTTGATGTTCTTGGTGGGTAAGGGAACGGTATATCGGGGCAGTTCACTCGATTTGAGCTGAGCAATCGTCCCTTGATCCTGTTCGAGCAGTGCGGTTACGGTATAGCCCGCTTCACGCAAGGGTGCGGGGTACGTTTTCCATTTGCCATCTAGCCAGACAAAGTGATCTTTCGGTGTGCCTTGAATATTAAGTTTCTCTAGCCAGGCAGCCAGTTGTGCCTGATTGACTTCACCAGAAAACCCTCGCACCAGCGCCAAGCCTGCATCTAGCTCATCTGCGCTGTAGGGAAAACCTACCTTGTCGTCGGGGTAAAAGAGCGCATCCAACGCATGACCACAGTACTGACGGTTGAGCCGTCCTAACCGCTGGATTAAACCTGCGGGGTCGGCAATTTGAGTCACTAGGAGCGTTGCGGACAAGTCCAGTGACATTTCTGCTACCTGCGTGGTGACTGCCAGGACGGGCTGATTTTGTTTGAAGGCATCCACGACTGCCCGATGGTGTTCGACACGATCGCCATAGCGAAAGCGGCTGTGATAGAGCAGGGGTCGAAGTCCCCAAGCTTTGGCTTGCTGATAGACAGCGATCGCCGTATTCACCTGGTTGCACACCCACAGAACTTTACCGCCGTTAGCCAGTTCTTGCTTGATACGCTCCCAGTCCGGCTGTGCTAGCTCATGGAACCGGTAGCGGGGCAGGTGTTCAATATCCTGCGGCCCCTGGATAATCTCAACAGGCTCTCCCACTGCCTTCCGAATTGCCTCCACCTGCGCCGGTAAAAACGAGGCAGACATAAGTAAAATTGGCGCTTTAACGACGTTGAGAAATCGCAGCAAAGCTCCGAATAATGCGTCGTCGTAGCAGTGGACTTCATCAAAGACAAAAGCAGCATTGGCGATCGCCGGAAAGCAATACATAGGACGACGATTGCATTGCAGTAATCCCAAGACCGTATCAACGGTGCAAACATTGACCTTTGCTCCCCAAGCTTTGAATGAGTCTAGCTTCTGTGCAGCCTCGTTAATTTCTCCATCGCCATTTTCCACTTCCTCACCCGTGCAGGCCAGCTCCAAATCAACGGCTGAGCGAGAGTGCAAAAGCTCTGCTTCCACTTGGTTGTGCACATAGTCCAGAAAGCCCTCTGTGCTAGTGCCAGTCGTGGGGTAGCAAAAGAACAACTTGCGTCCGATAGCATGGCGCTGTGCCCAGTTGTAGCCTCCGAGGGTTTTTCCCGTGCCACATCCTGCCCGCGCCATCGTCACCCGCGTAGACTTTTCCTTTAGGTCAACCTGGAACTGCCGCAGCGGATTATTGCCTCGCCGTGCGTCAATGACCTGCTGGAGATCAGCTTCTGTCAGGGTATTCGCCAATTCTTCTTGAACCCATTGCTGGATGTTAATCGCAACCTGTGCTGATGCTGAACCAATGGCATCGCCCGCTACAAGTAATGCTTTGATCACCGCCAGGAATGTAGTATCTGGCTCCCAATCCTCCAACGCATTGAGGACTGCCTGACGTTTTTCTCGCTTGATTTCGTGAATCTCCCATCGCTGCGAGAACCGAAAGGGGGGAATTTTTCCAGGTAGCCCCAGCGTTCTGACTCCATAGCGAATCAGCCTGCGGAAGTAAGGATGATGAACATACCAGTAAAGGCAGGTATCTCCAGTACCATCCCGAACTTCCCCCAGTTCACTGGTGTCTTGACCCTGCTTACCGCCTAGCTTGAGGTGATGCCCACCTGCAGCAGCGATCGCCGTCATCAAGTCAGCATTTGGACATTGGACAAGCCATTCTCGGAATTCCCAGGCTAGCAATACAGAAGCCACCTCATGACGAATCATCTGCGGATGTTGCAGTGGATTGCGCCGATATTGGGCGGGCAATGAGGTCAGATCATTTCTCACGACCATTTGAAAGTGGTCATTGGCCTTGCCCCAGTCGTGAAGATAAGCAGCCAGTCGGGCAGTCGCCCGCAGGGCTTCAAAGTCATGACTCGATCCAAACTGCTGGAGCAAATTTGAGCCTAAGGTATCAACCAGGGTTGTCACTGACTCCACAACTGCTGCCGTGTGGCCGATCAGATGATGGGTTCCTTTCCAGTCAGGATTTCCTGGTAGCGAGGATTTTGCTAAAAGAATATCTGGCTTTAGTTTCGGTGGTGTGGAATTAGGCGGCATCTAAACCCTCCTTCACTGGGTAAAACCAGCCACAGCCAAAATGCTGCCGTCCACCTAATCCGTGCCATTGCAGCTTCAACGAGTCCTCAGCACTCAGGTTCTCAACAACTACGCTGTAGCCCACGACTTTTTTGCCCTTAATTTGTAAGCTGCGCCTAGCCAAGTCACCATTGGCATCACTGGGAATAAACGCTTTCCCACTAATTTCCAATTGTTTTAACCCCTTTTGGCAGGACTCTAGAAAATATCGAGGCACATCTGCATGGTCAATAGCACTCAGCTTAAACGTCACCAGTCGCGCAGCTAGCACTTCACTGGGCTCTGGTAGAGTAATTCGTGGGCGCACCAGCCGAATCAGATGTCCACGAATATCCAACACCTGATTTTGCAAGCTCCGATACCAGATTTGAACCTGTTCCGATGGACATCTCAACCGAAAGCGAGAGTATCGATTCAGATAGATCATGCCGACCCGATCCGGTATCCCTGGAATGCTGGATAGTCGAACCTCAGGTGGTAAATCACCAGGGCATGACCGCTCTTCAGATCCTTGCAGCAATTGCTTAACTGCAGAATAGAGGGCATACCCATGATCCGCAGGCAATGTTTTGCCAATGATTGCGAATTGAATTTCTAGAAAGTTCACGTTTTTTCTCCCTCAAACTACTCTTTCGTTGTTCCGTTGCATTGGTTTAAGAATTTTGAATAATTATAGTTCATCCGTTCTACCTCATCCCTGACCAGTTTCACTAGGTCCGGCGGCTCCAGCACCTTTGCGCCCTTGCCATAGCCCAGCACCCAGCGCTTCAGATCATTCAGCCCCCGCACCACCATTCGCAGCGTCAGCGAGCCGTCTGGGTGTTCCTGAATTTCCTGGGTGGGATGCCAGCGGCGTTCACGGATATAGGGTGCAGTGACCGCGTCAAACCAGATGGCAACGGGTAGCGGCGCTCCGCCCGCCTCGTGCTGAAAGATCATCTCTAAGTGATCCTTGGCATCAAAGGTGGGATCGGGCACAAAGGTTTCATCCAACACCTGGAGGTGCTTAATCCGGTCTACCCGAAACCAGCGCACCTCTTGCCGCGAGTGGCAATAGCCGATTACATAGGGATTCGTGCCTCGGTAAATGTGCAGCACGTAGGGGTTGAGCTTGCGCTCTGAGGTGGTGTTGCGGCTGGCAGTGTAGTAAGTCATCTGCACGGTTTTGTGGGTTTGGCAGGCGGCCTCTAGCTGGTGCCAGATGTCGGGGTCGAGGTTCACTTCTGCGCCAGCGCGAAACAGAATGCGTTCCTCAGCTACCTGCTGGAGGTTCACCCAAGTTTGTTCTGGTAGACGTTCCGCTAGACGGGCGATCGCCGACCGCAAATCCTGAGCATAGGCAGAACCACCGTATACCTCCAGCATTCTGGCTCCTAGGGTCAGGGCAAAGAGTTCGCCCTTGCTGAGCGTGATAGTTGGCAGTCGCCATGCCGGGTCCGTGTAATAAAACCCCTTGGCCTTGCTGAACTCCAGTGGTGCACCGTAGCGATCGCGCAGGAAGGCGATATCACTCCGTACGGTGCGCTCACTCACCTCTAGCCGCTGCGCCAACGTTTCCGCCGTCCAGCGTTGTCCAGATCTCAAACATTCATCTAATTGAAGGAGTCGCTCCAGATGACGAGACATGGCCACTTCCAACGCTCTATAGGTATCTTAGGTTGCTAACCCTGCAAAAAGGCTTCCGGGTTGAGAGAAGGATGCAAGCATGGTTGGCATTGTTGGCTGCCTAGATAGCAGTGCTAGTGAACTCGAGTATCTTGAGCTTGAGTCCTGATTGCCTTCCCTGACATCGGAGGACGAGCAGGAGCAGTGCGGAGTGTACTAGCAGTTGCTGACTGAGGTGGAGCCGTGAACTGACGTGTAGCTTCCAGCAGATTTTTGGCAAATTGCTGATAGCTATCGAGTGAATGATTCATGAAAATAGCAATCGTCTGACGAATACTATAGATTGCCAGTAAGCGACGTTTATTGGTAAAGGCATAGGCAATGCAGGCCCCACCAATTGCCAGTAGCATAAAGCCAAGAAAAACGTCTGACAGCAACCTGATCAATCCGCCCAGGGCCAGAAAGATACCTACGCCCAGTAAGGTATATTCGGGAGCTTCAGTAATCTGAATACTATCAATATTCTGAATTCTGATCCAAGACTCTGATTTCTCCAGACCACTTTTGGTAGAAATTTGCAGAGTATCTCCCACAATTCTGACGGTAATGATTCCTTTTGCTGGAACTAGAATGTTTCCTATCACTTTGCCTACTCGTCCCGTTACCTCTGTCATGGATTGATGGCGTTGCATAAACTCTCCTAAGAATGGTCGAGCAAATGTTACTGAGGATCTAGATCACAAGGAATAATCTACTGGCAGACAAAATACTAGAGATAATACCTTCGATGCTTAGGGGGGGCTAAACGATGACACCAATTTGGGCTGATAAGATAGCCTAGCGTTTATGCGCTAGGCGAATCGTTTTTAGAGTGCCCAGTCGTCTGACGGAATTACCAGAGTGGTTGTCTGTAGCGTAGATGATCTGTGGATTCGGCTGTTGCAGAATGTCACGGGGGGAAAGCGATCGCCCTAGAGGTGAGCCAGTTTTGCCGCAGGCGGGCGATCGCGGCTAGATCAGAAACACCCATGTTGCTATCGCCCGCCTGGCCGTTCACTCGCTGCTCGCCCACCACAGCGTCGTCCACTAGCGTCCAATTGATCAAAACGATCGCAGTTGCCACTGCCACTGCTGCCACCATCACTGATGCCATTCTGTCTATTGCCCCTGCTAGGTTCCTCAAACCCGTGTGGGCCACGGTTCAGCACGTAGCCACTCCACTGGTCTGGCGCATAACGTCGCACCATATTTAATCCAGAGAGCCAATGGTCGTCTGAACCCCGTACTTCGACGGTTGGTTGGGTATAGTGGTGGGCTGGAGCTGTGGGCGATAGGCGGATGGTGCGCGCATGCTGCGTATCACTGTGGGCTGGGGGTGTAGGGGGTAGAGTTCCTGCACCGCCGCCTCTGTCCATGGACGCGCTGCTGTGGGCTGAGGGGGTAGGGGGTAGAGACTGGCAAAGCTCTGTTAGGTCAAGCATTCGTCCAGAGCTAGTGATCATGAAACAAGACGGATACTCTTGGGCGATCGCCTGGTGTGCTGCGACTGGAATCGTTAGCAGAGAGGTGAGGTGAATTAAACCAATTGTCCAAGAAACTGAAGACCGCATAGCAATGATAAGCAGTTGAGTGGGGTTGGGTTTAGGGGGATGTCTGAAGGAAGTGCTGAAACCATCGTCGGCAGATCAAGCGTGGGCTTGATTCTGGCGAAGTGGTCGCTGCAACTGGCAGACATCGCAATTTTCAACAAGCTATGGGTATCTTAGGCAACCAACCCTGCAAAAAAGCTTCCGAGTTGTGGGGAAGCATCAGAAGCATCAAAAAGTAGGCGTTTGCGAGGATCGCGCAACGTGCGACCCTCGCAAACGCCTACAACCCAAGTTCGCGTTATGCTAGCGCTGCTCCAGTCTCAAGATCCACGTCCTGACGATGTCCGTTGGTTAAAATCGGTTCGGCAACTGGGGGAATGGGTTTGCCGTGGTAGGCATCGATCAGCATCTGGCGCAGGTCGCTAATCAGAGGATAGCGGGGGTTTGCTCCGGTGCATTGGTCGTCGAATGCCTGGTCTGCCATCTGATCGACCTGGGCATAGAACAGGGTATCGTCGCCATTGAGATACTCGCGGATGCTGCCAGGAATCTCCACGTGACGTTTTAGGCTTTCGACAGCAGCAATGAGGCGATCGCACTTCTCCTCCTCACTTTCCCCACCTAAATTTAAGTAGTCTGCAATCCGCGCATAGCGCCACTTTGCATTGGGGTATTTGTATTGTGGGAAGATAGCTTGTTTGAAGGGAGCATCCGTAGCGTTATATCGAATCACATACGAAATCATGAACGCATTTGCTAACCCGTGCGGGATGTGAAAGGTAGCCCCTAGTTGATGCGCCATGGAATGACAAACCCCCAAAAATGCATTCGCAAACGCCATGCCTGCCATCGTCGCGGCGTAGTGGACTTTTTCCCGCGCTTTCAAGTCTGTCTGGCCCTGGTGGTATGCCCGCGGCAGGTATTTAAATAGTAGCCGAATCGCTTCCAGCGCAAGGCCATTGGTGTATTCCGAGGCCAGAACGGAGACATAGGCCTCCAGGGCATGCACCAGAGCATCAATGCCACCGTAGGCCGTGAGGCTCTTGGGCATATTGATCGTAAGTTCGGGGTCAACGATCGCCATGGTGGGGGTGAGGGAGTAATCCGCGAGGGGATATTTGATATTGTGGCGGCGATCGGTAACCACGGCGAAGGGCGTGACTTCTGAACCTGTCCCTGAAGTGGTGGGAATAGCCACCATGATGGCCTTGTTGCCCAGCGGCGGCAATTGGTAGACCCGCTTTCGGATGTCCATAAAGCGCATCGCCAACCCTTCGAACTCAATTTCAGGATGCTCGTACATTAACCACATGATTTTGGCGGCGTCCATCGGAGAGCCGCCCCCAATGGCAATGATCACATCCGGTTCAAAGGTCCGCATTAACTCCAGCCCACGGTTCACCGTATCGAGAGAGGGATCGGGTTCCACATTGTAAAAGATGTCATATTTCACACCGATGTCATCCAGTACATCCTCGATGTCGTGGGTCATGCCCAGTTCGTAAATGGGTTTGTCGGTAACGATGAAGGCTCGTTTGCGATTGCTCAGTTCTCGCAAGGCCACGGGCAGTGCGCCAAACTTGAAATAGATCTTGGGCGGCACGCGAAACCACAACATATTTTCGCGCCGCTCTGCAACGGTCTTGATATTCAGCAGGTGACGTGGTTCCACATTTTCAGAAACCGAATTGCCGCCCCAAGTGCCGCATCCCAGGGTGAGCGACGGGTCGAGGCGGAAGTTGTAGAGATCTCCGATCGCCCCCTGCGAAGAGGGCGTATTGATCAGGACGCGAGCCGTCTGCACACTGTCTTCAAATTTGCGAATGTGGGCCTTGTTGCCGGGGTTAGTGTAGAGTGCAGCGGTGTGCCCGCGTCCGCCAAACTGCACCAGACGAGTTGCTTTGTCTACCGCATCGTCAAAATCCTTGGCGCGGTACATGGCCAGAATGGGGCAGAGCTTTTCAAAGGAGAAGGGTTCTGTGAAGCCAATGGCTTCGACTTCGGCAATCAACAGACGGGTTTGCGGGGGGAGCGTCAGACCAATCATGCTGGCGATTTTTTCGACGGGTTGACCAACGACCTCAGGATTGAGGTGTCCATCGATGAGAATCACGTCGGCAAGGCGCGATCGCTCCTCTGGCGACAGGAAATAGGCACCCCGTTCAATAAATTCATCCCGCACGTCCTGATAAATATCATCCACCACAATCACCGACTGTTCACTGGCGCAGATCATGCCATTGTCGAAGGTCTTGCTGAGGATAATGGAAGAGACCGCCATTTTGATGTGTGCGGTGGAGTCGATCAACGCAGGGGTATTGCCCGCGCCCACACCGAGCGACGGACGCCCTGAAGAGTAGGCGGCTCGCACCATTCCAGGGCCACCTGTGGCCAGGATGAGCTTGATGTCGTCGTGCTGCATCAATGCCTGGGAGAGTTGGACGGTGGGTTCATCAATCCAGCCGATGATGTCTGCCGGTGCTCCGGCGGCGATCGCCGCCTGCAATACAACCTTCGCCGCTTCTACCGAACACTGCTTAGCGCGGGGGTGGGGCGAAAAGATAATACCATTGCGTGTTTTCAAGGCAATTAACGCCTTAAAAATGGTTGTAGACGTGGGGTTAGTCGTGGGCACAATGCCAGCCAGAATGCCGACAGGCTCGGCTATTTTTTGAATACCAAAGGATCGATCTTCTTCAATAATTCCGCACGTCTTTTCCGACTTGTATTTGTTGTAGATAATTTCAGACGCAAAGTGATTTTTGATCACCTTATCTTCCACAATACCCATACCCGTTTCTGCAACGGTGAGCTTGGCTAGGGGAATGCGAGCAGCATTTGCTGCGAGAGCCGCTTTTTTGAAAATGGTATCGACCTGTTCTTGCGTAAATCCTGCGTAGCGTTCTTGCGCTGCCTTGACCCGTTGGATGAGCGCTTGCAGTTCTTCGAGGTTGGTTACTTTAGTCGTCATGGTGGTGGTGGGGATAGTCGGTCTCGGTCGAATTGCGAGCGTCGTGATCGATTGTTTGCGTCCGATGCGTTACGTCAGACCCTAATTCATCCTAACGATATACATCCTGTAAAACTGTCCCATCCGATGCAATGAGCTGGACGTGCAGGGGCATTTGTCCGGCAGCGTGAGTTGAACAACTAAGGCAGGGGTCAAAACAACGAATCCCAGCTTCAATGCGATTCAACATCCCTTCTGTGATTTCATTGTTGCGGATGTATTGTTTGGCAATTTGGGTAATAGTTTGGTTCATCGCCAAATTATTGTGTCCAGTCGCAATGATGAGATTGACTTTTTCAATCAATCCGTTTTCGTCTACTTTGTAGTGATGGAACAGGGTTCCCCGTGGTGCTTCACTGACGCCAATTGCTTCTAAATTATTGATCCCAGCATTGGCACGGACGCGATCGCTCCTGATCTCTGGATCATTCACCAGCTCTTGAATTTTCTCCAAACAAGCGAGGATTTCAATTAACCGGCTGTAGTGATAGATGAAGGATGAGGTAGGAATGCGACCAAAGCGATCGCGGTACTCCTGCAATTCCCGATCGGCCTGTTCTGTGCCAATGTGACTGCACACATTCAACCGGGCCAGCGGCCCCACGCGATACATTCCTGCCGGATACCCTAGCGGTTTGTAGTACGGGAATTTCAAGTACGACCAGGGTTCCACCGCCTCACCTAAAAACTCCTGGTAGTCATCCTCGGATAACTGATCAGCCACAATGTTGCCATGGCTATCTGTGAAGCGTAAATGACCGCTGTAGTGTTCCCATTCGCCGTGTTTGCCAACAAGTCCCATAAACAGCGAGGGAAATTCACCAAAGTAGTGGATTTCGTCCTTCAGTTGCGTGTCGAGCAGGGTTTTAAACAGGGAAAGGGCTAAATGAACCGTCTCGAAGGACTCAGGCAGGCGATCGCGAATCCATTGTTGGCCCTCTGCAGAGAGGGGTTCGCGCACCCCACCAGGAACTGTCCAGGCAGCGTGGATCTTACGTCCACCGAGGATTTCAATCATCGTTTGCCCAAACTGACGCAGACGAATCCCAGCCCGAGCAAGATCGGGATTCTCGGCAATCAAGCCAAACACATTTCGCTTAGCCGGATCGCTGTCCCAACCCAAGAGGAAATCGGGACTGCTAAGGTGGAAGAACGACAGCGCGTGGGACTGGGTGAGTTGGGCCAAGTTCATCATGCGACGCAGCTTTTCAGCCGTGGGGGGAATTTTCACCGCCAGAATTTTGTCGCCCGTTTTGGCAGAGGCCAACAGATGGCTGACAGGGCAGATGCCACAAATCCGTGCCGTGATCCCGGCCATCTCAGTGAAGGGGCGGCCTTCACAAAATTTCTCAAAGCCCCGGTATTCCACCACATGGAAGCGGGCGTTGTCCACTTCACCGGCATCATTCAAAAAGACTGAGATTTTGGCGTGTCCCTCGATGCGCGTGATGGGATCAATCACAACTGTTCTGCTCATAGCGTCTCTCCTCACGTTCCCCAACTTTGGACATTAACCAAACTTGATCATGCTGCGGCCTTCCATCACGGGCTTGTGTCCTGTTAAGAGCGGCTCAATCGTGGCTTTAATTCGATCCGCAGACGGTGGGCATCCTGGCATGAAAATATCCACCGGCACCACCTCATGGACTGGCATGACACGATCCAATAATTCAGGCACGATCCCCGGTGCATGCGGCAGCTTGCGAGTGTCATCCGCCAGTTCCAGGTAGCCGCGCTTGAGCACGAGATCGGCCCCTCCCATCAGGTTCCGCATTGCGGGGATATTAGCAGTGACAGCACAGTCGCCAAAGGAAATCAAGATTTTGGTGCGCTGACGGACTTGCAGCAATAGTTCCAGGTTGTCTTCGTTGGCAACCCCACCCTCCACTAAACAGACATCCACATTTTTGGGGTATTCCTTCAAGTCACAGCCGACTGGACTGTAGACCACATCGACGTGTTGTGCCAATTCAATCAGCCACTCATCTAGGTCGAGGAAGGACATATGGCAACCCGAACAGCCCGCCAACCAGACTGTGGCAAACCGGATTTTGGGCTGTGTGAGTGTGGCCTGAGTTAACGTATCCATTGATGTTTCTCCCGTGCGGTGACCAAGAATTCCAGTTTGGCGCGATCGCGCTCCTTCTCACCTGTTGTTTCGCCCTTACGGAAAATGGCCCCTGTTGGGCAGGCATCCACACACTTACCGCAGGACGTGCAGGCATCCACCGTTCCCCAGGGCTGGTTGAGTCCAGAGACGATGTAGCAGCCAGCTCCTCGCTGCGCCACGTCCCAGACGTGAGCCCCCTCAATTTCATCACACACGCGGACGCAGCGCGTACACAAAATACAACGATTATGATCAATACCAAAGGATGGATGGGACATATCCACGCCACGATTGGGGAAACGGTAGGGAAAACGAGTATGATCCATTCCCACTTGAATGGCAACATCTTGTAATTCACAATTGCCGTTTGCAACACAAACCGAGCAGAAGTGATTCCCTTCCGAAAAGAGGAGTTCCACCGTCATGCGGCGATACTCCTGAAGTTTGGGGGTATTCGTCTGCACCTGCATTCCTTCTGCCACTTCAGTCACACAGGCAGGTAGAAGCTTGCTGGTTCCAGCAATTTCTACCAGGCAGAGGCGACAGGCTCCCACATCACTGACGCCCTCCAGGTGACAGAGGGTTGGGATGGCAACCCCGGCTTCCTTCGCTGCCTGCAGGATAGTTGCGCCTTCTTCAATCGCCACATCCTTTCCATCAATCGTCAGTGTTTTGACTGACATAGACTCATCTCCTCCTGGATCACCTGGGATACATTTTTTCTGTCTTTTAGATTGCTCTAACTTGGATGATTTTGAACTTTGAATTTGCGACGTTAGAGCGTGGCTGTTCCATCACGCGACGCCATCCATCTAGGCGCTACTGAGCGAGTAATTCCGGCGCCGTTGCCGTGCCATGTTGCTCTGTTGGCTCAACCGGAGGGGTAGGGGCGATCGCCTCCTGCAACCGCTCTCGGTACTCCTCTGGAAAGTACTTGAGCGTACTCAAGACGGGATTAGGCGCACTCATGCCTAGCCCACACAGGCTGGTGTCCTTCACCATGTAGCAGAGGGCTTCCATTGCGTCTAGATCTGCTTTTGTCGCCTTGCCATTGAGAATCTTCGTCAGCATGGAATAAAGCTGCACTGTTCCCGTTCGGCAGGGGATGCACTTGCCGCAGGTTTCACCGCGACAGAACTCCATATAAAACTGGGCCACCTCGACCATATTGGTCGTTTGATCCATCACCACCATGCCGCCAGAACCCATCATGGAACCAACGGCCATCAGCGACTCGTAATCCACCGGCGTATCCAGCATGGAAGCAGGAATGCACCCCCCGGAAGGGCCACCGGTCTGTACTGCCTTCACGTCTCCATCGGGAACGCCGCCCCCCATTTCTTCGACAATTTCTCGCAGGGTAATGCCCATCGGCACTTCGATCAGGCCGTTGTTGCGGATCTTCCCCGTCAAGGCAAAAATCTTCGTTCCCTTGCTCTTTTCTGTGCCGATGCTGGCATACCAGTCTGCCCCCTGATTAATGATCGCCGCAATATTGGCATACGTCTCCACGTTATTAATTAACGTTGGACACCCCCACAAGCCTGACTGCGCAGGGTAGGGAGGGCGCGGACGGGGGTTACCACGACCACCCTCAATGGACTGGATTAGGGCTGTTTCCTCACCGCAGACAAAGGCTCCTGCCCCAATGCGAATATCAATCTTGAAATCAAATGGTGAATCAAAAATTTGACTCCCCAGGAGACCATATTTTTTCGCTTGCTGAATTGCTTTTTGCAATCGTTCAATGGCTAGCGGATATTCTGCTCTGACGTAGATGTAGCCGTGGTTGGCCCCGATCGCGTATCCAGCGATCGCCATGCCCTCTAGCACCAAGTGGGGATCGCTCTCCATCACACTGCGATCCATAAACGCGCCCGGATCGCCCTCATCACCGTTGCAGATTACATACTTCTGCTCTCCAGGCATTTTGGCAACCGTCGCCCACTTTAACCCCGTGGGATAACCGCCACCGCCCCGTCCGCGCAGCCCACTCCGCGAGATCTCCTCCACCACCTGAGCCGGTGTCATTTCGTAGAGCACTTTGTGTAACGCCTGATACCCGCCGACAGCGATGTATTCTTCAATGCGTTCGGGGTCGAGTTTGCCACTGTGCTGACGCACCACCTTCATCTGGCGGCTAAAGAAGGGATGTTGGGTATCGCCTTTGATCGCAGAGGTGGTTCCTCCCGTCAGCGTGCTAACAATGCTAGCCGCCTCATCGGGCTTCACCTCTTCGTAAAGGTCATCATTGGGGTCAATCTGCACCAGTGGCCCCCGGCTGCAAAATCCCATGCAACCCACCCCCACCACTTCAACGCGATCGCCCAGTTTCGCTTCATCCACTGCATCGCGCAGACCATTTAAGACGGCGATGGAGTTTGCAGCCCGACAGCCCGTTGACGTGCAACAATGCAACCGGATGGGTTTTTGTTGCGATCGCTCATGTTCTGCAATTTCCAATAGTTCGTTCCAGTCCATAGCTCCTCCCAGTCACCCTAGCTCCACTCCTGAATCCTGGCTAACGCGTCTTGGGGTTGAATCTTGCCAGCAACTGTCCCATCAAACACCACAGCAGGCGCAATGCCACAAGCTCCAATGCAACGGGCGGTTGTCAGCGAAACCTGTCCATCCGCCGTGGTTTCCCCAGCGTGGATACCAAGCTTTTCCTCTAGCGCTTTCAAGACATCGCCACTGCCCTTTACATAACAAGCAGTGCCCAGGCAAACCACACAGGTATGAGCACCACTCGGTTTGAGAGAAAAGAGGTGGTAAAAAGTAGCAACACCATAGACCTTGCTTAGGGGCAATTTCAGCCCTCGGGCAACATAGTGCAAGACATCTTCTTCTAAATAGCCAAAGGATTCCTGCGCTTTGTGCAACACCTCAATCAGCGCATCAGGCTTGTATTGGTGTCGTTTCATCGTAATATCGAGCTGCTTGAAACGGCGATCGCCCGATGGATGCTCAGCCTTCGCTTTCCCATTTTTTCCCTGAGATGAATCGACCGCCCCTCCTCCTGGTGACTGATTGACGTTGACTTTTTCGTCTACTGGAGCCATATGATTCTCCTAAACAGTTCGTAGTCGCCCGTATTGCCTTTGATAGCTTGTGTGAATTGCTTGTGAATGCTTTTAAGTAGCCTGGCAAACCTTTAATCGCTTGTAAATTAATCGCTTGTAAATTATTAAGCTCGTGAATTAAGAACTAAGATGCTTGTTCGAGCTAAAACCGAATGCAATTCATCCATGTGTCAAGAGATCATTGCCATACTAAGTCACGCTATTGAGAGAAATCCCGCCGATAAATCCTTGCCACAGAATTAACATGATCCCTTCATCGGAAGAATTAAAAGAAATGAAAATTCTACATAGAATTGAGAAGAACTCAGGCTTTAGCCAAGCTGAGGCCGGCATCCCCTACAGGTTGATTCCCTACGGCTTGTTCAATGGACAATGGCTTTGTTGCAAATTAACGTTGCAAATTATCAGGTGGCAACGCTTTAGTCACTCCTTGATTGCCTTTCAATACCCAAAAGACATCCTGATCCTAAATCGCATCTCCTAGTCTGATTGAGAAAAACGCTATTTTTTTTCACAATCAGCAATCGAATCAATGGGAATCTGCAATGGAGTAGGGGCGCGGCGCACGCCAAGTCAGCCGTAAGACCTCACATCTTTAGGAAAGGGACTTTGAGATGCTTGGCTCCCTTGTTTCCAACTTGGGAGCAGGGGCTAGGGGATGAGGGCCTGCAACGATGACATGCTCTCGCGCTCATGGTGTAAAACGCGTTGTCCTAACCTATGCGTGTAGCGCTATACAATATGTGACGAGTGGTCTGTCGAGAGTTTGCAGCGATCGCCACCTGCCAGTTCACCCCACCTCCAAGGAAGGCTTTTCATGGGACGTTCAAAACCAATCCTCGTCACAGGTTCCCATCGCTCTGGAACAACATGGGTTGGTCGGATGATCGCGAGTTCCCCGGCTGTCCTCTATATCCATGAGCCTTTCAATGTCAAACATTACACAGACGAGAGTGAGGTTCAGTTTCGCTACTGGTTTACTCAC
This sequence comes from Synechococcales cyanobacterium M55_K2018_004, assembly GCA_015295905.1. Lineage (GTDB taxonomy): Bacteria > Cyanobacteriota > Cyanobacteriia > Elainellales > Elainellaceae > DVEB01. The sequence goes on from DVEB01000128.1 coordinate 21,812, forward strand.
CTGTGCCAGGAGAATGAAGGTCAGTACTATCGCTACATTAAGAACATCCTTGACTTTCGCTATGATTTGCCCAAACAACTGAGATCAGCAAAAACCCTACAAGCGGTCAAGGAGGAAGCGAAAAATTACATCCAACATCTCCAGTATCGACTATCTGGCATCCGGCCATTGATTAAGGACCCGATCGCACTGTTCTCAGCAGAGTGGTTCAGTTCGAGATTTAATGCCGATGTTTTGGTGATGATCCGGCACCCTGCGGCTTTTGCAGGGAGTCTGAAAGTGAAAAACTGGAATTTTCCCTTCTCAGACCTGATCAATCAACCCCTCTTGATGGAGCGCTATCTTTACCCATTTGAGGCAGAAATTATTGAGTTTACGGAAGTGCAGCAAGACATCGTTGATCAAGCCGCATTGTTATGGAAATTGCTGCACTACGTGATCTTGCACTATCAGAAAACCCATCCCGAATGGCTATTTGTGCGCCATGAGGACTTATCTCAACACCCTCTGGCAGGGTTTCAGGCCATTTTTGAGCAGCTCAACCTAGAGTTCACACCGCAGTCGGCAGCGGTTATCCAGTCCTATTCCTCTGTTCACCAGTCAGATACACTCAAGCCAGAGGTTGAGTATGTTGACCTAAAACGCGATAGCCTTGCCAATATTTTGACCTGGAAGCAACGGTTGACGGCTTCAGAAATTGAACGCATCAGACAACGGGTGCAAGACGTCTCTCGCGCCTTCTATGCAGACAACGAGTGGTAACGTGAATTCCGGATAAGTAAGGGTATTGGGGCACCGCGCCGGGCGCGGTGCCCCAAAACCCGCTTAAGCACAACTAACGTAGTGGTAGGCTTCGCCCTAGACACAATCATTTGCGGCTGACTGCCGGCGCTTGACTTAATCAAGGGCGATCGCTGTCAGCAGTTTAGCTAACTCTGCTTCTGAGAGATGAGCCAGACTGCGAACCTTCAAGTCCCGATAGAATTCTTGCTGGGATAACTCTACCTTTGACTGAGCAGACAGATAGAGCAACGCCCAAAAGACACCCACGCGATCGCTCTGAGGCGAATAGTGTCCACTAGGGCGGGTCAATTCCACCGCATCGGAGTTGACCCATCGCTCTAGCAGCAACTCAAATTCCATCCACTCTTCACCCTGACTGACGAGTTCCCAATATTCTGCAAGAAACTGCTCCAGCACTGCGGCAATTTCTGACAGGTTTTCCTGATGGGCCAGTTGGGTAATTGAACGCACCGCTTGGCTGCGAGAGTGAGGCCGAGGGCGGCGGCTGCGTTTGCGAGGCTTGCTTTCGGCAACTGCTGTCGCCATCAGTTCAAGCTGCGCGATCAATTCCTGGAGGGTGACCCGACGGCTCTCCCTAGGGCGAGCCACCGCCCGACGACGGATGCGACGTTCTAAGTTTAGGGGCAGGGGCTCCTCATCCTGGAGGTCAGCCTCTAGCAGTTCTTCAGCCTCCTCTGCCATCTCCCGTTCTGCTTCCATACGGGCCAAGTTGTCGGCCTTCAGCAACACTAGCATGGAGGCATACAAAAAAGCCTGCCCTGAAACGGATAGGTCGGCCTCAAAGGGCGATCGCCCCGCTTCGACAGTTTCGGCAGGCTTGAGTTGACTCAAAAAGCGATCGATCACATCAATCACCTTGACATCCCAGGGATCGATTTCTCCCCGCTCTGCCAAGTCAATCAACAGGGCGATCGCATTTTGAGCGAAAGAGAGCGTCATAACAATTCGACATTAACGAGTGCTGATCCAAACAAAGTAAGCGGCCATCAAGATCACCAGACCGAGTAGTGAAAGTGGAACCCAGAGGCTCCATAGGTCGAGGGGGTCAATACTCATTGTGCCGATTTGCGATCGCCCATTGCTTGATTTGCACCTACTTCGCGAAGACCTCAGTCACCTCAACATCCTGGGCATCCGACTGAGAGGCGGGCAGGAGACGTTGCTGTGTCTCCAATTCAACCTTATAGCGCTGCACATCTTGCTCAAGCTCATGGATTCGTTCTTCCTGCTGCTTCAATTCACGGCCTGAAGCAAGCAGGTACTGCACCTGAGTCCACACGCTAAAGACCCAGGCCAGCACAGCACCGATGCCCATTGCCAAAAGCAATTCAATCGCCAAGGGAGCTTTTAAGTCTACCCCTTCAACCACATGGATAACCGCAGGCTCGATGTTTTCAATACTGAAAAGCACCAGAGCCAGACAGATCACAAAGATGACGACAAAGTTAATTTGACGCATCGACAGAACCCTCTTTCATGGAAATGAGCAAGTGTCTGATTTTCTCAAACAAGGCTGGAATATAACGTTTTTCAGTCCGCTAGGCGACAGAATCGGAAGGAACGCACTAGACCCCGCCTGGGGGCTCCGCCCCTAAACCCCATACCTCACCAAGCGTGGGAAACGCTATATCAAGCCTCGAGACAAACAAGACACTTACAGTTAATCGCTTTCATGTCATCAACTGAACTGTTCTGGAACAAAGTGTAACAGTTTTACCGGGAATCCTACGCTTGATCTCAATCTTTGACGTCGCCCCTCCCGCTTGCCCCTCCCAATTGTCAGCAGCAGACTGCTAGGAGCCTGACTGAAAGCCTGGCTTGAGGGATAGGAGTCACACGCCACGCGCCCCCTTATCCCCTCCCCAAAATCGTCCCTCTAGACCAACCCGAATCCGTATTAACCCTTAGCTCAATAAATCTTTGTCAAAAATAATACAGTTAGTTCTTTTCCTTGTTTTTCCTGACTGCTTCTGCGTAATTGATCGACCGCGCTTCAGTGATTCTACTGTAGATACTGATAATTCGCTGTTTGTTATACTGATTCTGTGCTCTACCAAGGCTCGTTCTGCAAGGAAAAACAAGTCGCCACGGATTTTGGGGGGTCGCCCTGGAAGTAACTTATTTTACTTTTCATCTCCCTGGAAGACCGCTCAGGATTGTACCTTCCTGTTCCAACTCATCCAATTCAGGAGAATCCTTAAGCCGTGATTTCAACCTCTGATCTTTTTCAGCCTCAGACAGGTCATTATTCGTCGGCATTGCCTTCTTCGGCATTACCTTCTAACGTTACGTCTCATCAGGCAAACGAGTTGCATCCCTCGGTCAATCACAAAGTGAAGCGCTTGATTGACATTGCAGGAGCACTGGTTGGACTAGCCATCACAGGGCTAATCTTAATCCCCATTATGATTGCAGTCTGGTTAGACAACCCTGGCCCAATCTTCTACAGTCAGGTGCGGTGTGGTCTGTACGGTCGGCCATTTCGGATCTGGAAGTTTCGTTCTATGGTGGTCGGAGCTGATCGGATGAAGCATTTGATTCCCAATGAAGCCAAGGGTCTGATCTTCAAGAACCAGAACGATCCCCGCATCACACGGGTGGGTAGATTCTTACGACGTACTAGCCTGGATGAATTGCCCCAGTTTTACAATGTTTTGCGCGGTGAGATGAGTCTGGTGGGAACCCGCCCCCCAACCCTAGATGAAGTTGCTCAGTATGAAAGCCACCATTTCAAGCGGTTGCTGGTGAAGCCGGGGATTACTGGGGAATGGCAGGTGAATGGCCGCTCTAGAGTGACGGATTTTGAAGCGATTGTGGCAATGGATTTGGCCTACCAGGAGAAGTGGTCAATCCGGTATGACCTTTGGCTAATCCTAAAGACGATTCAGGTCGTCCTCATCAAGAAGGGGGCTTACTAGGACATGGTAGTGTAATCGGCTAGGAAGACTTCGGCTAGAAAGACTATTGCTCGCGGATTCAGCCCTGGCTATTGCAACGGGGTTAGCTTAACGTGAATTCCAGATAGGCTGAGACCCTTGCTGTTCCGGGCGCGACCTGCCTAGAACAGCAAGGGTGTTGGGGCACCGCGCCCGGCGCGGTGCCCCAACACCCTACTGAACCCAAACTGACCTCAACTTAAGAGATAGGCGATCGCCGCACTCCCTAAGGGCACCGTCAGATTGTCTACCCCATACTTTGAGAAGGTTTCGAGAGCAGTGGCGGCGATCGCCACCGTCAAGGAGACAGCCAAAATTGCCAGATCAAACCCTTGTGTGACTAGTAGCATCAGCAGCGTTACGGCAAAGCTCACAAGGGCCATCGTCAGAGAGCCTTCCCAACTCTTTCGCAGATCGCCAATAGTGTAGGGATGTTTGCCAAAGCGCTGACCAATTAAAGCGGCCAGCCCATCTCCCCAGGTCATGATCAGAATGCCAATGACAGCAAACTGCGGGGCTTGATCCCAGTAAATTGCTGTGAGGACTCCGATGCTGACTGCATAGAAAAATGTGCCCAGGCTTTTACGGCCCACGCTATTGATACCAGGCAAGAGCGGAAACTTGTAGGACAGGAGAGCGATCGCTCCAAACAAAACCGATGCACCGATGCCTAACCAAGTTGGAGTGTTCAACCACCAGGCCAGCACAATCACATTGCCAGTGCCGATATGGACAATCTTGCGGACAGTCTCTGAACTGGCTAGGTTGCGCCGACTCAACTCCTCTGCGACCAACGTTACTCCTCCGACCCAAAGCGCCACAATCAGCACTTGCAGCCAGAGTGGAGGGGGAGATGGCAACCAGGGCAGAAGGGCTTCCAAGGAATTCAGCGCAATGATATAGAGCGTCGTTTTCCAATTTACCGGATTGTCGAGACAGATGCGCTTGCTTGCCGTGCAAGTCTCATGTTGAGCAGCTCATGCCATCATGAGACTCACTACGTCCCACGCTGTTGATCGGCGACTGCCTCCAGTCACACAAGATCTCCACAGTCGTTTTGTATAGTAAACAACGTGAATTCCGGATAAGCTGAAACCCTTGCTGTTCCAGGCGCGACGCACCCGAAACAGCAAGGGTGTTGGGGCACTGCGCCCAGCGTGGTGCCCCAACACCCGCTTAACCAGAGCTGACGTTAAACAACACTGCCCTTGGAGGCTTTATGGAAGGTCCTACTGTCGAATTTTTTGAAGGCGTTCACGAAGAGATCAGCGATGTCAGTTTGCGGCGCAATCGCTCGACGGGGGTGCGATCGGTACAGTTGACCTTTAACCGATTGAATTCGCTCGAACGCTTTAAGAGCTACACCAAGCGGTTTGCTCAGGCCCTGCGATTAACCGATGAAGAAGGTCGTATTGAAGTCGAACCTGACTCCGTTCAATTTGTCTTCGGTGGGGATGATGGAGACGACTTGGTGCGGGTTGAGTGCCGCTTTGAGATTAACCGGGATGACCACTGGGAGCGCTTGATGCGCTTTATGACTCGTTATGCTGAGGCGAATGGGATGGAGTATGGTGAACCGGGGAAGGGAGGTGAAGGGGTGAAGGCGTAAAGGACCTAGCCCAGGAGGGAGAGATGGGAATTTTTTCGTTGGCAGAATTGCAGGAGGCGATCGCTCAAGACCCAGAACAATGGCGCCCCCTGGTGTTTACCAACGGCTGCTTTGATTTGATCCATGCTGGTCACGTCCGCTATTTGCAGGCGGCCAAGGAGTTGGGGCGCGCGCTCGTGGTAGGGGTCAACAGCGATGAGTCAGTGCGATCGCTCAAACCGGCACGCGGGGGGCTACCGCCACGCCCAATTATGCCAGAACAGCAGCGGGCCGAGGTGATCGCAGCCCTGCGGCCTGTAGATGGCGTGGTCATTTTTGCGGAACCAACAGCGATCGCGTTGATCCGAGCATTGCAGCCGCAGGTCTACGTCAAAGGGGGCGATTATCAGACAGGAGCGCTGCCAGAAGCCCCCATTGTGCGTGCCTACGGTGGTCAGATTGTGTTGATCCCAATTGAGGTGAACTGTTCAACCACAGCTATCATTGAGCGGATCTTAGGGCGATCGCCAGATTCGTTTCACCACGACATCAGCGTTGGGGGGACCTCACCACCCTACAATGATAAAAAGATGCTTTGAAACCTGTACTGCTTTTGCGGTGCCTTTAATAAATCATGGATGACCTGCAAGTGAACCTGAGCCAACCAACGGAGGATGATTCCTCAACAACTTCCGGCTCCGATATCGAACAATTCATGACGGACTTGCTTGACCGACTCAGGTCAGAATCTGAAAAAAATCAACTGCAACTGGTACAGGAGCTTGCAGGCAAGGGCGAGGCCGGTTTTCAGGTATTGATGCAAATTCTGTTGGAGCGTCAAGGCCAGCCCACTGGTCCGCTAGAAGGGAAGGTTTACCAGATACTGGTCAGTGCTGACTTACCCCAAGTCCACGACTTCTTGCAGGCTCATTTTCCAGATGGATTGGTGACGCTGCGATCGCAGCGCAGCATTGACTACAGCGAAGTTCAAACCCTCCTAGCCAAGCAAGACTTCTTTGCTGCCGACAAACTCACTCTCGAAAAAATGTGTGAACTGGCAGGAGAGCGAGCGCTGCAACGGCGCTGGCTTTACTTCACAGAGGTCGAACAGTTTCCCATTGAAGACCTGCACACCCTTGATACCCTCTGGCGCGTCTATTCGGAGGGGAAATTTGGCTTCTCGGTTCAACGTGAGCTGTGGTTAGGAACCGGAAAAAACTGGGAAAAACTCTGGCCGCTGATCGGATGGAAGTCTGGTAATGCTTGGCCACGCTACCCGGGTGGCTTTACTTGGGACCTCTCCGCCCCCCGAGGACACCTGCCTCTCAATAATCAACTGCGCGGTGTGCGAGCGTTTGCGTCACTGTTGACTCACCCAGCCTGGGAGGCATGAAGAGCGGGTGAGGGAAGCGTTGGAGCACCGTGCGGTTGTAGTGCCCTAAACCCCTTGCGTTTTCATACACAACACACACAACAAGCAAGGATTGCTGCTGCCAAATTCACGTTACTTCAGGTGTTAAAAGTGCGGGTAGTGCCCTTTCGTAAAGGACAGAGAAAATAGCCTAAAATTGGCAGCCTCTTGCTGCAAAGCCCTCAAAATTGCCCGATTATTCTCCATCCTTTAAGAAATGGGACTACCAAAGTGCGAACCATCTTGGAATACTTGTGTTTGGAATACTTGTGTCACCAACATTCCAAACATCCCAGGATTGTTCGTGCGATTGAGTCTAAACTCCATGAACGCTACGGATGAGGGGAACTCACCCCCTCACGCTTGAGCACAATTCCTGCTATGAAAAGAGAGACTAAAAGGACGTCAGTTCTGGTTCAGCGGGTGTTGGGGCGTCACGCCGAGCGCAGTGCCCCAACACTCCTGCTGTTCCGTGCGTGTCGCACACGGAACAGTAGGAGTTTCAGCTTATCCGGAATTCACGTTAGAAGGAATAATCACAAAAAATACAAGGAGGATATCCGTCAACAATTGGGCGGTTTTCACTCTCACCCAATTAGAACAGCAGTTTCCTACAGTGAGGCGAATCCACTAGAGGAAGATTAATACACGATAACTCCGTACCGTAGAGATATCTTCGGTGCGTTCTGAGGAATTCTGTGAACACCATCGCTACACATTACTGCCCATTTGTTGCTGATCAACGAGATGATCACTGTCAACAGTTACAGGTATTGCCAGAAAGTGGTAAGGAGCAACAGATTGAGGAGCATAGTGAAGATCAAAAAATAGCAGATGTAGGTGGCGATCGCCTACTCTGCAAGTGTCAGTTTGACTTACTCAAGTTCCCATCAGATCAACCCACTGCAAAACGCTGTTTGAAGCATTGCTGGCTAGGCGATGAACGGAATCACAAACGGTGTTTGGTCGCCTGCTGGCAAGATGATTAGACATATCCGTTGAATCGGCATCTCTCAGTAAAGAGTAGACATCAGCTTTCTGCGATATTCTTTCGTCAGTGGATGCTCATCCCCCAATAGATCAAACAGCATAATCATGGCTTTGCGTGCACCATCCTGACGGTATTTGCGATCGCGCCCGACAATTTCCAGCAAATGCCCAAGAGCAGTGGAGTAGTCCTGAGCGATCGCCGCTGCCATAGCCTCGCTGTACAGTGTGTCTAGGTCGGATGCAACAACGTGGTGCTCAGACTCCCGTTGGAATTGAATGAGGCCCAAAATAGCTTGAGCTTTGGCATAGAATCCTTTTTCGTTAGGCTGAATGTGAGCCACAAGCGACTCAGCAGCATCCCACTTACCCAGACTCAGAAAAAACTGGGCTGCGGTGATCATCAACGTGCGATCGTCGGGGTATTTTTGGATTAACTTGCCCAACCGCTGTCCGGCTTCCTCCAGATCACCATTTTCTTGGGCTTGCCGAACGATTGCTAATTCCTGTTCTAGATCAGAGTGCAAATTCAGTCGCGCCATTAGTGCTCGCAAATCGGCTTCCGGTAGCACGCCCACAAAACCAGGCTGCACTTCCCCTTGAACCACAACCCGCACATCCGGTACACCTTCCACTCTATAGGCGCTGGCGAGGTCTGGATTTTGGTCAATATCGACCTTGGCCAGCACGAAGTCATACTCCTTCACCAATTTCTCCAGCATGGGTTTAAGCATCTGGCAAGGACCACACCACGTTGCAAAAAAATCAACCAGAACTGGTTTCTCATAGGAGCGTTTTAAGACTTCAGTGGCAAAGGTTTGACTGTCAACAACGATGGATGTTCCCATAGTTCGTTCCTTTTACGTTTGACTCTCTCTAGCCCAAATTCCAGTTTATAGCAGCCGATGGTTTGATTAGGACATGGGGTGCTGAGGCGGAGGACGTTTAGGCGATAATGGGCCGATATCTCGTCTGTTATCTTCTTCGCTTGTTTCTATGTCAGCCGCTGTCATTTTTCTTGCTGGTGCTAGTCGTGGGGTGGGATGGGAGGTGGCTCGCTGTCTCAGACAGCGATCGCTGCCAGTGGTTGCTCTCTTACGGAGTAATGCTGCTCAGGCTGAGTTAGAGGCAATGGGAGTGCAGGTGGTTTGGGGCGATGCGCTGGAGGCAGCAGCGGTGGAGCGGGCAATGTTGGCTCAACCCGTACATGCAGTGATCAGTACCATTGGTGGACTATCTAGAGAGGGGCAGCGCTCAGATTTTCTGGGCAATAAAAACCTAGTTGATGCCGCAGTGAAGGCTGGGGTGCAGCGGTTTGTCCTGGTGTCGTCAATCGGTAGTGGGGAGAGTGCAAAGGCACTTCCCCCCAATGTGCTGGCAGCATTGCAGCCTGTATTGCTTGAAAAAGCGCAAGCCGAGAATTATGTAATGGCTAGTGGTCTACCCTACACCATCATTCGTCCAGGAGGTCTAAAGTCAGAGCCTGCAACGGGTCAGGCCGTGTTGACAACCGATGTGGCGATCGCGGGCAGCATTCATCGGGCCGATGTGGCGGCACTGGTTTGTCAGTGTTTACAGTCCGAACGGGCAGTGAACCAGGTGTTGTCGGCGGTAGATCGACAGATGATGTATGGCAATTCGAGCGTTGATGTGTTTGTCCCTTAACGCCTCAAGTTTGGACCAACTTCACGACTTATACCGACTCCGTCGGTTATTGAGTCGATTTGTCGTGGTGTAAAACGTGCGCTGCGTGCACGTTTTACACCACGACAAACTGCTACTTTACAGACGGATTCTATGTTATGCCGCGAAATGCACTTTCGGAGAGCAGTTCGCGCTGCTGATCAGCAATTCTCAGTATGAAAACTAGAAATGGGATGTTTGCACCCGCAGGGTGCAAACATCCCATTTCTAGTATGGTTTAGCCGCCACGGGAGGGCTAAACCAACGTCAGTTCTGGTTAAGAG
>DVEB01000098.1 GCA_015295905.1 Synechococcales cyanobacterium M55_K2018_004
CTACCAAAAACTAACTGCTACTTTATAGGCGGATTCCGTCTTATGCCGACTCCGTCGGTTATTGAGTCGGTTTACACTACGACAAACTGCCACTTTACAGACGGATTCTGTATTAGGCTGCATCTTGCAGTTCTGCGGGACGCACGATGATTTCTCGAGTTTGTTCTCCTCGGTGTATTTTGAGCCGTAAGGGCTGGTTGATCCGCGCTCCCTCGACCACATCTTGTAATTCTTCCGCTGTACGAATTGGCTGATTATTAGCTTCAGTAATGACATCGCCCTGGCGGATGCCGCCGCTTGCGGCTGGACTGTCTGGAAGCACCTGAATCACTAAAACACCATTCATTTCAGGAGCCATGATAGGAGAGTTCGGGTCTTGATTAAGTTGTTTGGCAATCTCTGGAGTCAGCGTCACCATGCGAATGCCAATGTAGGGATGAGACACGTTTTCACCGCGTGCCAGGATGTCTTTGATTTGTTTTGCCTTATCAATGGGAATTGCAAATCCAATCCCCTGAGCATCGGCGCGAATGGCCGTGTTAATGCCAATCACCTCTCCTCGCTGATTCAGGAGAGGACCTCCTGAGTTGCCAGGATTGATAGCAGCATCAGTCTGTAGGAAGTCAAGCCGCTTATCGGGAATACCCACTTGGGAACTGGTGCGGTTTAGGGTGCTGATAATTCCTAACGTCACTGTATTGTCTAACCCTAGCGGATTACCGACGGCGATCGCCCAATCTCCAACTTGCACGTCGGCAGAACGTCCCAAAGGAGCAACTGGTAAATTTGACCCATTGATTTTGACCACAGCTAGGTCAGAGGGTTCATCAACACCTCGAACTTCGCCAGTAAATGTTCGTCCGTCTCGCAGGGTGACCGTGACTTGAGTTGCGCCACTCACAACGTGGGCATTGGTGAGAATCAAACCATTGCGGTCGGTAATAAACCCAGACCCTTGCCCGTGCTGACGAAATTCTTGAGGCAATCTAGGAAACACATCTCTACCGAAAAAATCCTGAAAGAAAGGATTGTCAAAGAAGGGGTTGGGGTTGACAGTCACCGTCCGCTCTGTGTCGATTCGGACCACCGCAGGCCCCACTCGAGCTACCGCAGCTGCCACAAAATTGTGCTCTGGCACGGCAGGGGAATCACTGAAATTCGCAGGTTCTGCCGGGATGTTGACGGCTGTAGGGCTGTTGACAACTCGACTTTGTGGAAAAATGCTTTGTGGAAAAATACGCAGAATGCCTAGAGTGAGCGCAACACTGCCTAAAATCGTACCTGCAATGGTACCCACTTGTTGCATGGCTGGATGTATCCCTTTGCTGGAAGCCATGGATCAGCACCTCCGAGTTCTAGTGGTCTGTTTGTTGGTGATTCTTAGAAAACTCGTCAGCTTAAACGAGGAGCAAGGCAAAAAGTCCGCACAACGCAATACCATCAAACACACCCGCTCCACCAATGCTCAAAATCCCTGCTGACATCTTCTCAATTTCAGGAAGATGTAATAAATCAGCCCCGATCAACGTCCCTAAAACACCACCTGCAAACGCTACAGGTGCTGCGCCGTTGCCAACGATTAATAATGCCACCAGAGAAGCCGTTAGTGGCGCAACCAGGGCATTCATTTGGATTCCAATGCCCGGAACAATTTGTGCTGAGAAATAGCTGGTCAAGGTCACAACAGCGGTGACCACTAAAATCGCAAAGGGATCAGAACGTGTGAACTCATAGAGGGCTAAGAGCGTTGGAATGAGACCACCGCCTACGTTCAGTGCCACGATCGTCTTTTGCTCAATTTTGCGTAAAGGAATGCCCCAAAACCGAGCCATCCAGAGGTCGGCAAAGTCTGGAATGATCGGTACATGAGACACTCGTTCATAGAGTGGAATATTGATTGTGCTGCCAAAAATCACAGCAGCAAATAACAGAAAAGCAACACTGGGAGAAAACCCTAATTTGGCAACAGCAACCTCCACAATATCTAGGGCGATCGCAAACCAGATGAAGGGAAATAGCAATAGGAAAAGGATAAAGAGAAGAAGTGTGACAGGTAAGTAAATCATTTAGGTGAATCTATTTCAAGTGCGATCAAACTCAAAAAGGATACTTTTCAGGAACTGAAACACGTTTTACCTGAGAGCCGTGATTGTCTAAAAGGCTTGCATGGTTGGCCTGCCTTACAGCGTCAAACTGTTGAAACATCCAGACGCGCAAAAATAATAGCCCACCCAAGACGACGAGAAAGACACACGCTCCGAGTAAGCTGCTCAAAGGAATTTCTAGCACCCCCTGTAAGATAATTTCTCGTAATGCTGAAACGAGCGACACTTCAACGGCTGCTCCAATTGAAATTCTCTGTTCTTGGAGGTAGATAATGAGTAGTCGAAAAATCTCCACAAGGATTAGAATAAATAGAATATCAGAAGTAATTGCTTGGAAGTTAATTGGCTTTAGGAGTGAAAGAAACATTTCTCCTAATCGAATTAACATCACGCAAAATAGGCTAATGCAGAGGGAAATAACAACCAAATTTTGAACAAATTCAAGGTTGCGAACAATGATTTCTCGTTGAAACCAGGATCGCCATCCTGGATTTGGTTGATCTGTTAAAGGAGGATGCATACGTCGATCACCGTTAGATAGAGTTATGCTGATTTTGGTTAAGAGAGTTTTCTTGGCGCGTGAACCATTGCCATATCCATAGGAATAGGCTTAGGCCCAGGCTCAACACGATTGAAGTAGCTAAGGGAAAGTAGAAAGTGAAGTCGCCGTTTTGAATGAAGATATCTCCAGGCAGACGACCAATGGGGAAGTGTTTGAAAGTACCGCTGCTTAACCAGAGCAAACCTCCGAGCAGAAGAATGCCTGCCCCAATTGCGACGAGTGTTTTACCCACTTCTGCCAGCATGTCACGATACCTCCTCCTGGTGAAAGACTTGACGCCGCAACACAGTCAATACTTGAGAGAGTAATTGTGTGAGCAATAGGGCCAAGCTGCTGGTGCCCATGCCCACCAGTAAAATGGTTAATTCACTGCTGCCAAATTGTATGGATTGAGGATGGACCAAGGTGACTCCTAAGCTCGTCACAGAGGCGATCGCACCTGTGAGTAGGGCAAGCCGAACGCTGTTGGCAGAGAAAATATCGCGGGTTGCTTGGGCCAAGAGATAAGCAATAAACGGCACCCCAATGCTCGATAAGTAGGCTGTGTAAAAGTTGAGGATTAAGTTGATGATTTCTCTATCTCTAAGGGCGATCGCCAAAATGCACAGCGCGTTCAGGATTGTAAATGCAATCCAAGCATAGGGGGAGTTAGGGAAAATTTTTAAGTCTAGGATTGTCTTCGTTTGAATGCGAAGAATATTGCTGCCAATGCCTAACGCCGGAACTGCCAGCGAGAGCATCAGCAAGATGCCTTGCCAGTGATTTGTGCCACCACCAACCTGAGCAAGAATGTAAGGAAGCACTTCCTTGCCAGACAAAGCGGCTGGAATTATCCCTTGCTGCTGAGCAGCTAAGACCACAGCAGTGGGTAGAAATGCCAGTCCGAGTAAGGCGATCGCGGCTAAGACACAGCCCCAGTAAGCGATCTGAGGTGTTTTCGCTCGCACGATAAACTGCTGACACTTCATGTCAACCACAACCATCAAGGCAGTGGCAATCGATACTCCCAGTCCATGAGGCCATTCTAGGTGGTGTAAAGCAGGCACAAATTGCAACGGCACTACCTCTAGTTCTGATAGGCTGTGCAGTCGCCAAAGCGCGTATACTAACGCGCCAATATTTAACAGCAGCAGACCACGAAAGACTGTACTCGCACGTTCGACCCGTGTGAGAGAGAGCAGACACAGCGCAACAGTGACCCCAACCATGGTGGGCACTTTTGGCAACCCAATTAAGCTGAGAATAATCGCTGCCGCAATCATTTGAACTGCGGCAATGCCGATTAACGACACCCAAGACATGAAGGCAATGCCAACTTGGACAAGCGATCCATAGCGATGGCCCAGAAGTGTCCAAATTTGATCGACGGATTGCCAGTAGAACTTGACGAGCACCAGCAGGAGTAAAAACCCGATGCCTAGGGAAACGGCATAGAGGCTCCCCGCTGCACCAGCCGCGACAGCTTGTTCGGCAGTTCCTAGAATGAAACCCAAACCATAGTGAGAACAAATCAAAAGTGTCGCTAAGGACAAAACCCCTAGTGAGCGTTTTGTCGCTATTGCGTTCGTGTCAGGATGAGTGGCCTGCAAGCTCATAGGTAAACGCAAAGGAGCTAGGAATCAGCATCGTTAGCTTGAGACTCAGATTGAGTCAGTGCAGTCCAAGCAGCTTTGGCAGCCTCAATCAGGCGATCGCCCCAATGCTGAATTTCATCAGCAACAACCTGCCAGTTTTTCTGAGCTTCTTGCTGAATCAGTTGCACCGATTGCTCCAGGCGTTCGGGATCAATCAATTTCGTTTCTTCAATGGTTTCCCTTGCCCGTCGCACCGCCGCCAGATAGGCATCACGCGTCAGGTCTTGTGCCGCTTGAATTTCAGACTGGGCGCGTTTTTTAATCGCTTCAACGAGGGCTTTGGTCTCTTGCTTGATATCTGCCGCTTGGTCGGCCATTGCTCGTTCAACGAGAGCATCAGTTTCAGGGCTGATGGTAATGGGAGCCGATGATTCAGGATGATTGTTCATGGTTGAATTCCTCCTATGGTTATAGGACTATAGCGGTTTTCGTAGTGATGAGAGACCAATGATGAGAGATCGTCACTTAGCACACGCTATTGCTGGTTAAGGGGTTGAGTGGTGAGGTCTGTGCCCCCACGCCTGCAAGCCGCGAATTGTAGCCAGCCAATATTCCACTACTTGAAGCTACCCCCCAAATTCCTAGCGCTGAGTTCTGCTTGGCAGGCCCGTAGTTGAGCCTTGAGTTGGGCGATCTCGGCGGCCATATCGAGTACCATGGCGGCACCGATTAGGTTTAGCCCAAGATCGCGGCGTAGGCGCTGAATTTGTACCACACGGACGAGATCCTGACGGCGCAGCATAGTGCCTGTCGGTTCCACCAAGCCCAACGTGACGAACTGCTCAATCAGTGTGACTGAGGTCTGAGTAAAATAGGCGGCCTGCTCGAAACTGTAGAGGCGATCGCCCGCATCTGACCAGACGATTTGCGACAGTCCAACGCTAGGGGTCATAGGCGTACCTCCGCGATCGCCCGTCGAGGGTTAAAGCTGCTGACCTGCTGCAACTTTTCATAGCATTCCTTTTCCTGTACGCTCAGGTCTTTAGGGGTAACAATTTTCAGGCGCACCAACAGATCGGTTCGGTTGCCTTTCGGATCACGCCAGCCTTTGCCACGCAACCTCAGGGTTTGTCCAGAGTCTACTCCGGGGGGAACTGTCATCGTCACCTTGCCATCAGGAGTGGGGACGTCAATTTGGGCACCGAGTACCGCTTCTTCTGGGCTGATTGGGATCTCACAGACGAGATTATCCCCCTCAAACCTATAGAAGGCATGGGGCAGTAACTCAATCGTCAGGTATAGGTCTCCCCGCTGTTGACTAAAGGGACTCACCTGCCCTTTGCCCTTCACCCGGATGCGACTGCCTGCCTTGGCCCCGGCTGGGATCCGAACCGTCACGGTTTCATCACCAATCTGGAACCGTTTTTGAGTGCCGTGAAACGCTTCTGCAAAGGTTAGGGCGATCGCCGCTTCGGTATCCTGGGCAGGCATCTCGGTGAAGCGGCTGAAGGGATCTTCCCCAAATTCCACGTACTCCCGGAACCCCTCTGGCCCCGTTGTGGTGCGATAGGTATACACTCGTCGCCCTGTCCGCCCCCCGCGCCCAAAGCGGCCCAGCAGCTCGTTGATGAATTCATCGAAGCTACTGTACTGCCCAAAGTCCACCCCTTCGAAGCCAACGCCACCAGTTGATGGTGTCCCCGCTGCCGCTTGTTTCCAGTACTGCCCAAACTGGTCGTATTTCTGGCGCTTTTCTGGGTCAGACAAGACCTCGTGAGCTTCGTTGATTTCTTTGAAGCGAGCTTCTGCCTCCTGATCCCCTGGATTTAGGTCAGGGTGATACTTACGTGCCAGCTTACGATACGCCTTTTTAATTTCTTCTGGCGTTGCCGTTTTACTGACTCCTAAAATGCTGTAATAGTCTTTGAAATCCGTTGCAGCCATGGACACCTCTACCAAATCAAGATCAGTGGTGTATGAGGCAGTTGAGTGAGTCAATCACCTCCAATCTCAAGGCCTAACCAGTTTTACGCTTAGAGAAGATGCCCTTGTCGTCGCGGTCGAAGAGTTGCTTGATGCGCTCCCAGGCTTTCGTCAGGGCATTGGTCTTTTCTTGAGATTCACTCAGCGTTTGGTTGTAGGTTTCCACAAACGTCTGCTGTGCCTCGTCCGATAAATCTACCTTGATTTCGGGCGAAATTTGGTCACTGCCCGTCAGTTCACCTTCTGGTTCGCGCGGAATTTGCATATCTGTGATGGCAACCTCTTCACCCCCCGCGCTTTGTAAAAGCAGAAAGGTTTCGCCTGATTTTTCTTCGGGAACCTCAACTACCAGCAAAAATTCGCCAGCCTGCACCCGGGTTTGATAGATGGCAGCCTTGTCCTGGGGCATTCCGAGGGACATCAACACCGATCCCAGACCCGCCCCGAGTGCTCCATAGAGCGCACCACTGGTGGCGCCTAGCAAGGCTGCAGCCAGAGGCCCGGCTGCCACCACTGCCCCTAGAAGGGGGATAAACAACACGCCAACTCCCGTGAGCAAACTCAAGACAGAACCAAACAGAGACCCGTAGAGCGCCCCTGTGGCTAATCCATCAAGGATGACATCCTTTTTTGTCAAAAATCCGGTGATGCGAGCTTCTGACTGAAAGTTGCGACCAACAATGGAAATGCGCTCTTTAGGGACACCGCGATCGAGTAGGCGCTGAACTGCATCCTGCAATTTTTTTTCGTCTTTGAAAGCGGCAGAAACACACTTTTCTGGGGGTTTGGCAAAGGCTGAGGTCATAGGGTTGCTCCTCGTTATGGTTTTGGTCAGTGAGAGGGTGAACCACAGAGGCACAGAGGGCACGGAGCGTTTTTGCGATCCTCTGAATGTCTCTGTGGTTGATGGGTTGGTTTACTGATGGTCTACAAAGTCGGCGTCGATCACATCTTCACCACTGCTGCCAGTCCCGCTAGTGGAATGGCTGCCGTTGGTGGTGCTGCCACCCGCTTGGGCATAGACCGCGCTACCAATTTGCATGAGGGCCTGCTGAATCTCGTTGGTGAGCGATTTCATGCGATCGTAGTTTTCTTGTTGGATCGCAGTACGCAGGTCTTGGATCATCCCTTCTAGACGAGTTTTGTCTGCGGCAGGCACTTTGTCGCCCAGGTCTCTGAGTTGCTTTTCGGCCTGGTAGGCAACAGAATCGGCAATGTTTTTGGTGTCGATCTGTTCGCGCCGACGACGATCGGCTTCGGCGTTGCGTTCCGCTTCTTTCACCATGCGCTCCACTTCAGATTTATCAAGCGTGGAAGCCCCCGTGATAGTAATCGACTGCTCTTTGCCACTGGCCTTATCTTTGGCCGAGACTGAGAGGATGCCGTTGGCATCGATGTCAAAGGTGACTTCGATTTGGGGGATGCCGCGCGGTGCAGGAGGAATGCCGTCGAGCCGGAAGGTGCCTAGGCTCTTGTTGTCGGCGGCCAACTCACGCTCGCCTTGCAGCACATGGATTTCCACATTAGTCTGGCCATCAGCCGCAGTGGAGAAGATCTCCGATTTCTTCACTGGGATCGTTGTGTTGCGCGGAATAATCTTCGTCATCACGCCACCTAGGGTTTCTACACCGAGTGACAGAGGGGTGACATCGAGCAGCAACACGTCTTTGACTTCGCCAGCCAGTACCCCAGCTTGAATGGCGGCACCCACGGCTACCACTTCATCCGGGTTGACGCCCTGACAGGGGGCTTTCCCGGTCATTTGCCGCACCAATTCTTGTACGGCTGGAATGCGGGTTGAACCACCCACAAGCACCACTTCATCAATGTCGCTCGCCGTCAGTTTAGCATCGCGCAGGGCTTGCTCCACTGGTTTGCGACAGCGATCGAGGAGATCGCTACACAGTTGCTCAAATTGCGATCGCGTCAGCGTCATATCTAAATGCTTGGGGCCGTCTTGGGTTGCCGTAATAAACGGCAAGTTAATCTGTGTTTGAGTCGCTCCCGACAGTTCAATCTTGGCTTTTTCGGCAGCTTCCGTCAGCCGTTGCAAGGCTTGTTTATCTTTGCGCAGATCGATGCCTTCGTTGCGCTGAAATTCAGTGGCTAACCAGTCCACAATTTTTTTGTCAAAGTCATCGCCGCCCAAGTGGGTGTCACCACTCGTGGCTTTGACTTCAAACACGCCATCCCCCACTTCTAGGATGGAAACATCAAACGTCCCACCCCCCAAGTCAAAGACTAGGATGGTTTCGTTGCTCTTCTTATCTAGCCCGTAGGCCAGAGCAGCAGCCGTGGGTTCGTTAATAATGCGGAGCACTTCAATACCTGCAATCCGTCCGGCATCTTTGGTGGCTTGTCGCTGCGAGTCATTAAAGTAGGCGGGAACAGTAATCACAGCTTGCTTGACAGGTTCACCTAAATATTTGCTGGCATCATTTACCAGTTTGCGCAGCACTTCAGCAGAGATTTCTTCTGGCGCAAATTGCTTTTTCTGGATTGGGCAATCTAGCTTGACATTGCCATTGCTGTCTCGCAATACCTTGTAGGAAACTTGTTTTGCTTCTTCAGTCACTTCGTCGTATTTGCGGCCAATGAACCGTTTGACTGAATAAAAGGTATTTTCAGGGTTCATGACCGCTTGCCGTTTAGCAATTTGCCCAACTAGCTTGTCGCCCGTTTTGGTAAATGCAACCACTGAGGGCGTGGTTCGGTTTCCTTCAGCATTTGCAATAACGACGGGCTGCCCGCCCTCCATCACAGCCAAGCAGGAGTTCGTCGTCCCTAGATCAATCCCAACAACTTTTGCCATTGTCGGATTCCTCCACAATTCCAAATGTCTTCACCCTGGTCACAGTGCAATTAACTGAAAGCTTGCAGCGCTCGAGTGCAATTGACTGATGACAGGCGTCGTAACTGTGTTTTAACCGTAGCTTTTATGCAACTAAAATTGCACCGAACAACTTGATAGAAGCTTTTGTGTCGTTGCAGTTGTAACGATGCACTGAACAGGAATTGAATGTCCTACTCTGACCTTGTAGGCTCACCCTGTGAGAAAAGTATAAAATTTAGTCCAGATTAAAGGGGATCGGATTTTGCGGCCAAAGAAGTTCCTGTTTCCGATCCCCTCAGCGAACTAATTCACAAGTGACTTAGGACTGACCACTCTAGATTAGCGCTAGACTAACCTAGGTTCACTTTCACAACTTTGTTCTTTTCTTCCTCTGCTTTCGGTAGAGTCAGTTTCAAGATGCCATCCTTGTACTCCGCGTGTACATTATTGTTTTGAATGCGCACTGGCAGCGGGATGACTCGTTGGAACTTGCCATAACGAAACTCGGTGCGGGTCATCCCTTTTTCTTCTGTCTTCGTTTCTGATTTGCGTTCACCCGTAATCGAGACTGACTCTGCTGAGACTTGGATATCCAAGTCCTTAGCATCCATACCTGGGATTTCCAGTTTGAGGTGAATTGCATCGGGGGTGTCTTCCATTTCAGCTGGGGGCACGAAGGTGATCCCATCTCCAGGTTCACGAACCGTTGGCATCATCTCGTCAAACAGACGATTCATTTGTCGCTGTAAGGTTTCAATCTCGCGAAACGGTTCCCAACGAACAAGTGCCATAGGAATTTACCTCCTGTCGTGGAGTTGGTGTTGATGGTGGTCTCGCACTTGAGCCAATGATTGAACCCAAGTACTTTTGATCGTCTTCGGTGCAGCCCCTCAACCTACTCTGGAAATCCCGTTATCGAATCTACGAGCAAAAGGTTTGGTTGAGATTCTGCACCAAAGTTTCAGAATTAAAGGTAGGAGAAAAATCTAAGGACTTTCTGAGGATTTTCTCAATCGATTGATCTGCATGGCTCACCATGAAACTGCTGATTATCGACGACGATCGCCACGCCACCTCGGCGCTGAGTGAACTGCTCACGGCCCAGCAATTGACCGTAGACGTTGCGCCAGATGCTCAGACCGCTCTCGCGCTGCTGCAAACCGTTCCCTACGATTTAATTGTGCTGGATGTGATGCTGCCCGATGGAGACGGCATTGCCCTCTGTCGCAGAATTCGTCAACAGCATCAATCCGTTGCGATTTTGTTGCTGACGGCGAAGGATGCGGTGAGCGATCGCGTGGCAGGGTTAGAAGCAGGCGCCGATGACTATCTCACCAAACCTTACGATGCCGCAGAACTGCTAGCACGGATTCGAGCCTTGCTGCGGCGGGGCCGTACGCCCATCACCGCAACTCTCAATTGGGGGGCATTGCAGCTTGATCTACAAGCTTGCAAAGTGACCTATCAGGGCAATCCAATCAAGCTCACCCCCAAAGAGTACAAGTTGCTAGAATTGTTCTTGCGCTATCCTCAGCGCATTTTTGACCGTAAAGCCTTGCTAGATCACGTCTGGTCGATTGACGAGTGTCCTGGGGAAGAAGCCGTCACTACCCAAATTCGGGGGCTGCGCCGCAAACTGGAAGCGGCTGGACTGCCCCACGACCCCATCGAAACCCTGTACGGATTAGGCTATCGTCTGCGAGCTTGGCCGCCAGAACCTCCGCTGCAAAGTTCTCTTGCTGGCGAACCAGTGGAGGCGGGGCAGCAGCAAGCAATCGCTGTCATTGGGCAAATGTGGCAAGAGTTTCAAGGCCGACTCCAAGAGCAGTTGAGCCTACTGGATACGGCGATCAACGCCTTAGCCAATCAGGTGCTGACCTCGGCCCAACGGCAGCAGGCCCAGTCTACTGCCCATCGGTTAATTGGTTCCCTCAGTGCCTACGGCCTAGCAGAAGCGGCGCTGCTCGCTCGCCAGATTGAGCGATCGCTCAGCGATAGCGATAGTCAATCCGAGACTCAAGCAGCGATCGCCCCGGAACTGGCCGCTCTGCTCCAGCAGCTTCGGCAAGCCAGCGCCCAGTCTCCCTTTGCCGATGCTCCTGCGAGCATGGCAAAAGCTGTCACACCATCCCACCCGCCGCTGACCCACCGGATTCTGGCAATCACTCGCGAGCCATCCCTCTTACAGTCGCTCCAGGCCACAGCACCCGCTTGGGGGTGTCACCTGGACATCGCCACCAATCTCACCAGCGCCCATCAGCGACAGTTGACTCAACCACCCAACGCCATCCTTCTAGTTCTGGACTTTCCCAATCCATCGGAAGGACTGACCCTTCTGACTCAGATCAAGCACTTAGCGTCTACACCTGTTCTAGTTTTGACCCAGCACGATACATTGAGCGAACGCATTGCAGTCACCCGTTTGGGAGCCGATGCCTGCTTACCAACAGTCGCCTCGCCCAGTGAGGTATTCCGGGTGATTCATTGGCTGCTGCATCGCTTTGACCCCATGACGGCCAAATTGCTAATCGTAGACGATGATCCTGATTTGCTGACACGATTGCAGCAACAGCTTCAGCCCTGGGGGTTTCAAGTGACTGGCCTGAGCGATCCCAGCCAATTCTGGTCGGTGCTGCAAACCACCCGCCCCGACCTACTGCTGTTGGATGTCGCTATGCCCGAATATAGCGGCATTGACCTGTGCCGCGTGGTCCGCTGCGATGCTGATTGGTATCGGCTACCGATCCTGTTCTTGTCTGCCCATGCCGAGGCAGAGACCTTGCAGCAAGCCCTATCGGTCGGAGCTGATGATTACGTCCTTAAGCCAATCGCCGAGGCCGATTTAATTCAGCGAATTTTACAACGCTTGGGACGAATTAGTGCTGTGGGAAATACGCGTCCAAAGCTAGACTGAGGAAAAAGGATTGCATGTCCTGAAATGTCACCACAGAGCCACGGAGAACACAGAGCCACTCCTCTATACCCTCTGTGCCTCTGTGGTAAGAAGCTTTTGCCGCGATAGCTTGTAGCGCTAAAGCGAAAACGGCTAACCAGTCTATTTCAGGAGCAGAATTTTGTCTCGGGATCGGTTTCATCTCCAGAAACGATTGGTGAATGCAGGATTGCTCGTTGCCATTCTGCTGTTGGGGAGTACTGGTGTTGTGGCGTTTCTCAATGCCCGCCAGTGGCAAACGACTCAGGCCCGTGTCCAGCACACCTACGACGTCTTGTTGGCGCTAGAGCGCACAAAAACCAACCTCAATGCTGTGGCCAACGCCCAGCAAGGCTATTGGCTCGCCCAAGCAGAACACTCTGGCTCCCGGCTCTTCTGGCCAGCCGATCAAGCTAGCCTCGAACAAATGCAGCAATCCCTAGCTCAACTGCAACAGTTGACCGCAGATAACCCCGCCCAGCAAGCTCGCCTGCAAGCAATCAACACGCTCTGGCAAGACTATCAGGCCCTTTACCAAGCCCAGGTGGAGTCATCTGCCGCTGCAAACCAACTGGCAGCAGGATTCTCTGCGAGAGATGCTGCTAGAGATACTGTGCGCCTTCCTTTAACTCAAACCCATCAAATCCACGACCGCCTCCAGCAACAACTTGTGGCACTGCTCAACCAGATGGCGACGACTGAGCAACATCTGCTAGAACAGCGCACCGCTTCCACTGCCCAACTCACACGCACGGCTAATGCGATTTTGGCGATCGCCTACAGTATCAGTCTAGCGTCCTTGGCGGCCATCTATGCCCTGTTGCGCCGAGAAGCCAGCAAACGACAGCGGGCTGAGGCCAATCTTCGCCGCAGCGAACACAAATTTCAGTCGGTGTTTGATGAACTCTACGAATTTGCTGCGTTATTGACCCCCGAAGGGATCTTGATCGATGTTAATCAAGCGCCCTTAGCCTTTGCACAAGTCTCTCGGGATGCTGTCTTAGGCAAACCCCTGTGGGAATTTCCTTTGTGGCAGCAGCGTCCTGAGTTGACTGACATTGCCAAAACAGCAGTTAGTCAAGCGGCAGCAGGCCATTTATTTCACACGGAAGTCACCTTCGACGATGCCAGCAAACAGCCTCATACCTTTGATGTGTCCGTAAAACCAATCTATCCGTCTCAGTCCGAGCGGGTCGTATGGTTAATTGCGGAAGGGCGCGACATCACCACTCAAGTGCAATTGCGGGATGCGCTGCGGCAGGAACGCAATCGCACCCTTCAGCTCATCAATAGCAGCGTAGACGGGATTGCTGCGTTTGACGAAACAGGGACCTGCACGGTGTGGAATCCAGCCATGGAAACCTTGACAGGTATTGCCTGCGATCGCGCCCTTGGACAGTCTGGCGTGGAGCTCTTCCGCTCCCTCGTACCAGATTCCCTGCTTCAGCCCTTGCACCTGGGAACGACAGATACAGTCACGACCTTCGATTTTTCCCAGCCCCATCCTCAAACGGGGCAAATCCGAGTGATAGAAGCCCGCTACTCACCGTTGCACAACGGCAATACGACCGTAACCGGAGGATTAATCGTGCTGCGCGATGTCACCCGGCAACGCGAACTGGAACGCCTCAAACGAGAATTTATCTCCATCATTAGTCACGAAATTCGCACGCCGCTGTCTTCCATTCGCGGTGCTTTGGGACTGGTTGCCGAAGGGATTTTAGACGATGATCCCCAAACCGCTAAAGAAATGTTGGGCATTGCCAATACCAACATCGAGCGGCTGGTGAGACTAGTCAACGACATTCTGGCCCTCAACCGCCTAGAGTCGGGGCAGGTAGACTTGAAACACCAGTGGTGTCCGGCAGTTTCCCTGGTGCAGCAAGCCTTTTCCAGCGTTGAAGCCCTCGCCACTGCCCACCAGATTCGCCTAGAAGCAACGGTTCCCGACGATCTCTGGGTCTGGGCCGACCCCGATTGGTTGGTGCAGGTTTTGGTCAACTTGGTCAACAATGCCATTAAGTTTTCTCCCCCCCAAACGGCAATCGTGGTTACTGCAAACGCGATCGCCTCCGAGGCCACAATCCAGTTTGCGGTAACAGACCAAGGACGCGGCATCCCAGCGGATAAGTTGCAAACCATCTTTGGCCGCTTCCAGCAGGTCGATGCGTCTGACTCTCGCCAAAAGGGAGGAACTGGGCTAGGTCTGGCGATCTGTCGGCGAATTGTGCAACAACATGGCGGACGCATCTGGGCAGAAAGCGAAGTCGGTCAAGGTAGCACATTTTATTTCACGTTGCCCTGGCCGAGAGAGGGACGGGGGAAGAGGCAAGACGCGGGGTTTTGTGAGGTGGAAGAATCGGTGATTGACGGAGGCTAAACCTTGATTGGTCATCGCGAGATTGTTGGGGGTTTGGCGTGAAATACGCCTTGTTTTGTCAGGAATGCCGTATTTTCAAACGATTTTAGTGTCTGTCAGTATGAACACTTGGAGTCGTGCCTTGCTGTCAGAGATGTTGATTGGAGCCTGAACCACAGAGAACACAAATTGGATCCTGAACCACGGAGAACACAGAGAACACGGAGAACGCGAAGAGATAGGGATGTGGGTGGGGATTGAGTGGAGGATTGATCAGGTGGTTGCTAGTGGCTGGGGCTGGCTTGTTGAAGCGCTCTCTGGCAGAGGAATTGGGATGAGGGCAGGACTCCACTATCTCAATCAGGAGTATGTCACTATGCCATGTCTAATGCCAATGCCAATCGCTGCATCTTAGTAATTGATGACGAACCTGATCTCTGTCGGATTGTCAAAATCACTCTAGAACGCCTCAAGGGCTGGACAATCTTGACTGCAAATACGGGACAAGAGGGTTTCACCATTGCCCAAAGCCAACCGCTGGATGTGATTTTGCTGGATTTGAGCCTGCCTGATGGTAGTGGATTGGAATGGTTGCAAGCTCTGAAAAACAATTCAGGCACGCAACCAGTGCCAGTGATTCTTTTCACGGCTAGCGACCCGACTGACTTAACTGCCCCAACCTCAACTCAGTTGGAACGCGATCGCTCTGATATTGTAGGGGTCATCCTCAAGCCCTTCAACGTCCTGCAACTGGCTGAGCAGATCAGCACCCAACTCCAGTGGTAATGCCAGTTTGGATTGTTTTTGGTTTTGAGACTTTCATGTCCGGCGGTCATGGTTTCCCTCAGCATTTCCTTAGAATTTTGATCTGCAATAGGGAGTAAATCCTGCCCTAATTGCGGTCATTTGCTAGGGTATTTAGCCGCTCTCCCTGAGCCGTTGCCGGTTGAGGGAGAGGTTGGGTCATAGAATTCTTGATTCCATCAAGCGCAGAGGCGTGATTGAAGCAATTCTGCCAGGAAAAGTAAAACTCAATACACGCAAGTAATGGCATAGGCCTTACAACCGAATCAATATCGACTTGATGTCTACCCTAGAGCCAGGGGAAGACTGTTTGGTGCAGGAGGGAGGCAGTGTTTTCAACACTCGAATCGATGCGGCAACAGACCATGACTGACTCGTCGGTGACCAGGATTCCAAGCGGGCGGCGCATCCTGTTTGTGGATGATGAGTTTGATGTGCGGCGTGTCGTGCAAACCTGTCTAGAAAAAATTGCCCACTGGACAGTGCTTGTGGCAGAGTCGGGAGAAGAAGGATTAGAGAAAGCGAGAACAGAACGCCCCGACGCGATTGTTCTAGATGTGATGATGCCAGAGATGGATGGCTACCAGTTTCTCAAGGCGCTGTTGGTTCAACCGGAAACGCGATCGATCCCTGTTGTCCTACTGACGGCTAAGGCCGATTCCCTAGATGTCAGACAGTATGAAGCTCTGGGAATCAAAGGCTTGATTCCTAAACCCTTCAACCCCTTGACGCTGCACCGGGAAATTGCTGCTTGCTTGAACTGGGGTGTTCTGTAATTGCGTTAACGTCAGTTCTGGTTAAGAGGCTGGTGGGGCACCGCGCCGGGCGCAGTGCCCCACCAGCCTTGATTTTCAGCATGCCCTATGCACGGAAAATCAAGGGTTGCAGATGATCCGGCATTCACGTTGCGTTAGGAAATGTATCCAAATTGAGAGTCTGGCGATCGCCCTGGATGACAATAGATCCACCGCAGCAGGGGGAACAGGGGGATGAAACCAGCAGAGCGAAGAAAATATGCAGCGCTGAGTCCCTTTCAACTGAAAGACCAGCTCATCCAGTTTGCCACTAGCCATGCTGAACGCATGATGCTGAATGCAGGGCGCGGCAATCCCAACTGGTTGGCGACTACTCCCCGAGCTGGTTTTTTTCAACTGGGCCTGTTTGCCGTGGAAGAGTCCCAGCCGATGCTGGCGCGGGAACATCTGGGAGGAATGCCGCCGCTAGAAGGAATCGCCCAACGGTTGCAGCAGTTTCTGGCACAGCGATCGCAGCAACCGGGCACTGCCTTTTTGCAAGACTGCCTCACCTACAGTCAAAATCACCTGCACCTAGATCCGGATGAATGGGTCTATGAACTGATACAGGGCATTTTGGGCGATTGCTACCCAGAGCCAGTGCGCGTGCTGAGCCAAACTGAAAAAGTTCTGCATCGCTATCTGGTGCGAGAATTATGCAATGATCAGCCGCCACCCGGACACTACGACCTGTTTGTCACAGAAGGAGGGACGGCTGCCATTTGCTATATCTTCAACTCCTTGCTGGAAAATAAGCTGTTGCACAAGCACGACAAAATTGCTCTGGGCACCCCAATCTTTACCCCATACCTGGAAATTCCTCACCTGAATACCTTTCAGTTGCAATCGCTGGCCGTTGAAGCATCGGCAGCTCTAGATTGGCAAATTCCAGAGGCTGAACTAGACAAGCTAGCCGATCCGGAGGTGAAAGCCTTCTTCCTCTGTAATCCCTCTAATCCCACATCTGTGCGGCTGGAATCTAGCGCGATCGCAAAACTGGTAGATTTAGTCACCACCCAGCGTCCTGACCTGATTGTGATTACAGATGATGTCTACAGTACATTTGTGAATGACTTTCGTTCCCTGATGGCAATCCTGCCACGCAACACAATTACTGTGTACTCCTACTCCAAATACTTCGGGGCGACAGGCTGGCGACTGGGAGTCATCGCCCTCCACACAGACAATGTGATTGACCAGATGATTGCCACCCTGCCCCCATCCACAACCAAAGTTCTGAATCAGCGCTACGCCCACTTGGCTCTGGAACCTCAACGGTTGAAGTTCATCGATCGCATGGTTGCAGATAGTCGCAATGTGGCCCTCAATCACACTGCTGGACTGTCTACTCCGCAACAAGTCCAGATGGCCTTATTCTCCCTGTTCTGCCTGCTGGATCAAGCAGATGAATATCAGCGCACCTGTCAAGACATTGTTACCCAGCGATGGACGCATCTCTATCAAGCCTTAGGAACTGCCCCCCATGATGCTATCAATCAGACTCACTACTACACCACGATCGACCTGCTGAAGTTGGCGATGGACACCTACGACTCCGACTTTGTGGATTACCTGGTGAAACACTTTGATCCCCTCGATTTTGTCTTCCAACTGGCTCAAGATCAGGGAATTGTGTTGCTACCGGGGGGCGGCTTTGAGGCTCCACAATGGTCGGTGCGGGTGTCGCTGGCTAATCTCCCAGATGCCGCCTATGGGAAAATTGGGCAAGCAATCGGGGCCTTGATGCAGACCTACCATAATGCCTGGAAAACAAAAACGGAGCAGATCTCGCACCAGCCTCGCGTCAAAACCAATATGAAACATCGAATCAGACCTAAAAGCAAACCATTGTCAGCCTCTGCCCCAGAGTGCGATCGCTTTGACTATCGGTGTGAATGCGGCAGCGGGCAACCAACCCATATTCATCCCACTCCAGGTATTCTGCTGATTGGCGGCGCCGAAGAGGGACGCCTAGGAGAAGATGCGGCTACCCGCTGGTTTCTCAAACGGGCTAGAGGCGGAAATTATTTAGTCCTGCGATCGGGTGGGGTGGGGTCGCAAGCAGCCTGGATTTGTGAGAATTACCGCGAGTTTGTGAGTTCAGCGGCTGAACTTTCGATCGACAGTCGCGTCGCAGCCAACCATCCAGATGTCATCCAATATATCCGCAAGGCAGATGCTTTATTTATTGCCGGTGGCAACCAGAATGAGTATGAAGATTATTGGGAAGGGTCAGCCGTTGAAGTAGCCATTAATGACTTAATCAATCAGAAAAAGATTCCGATTGCTGGCACCAGTGCTGGCATGGCCATTTTAGGAGACTATTACTATGCTCCGGCACATGAAGGCTTGCTCAGTTCAGAGATTTTGAACGATCCGTTTCATCACAATACAAAAGATATTTACCGCAGTGACTTTATTCAAGTTCCCTGCCTGAAGCATGTGATCACGGATACCCACTTAGATCGCATTGACGAAGATCATCCTGAAACGCGGTACGGTAGATTATTTGGATTGCTAGCCCGAATTGTGTATGAAACAGACAATCAGTTTCCAGTCTATGGCATTGGCTTAGAGGAAGGCGCTTTTGTCGCGATTGATGACCAGGGAATTGCCACAGTCTTCGGCAATGGCACCACCCAGGGACAGGATGCCTACTTTTTGCAAACGCAAGGCGCAGCCCCCGAACAGATTCAACCAGGGTTACCGTTGATTTGGAATCACCAGGGCAAGGCGGTTAAGGTCTATAGGATTTCAGGGACCCCGGAAGGCAGTGGCCAATTCAATCTCAACGACTGGTCCCAAGCTTCAGGAGGGCGCTGGGAATACTGGTTTACCACGGGTGGGGCGGCTGGTTTTCACCAAACGGTTTAGGTAGGTTGTGGCTTTGCTGACGCATCAGATCCTATGCAACAGCAGTTCGGATTAAGCAGGGTTTAGCTTATCCGAATGCGCGTTACGTAAGTATACCGCTACATACATGGGTTAGGACGAAGCTTTTTGTGGGCAACCCCGCTGCGCGGAGTTGCCCACAAAAAGCTTTTGATAGCATGAGCGCGTAGCGCAATACAAGCCCATTGAGCGCCAGGTGAATTGCTTTTACAGTAGTGAGGCGTGCTGGGGGTGGCGTTCAGCCTTTTCCTCAAACTCATACAACTCACCCAACTCTTTGCTCAGAAAGTAGTTGAGAAATGTCCGGATCAAAACGATCACGCCAAGCTTGCCTAACTCGTCAAAGCTAGGAGCGATGGTTGTATTGAGAATATCGGAGGCAAGCTGAAATTCTAACGCCAGTCCCAACCACATACCAAAACGCAATCGCAGTTTGAGATAGGGCAGTAAATAATTGCGTCGTCGTTAAATGATGATAGCCAGTTGGACAGTTCTCATGAAGCCAATTAGCACACAAACTGCTGCCGCCGCTTCCATTAGGATTTTCAAGAAATTAATGAAAACGCTGAGATATTGCTTGACTAATTCAAGATGTTCCATTATTCCATTGTTTGGAGGGTTTTGGGAAAGGCAAAATAAAAACTCGAGACAAACAGCGATCGCTCCCTGTCAGATATAGAGCCTGAGTTCAGTACCGAACGATATCATGGCAACTATCCTACAAGTGCTCTTTATCTAAATGAAATTTCCGACCAGATTGCCTGGCCACGTGAATCTAAACCAGTAGTGGTATTCAAGTAATAATTGGTTGGGTTGCGGGTACGGCTCGCAACCCAACCAATTATTACGAGTTTAGGTCTACTTTTAAACCAGTAATGTGGATAGTTTACAATTTCAATGCCGCTGAATAATAAAAAAATCAAGTGATCGCATCGTGTAGGAGTAAACAATAATGCAAAACCTTAGACGTGAGAGCCTCATTCTGTTAGCTTTCAGTGCAGGGATGAGCGCTTTGATGATGGAGAATAAGACTCAGGCGATAGAGGCGATCGCACCCGTCCGTCACGTTTCTACTCCTTCCATGCTCACCATTGCACAAGCTGCCCCAACCGCAGATCAGATCCCCTCGATCGCGGCGTTTGACAATGAGAGAGAGATCAAGTTTGAGGAACGGATTCATGGAGTGCTCAACAACCGCAGTCTGCGGTATCGTGGCAGGCTCTACGATCTGTACCAATTCAATGGCAATGATGGCCAGTCGGTTCGCATCAGCTTGGCCGCTGGACTGTCCAGGAACCGCCCCACTAACCAGATCCGGACAAACATGCTGCTCGTCTATCCAGTGCTCATTTTGCTCAATGCCAACGGCGACATCATTGCCCAGGAACCAGAGACTGCTGACGTGTCGGGAGTTGTTATTCGTCGCAGGCTGCCCGCAAACGGGACATACTATATCTTGGTGACCAGCAGAATGGCCGGCATCGGTGGACGCTACACCCTGGGGCTGCAAGATATGTGATCCCCCCATCCAGCTACGCCTCAGCAGTGAGGCATCAGTTGACCATTCTTACCCCGTTCCTATCGGTGGATGAGGCATCGGTTGCCCCTCAATTCTGATGCATTTACCCCACTATCCTGCGGGGGTGGTTTGATTCTGAAGTCTTTTACATTGCCAGAAGCCATCCATTGCCGGGAGTAATAAGATGAGGCAAACGCTCTGTTCTTGGTGATACTTCATGGGTGCATATCACGTTTGCCCTCACCCTAAATCCCTCTCCCAAGCTGGGAAAGAGACTTTGAGATGCTCAGTTCCCCTGCTCCCAAGTCGGGAGCAGGGACTAGGGGATGAGGGCCTGCAACGGTGACGTGCTCTCATACTTCATTGTCAGAGCTTGCTCTTTCCCAAACATGACAATGTTGGCGAAGATGAAGCTGGCATGTAACACAGCAAATTAACCACACATTCTACTGGGGGTTAGACGACCGTGTTTTACTTTGACCCATGGTACTTTCTCTATGTTGCTTTGCCAACGCTAGTCTTATCATGGCTGGCTCAGGTATACCTGCAAAGGACGTTTGGTAAGTGGAGCCGCATCCCTAACTCTGAACGGCTAACTGGAATGCAGGTTGCTCAAACCATCTTCGCCCGCACCTCCTTGCAAACAATTCCGCTCGAACGTACACGCGGCGCTTTGACAGACCACTACGACCCACAAGCTAACATTGTGCGTCTTTCCACTGTCATTTCTGACCAACCATCAATTGGAGCAATGGCAGTTGCTGCCCATGAGTTAGGACACGTCCAACAGTATCAAACTCAGTACTCTTTGATTGGTTTGCGTCATTTCCTACTAGGCGCACTACGGGTCAGCCCAACGCTGTCCTACCTGATGTTTTTTGCTGGCATCATGTTGAACATTGCAGGTTTAACTTGGTTGGGGATTGCCTTTTTTGGTGTAACAGTTCTCTTTTCCTTGCTGACCTTGCCCATCGAGTTTGATGCCAGTCGTCGTGGGTTACAACTACTGAGCGAAGCGGGTCTGTTAGATACCGAGGAGGAGATCAAAGGCTCCCGTCAGGTGTTGACGGCCGCTGCGCTGACTTACTTGGCTGCTGCAATCACTGCTGTGCTGCAATTGCTTTACTACATCAGTTTGGCAAAACGACAGCATCAGTAGGTTGCAGATGTCACTCAACGCTGAGAGAAAAGGCACACAGTCTCCCTTTTCTCTCAGCGTTGGGGGGTATTCAAGCCACCTTCGTGCCCTGCAGTAAGCCAAATCGCACTAGCCCTCGTTGGTAGCCTTGGCGCATCAGCCCTAGGGATAGGGCTGCACGGATGGTGCCCCAGCCAGCGCGAATGAGTCCGGCGATCGCCTCCCAGCTAAACACAGAGCCAATCACCACATCCCAGAAAGGGGCCACGGCGGCTGACCAGTCGGCGGTTTGCAGATCGTCTAGGGGGAGCGATCGCGCAATTCGTTCGTATTCGGGTAGCGAAATCACGTAAGGCAGACAGTAGACTTCATAAATGGCCGCTAGATGGTTTTGCTCATCCGCAGTCAACGCTGGCGGCGTGGGCCGATGACACCAGGTTGCCACCAACAGCTTGCCACCCGGTTTGAGGACACGAACGCACTCTCGCAAAAATTGTTCCTTGTCTGGCATATGCTCGCCACTCTCCATAGACCACACCAGGTCAAAACTGTGGTCAGGGAATGGCATCTTCAGGGCGTCCGCCACCTGGAAGTGGGTACGATCGGACAGTCCGACTGCTTGGGCGCGGGCGATCGCTCGATTGGCCTGCACCGGACTCAGAGTAATGCCCGTCACCTGGGCGTTAAATTTCTCGGCCAGGTAGAGCGAACTGCCCCCAATGCCACAGCCCACATCTAGAATTTGGTGTGCTTCAGCGACTCCCCCCCACCGCAGAAACTCCTCGTTCAGATCAATTTGAGCTTGCCGTCGATCTTTCTGCTGCGTGCCATCGGCACCATAATAACCGTGGTGCATATGCTCACCCCAGACCTGTTCCCACAGTTCAGAGGAGGCATCGTAGAAGTTGGCAATTCGCTGTTGGAGGGAAGTAGTCACGGAGAACAAAGTCACGCAGAACAAAAGAATAGGGTGGACAGAGAGACGGACTCAGTGATAGAAGAGCGGCTGGCCTGCAGAGATTCGTTGATGGCCTGGGGGTGTGCTAGAGGATGGACGTATTGAGCCATCAGCCTGTTGAGCCATCAGCCTGAGCACTTACGAAAATTCTAACCCTCAACGGATTTCAACGAATTCATCGGTCTGCCAAGTGCGGCTCACATCAATCTTTCTCTCCCCCTCCCCCCTTGCCTGTCCCCAAACCGAGTACTCTCTATAAAGAACTTTATAAAGAACATTCTCCTCCCGTGTCGTCTCTACGGACGCTACCCGACTCATGACCGTTTCTCGCACTATTTGCCTAGGATTTTTGGCCGTGATTACCCTTGGCACGTTGCTGCTGATGCTGCCAATCTCGACTAGCAGTGGCGAGTGGAATGATCCTATTGTGGCCTTGTTTACTGCAACCTCAGCCGTCTGTGTGACCGGGCACATTGTTGTCGATACGGCCACCTATTTTTCCACCTGGGGCCATGCATTGATTGCCATCCTGATTCAGGTGGGCGGATTGGGATATATGACCGCAACGACCTTTTTGCTGTTGTTGCTGGGGCGCAAGTTTGGGTTGAAGGATAAGGTGGCGATCCAGCAAGCCCTCGACCGTGAAGAGTTATTTGGCGCTCAGAATGTGATTCGTTCCATCATTGCCACCACCATGATTTTTGAAATCACGGGAATTTTTTTGCTGCTCACCGTGTTTGCGCCCCAATTTGGCTGGGGGCGAGGGCTGTGGCTAGCGGTCTTTCATAGCATCAGCGCCTTCAATAACGCTGGATTTAGTCTGTTTTCTGACAGCTTGGTGGGGTATCAAGGGTCACTGATGATCAATCTGGTCATTCCAGGGTTGATTATCTTCGGCGGAATTGGCTACGAGACGATCTTTGAAATGTACCTATGGATGCGCGATCGCCTCCTGAAAAAACCCCGTCGTATGGTGCTATCGCTCAACTTCAAAGTCGCCACCAGCACCACCCTGATTTTGTTGGTGGTGGGCACCCTTGCTTTCTTTTTCATCGAGGGACGGAACTTGGCAACCCTTGGCTCTATGCCAATGGGGACACGCATCCTGACCGCGTGGTTTCAATCGGTCACCACTCGGACAGCAGGCTTCAACACCATTAATATTGGCGACATGACGAATGCAGCCCTGTTCATCACCATTTTGTTCATGTTTGTCGGTGGCTCTCCGGGGGGGACGGCAGGTGGCATTAAAACCACGACCCTGCGCGTCTTGACGAGTTGTACGAAGGCAATTTTGCAGGGCAAGGAAGAGGTCTACATCTACGAACGGCAAATTCCCCTGACCTTGATCCTCAAAGCCGTGGGTGTCGCGGTTGGGTCGTTGGGGGTCGTCATGCTGATGACGGTTTTGATCGCGATCGCCGATCCAGAGATGGACTTCATTCGGATCTGGTTTGAGGTCATGTCGGGATTCGCTACGGTTGGCCTATCTACTGGCATCACCGCCCAACTGACAGCCTTCTCGAAACTGGTCTTAGTGGCCACCATGTATATTGGTCGGGTCGGCGTGTTGTTGCTGATGGGGGCACTGCTGGGCGACCCCAAGCCAACGGCCATCCGTTACCCCGAAGAAAACCTGCTGGTGGGGTGATGCCATGATGGTGATGCGTGAGAATTGCTGGGTTGGGTGAAATTTCCCTGAGTCACCCTGGCAAACGTCATCCAGGTCAGAGAAAATCAACCAAAATCCGAAACAATGCTATTAGGAGTGTGCGGATCTCAAGCCCGGAGTCCTAACTCTGGAGTCTATCAAACTGGAGTCAATACCTGTGAGCTTATCGAACCTTGGCCTATTTCGCAGTTTACGGACTGGCAAACGCAACAAACAGTTTGTCGTGATTGGACTGGGACGGTTTGGACGGGCCGTATGCATGACCCTGCATGAGCTGGGGCATGAAGTGTTGGGAGTCGATTCAGATGAGCGACGGGTCTCGCAGATTTTGACTGACCAGATCGCCTCCCACGCGATTCAGCTTGACTCAACGGACCCCCATGCCCTGAAGGAAGCCGGAATTTTTGAGTTTGAAACAGCGATCGTTGCAATTGGCAATTACATTCAGGAAAGTGTGATTACGACGCTCAATTTGAAGGAAGCCAACGTCCCCATGGTGGTGGCCAAGGCATCATCTGACTTACATGGCAAGGTGCTGAAGCGAGTGGGGGCAGACCATGTGGTATTCCCTGAGCATGAGATGGGCTGTAACCTGGCGCGATCGCTCACTCGCCCTGGCATTCTCGACCGCTTTGAACTGGATCCCAACCACAGCATTGTGGAAGTGGTGGTGCCTGCGGAGTTTGATGGCAAGAGTATTCTAGAGTTAGATCTGCGATCGCGCTACGGCCTGAATGTGCTTGCGATTATTAAGGGCGATCAGTATAACGTTAATCCCAATCCTTCACTTCGTTTAGAAAAAGGGACGTTGATGGTGGTGATTGGCGAGAATAAAGGTATTGACCAATTGCCCGTCTAAGAAGCCCGTCTAGAAAGTATGAATGTAATCGGCCTGATCAGCGGCACCTCCGTTGATGGCATTGACGCTGCCCTGGTTCGCATCACTGGAGACTCAGCCAAGCCTGAGTTTGAACTGGTGGCAGGTGAAACGTATGCTTATCCGCCTGCTTTGCGATCGCACATCCTTGAGGTGTGTGCAGGCAAACCTCTGGCTATGGCAGAGTTGGCAGCCCTAGACGAGGCGATCGCCTACGAGTTTGCCCAGGCTGCCCTCAAAATTCAGCAAAACCATCCCCCCGCTGACTTGATTGGGTCCCACGGTCAAACGGTCTTCCACCGCCCCCGCCTCCCCTCATCCACCCCGCCACTCCCCTTCTGCCCCCCACCGCCCCTCGGCTATAGCCTCCAACTCGGGCGTGGTGATGCGATTGCCTACCTAACCAAAATTGACACCGTGAGCAATTTTCGGGCGGCGGATATTGCTGCGGGTGGCCAGGGCGCACCGATGGTTTCCGCCGTCGATGCTTGTCTGTTGCGACACCCGACGCTCAATCGCTGCATCCAAAACATTGGTGGCATTAGCAACGTCACCTACTTGCCCGCTGCCCAGCCAGACGGCACACCAGCCGCTGGCATTTTGGGGTGGGACACTGGCCCTGGAAACACATTGCTTGACCTAGGGGTGCAACATTTCTCGCACGGCAGCCTCACCTACGACAAAGACGGTGCCTGGGCTGCATCGGGGGTTCCCTGTCACACGCTGGTCTTGCAATGGCTGCAGGATGCCTTTTTCCATCAACCCCCGCCCAAATCCACCGGGCGGGAGGTCTTTGGTTGGGACTACTTTCGTCAGCGGCTCAAGGATGCAGAGCCATACACCCTGACCCCCGCCGACTTTCTGGCCACCCTGACCGAGTTTACAGCCGCCTCGATCGCCCAGAGCTATCAACGATTTTTGCCGCAGATGCCGGATGAGGTCTACCTTTGCGGTGGCGGCAGCCGCAATGGCTACCTCAAGCACCGCCTCCAGGTCTTGCTAGAACCTGCCCTAGTGCTGACGACGGATGACCTAGGGATGAATGCAGACTTTAAGGAGGCGATCGCCTTTGCCGTACTGGCCTACTGGCAAGTCCATAATTATCCTGGTAATCTCCCGGAGGTGACCGGGGCGGAAAGAGCCGTCATTCTCGGGGAAATTCACCTGGCACCCAAAGCGGCGCATGATAGGATCGAGGGCAATTTGGGGCAATCGGCGTAGAATCCGCTACATGATGTTTAGGACAAGTACTGTGTCGCATACGTTTTTGATGGAGGCAGGACGGTGGACGCTCCAAGGGAGCTGGCTCGACCGAGATGGGATGCCGATTGCCGTGAGGGGGAAAATCCTGATCGCCTGGAGCCGCGACAATTGGTACACGATGGTGACGAAGTTGGTCTTTCCCAGCACCGATCGCGACGAGATCTCTTTCCAGTATCGGGGACGTTTTAATGCAGGCGATCGCCAGTATACCTTTGTCTTGCAACACAGCCTGCTGGGGCGGGTGGAAGGTGAGGGCTGGATTGCACCAGAGTCGATTGTGCAGCGATATTGGGTTCTGGGCGATCGCCAACGCCGCACAGGGTTTGAGACCTTACATCAATTAAACGAAAACAAATACTGTCTCTCAAGCAGCATCATGGCGGGGCATTACCTGACAAGCACGATGGAGGCGATCGTGGAACGACAAGTCGAGTCCTATGGCACTTGATACAGAATCCGTCTGTAAAGTAGCAGTTTGTCGTGGTGTAAAACGTGCGTGCAGCGCACGCTTTATACGGAATCCGTTGCTTATAGGGTCGGTTAGGCGTTCTACCAAAAACTAACTGCTACTTTATAGGCGGATTCCGTATTACACCACGACAAACCGACTCAATCACCGACAGAGTCGGTATGAAGTGCTGGGAGCCGTGTTTAGAGCGCTAGGTTGGATGAATTTATTGGCCTGCCCGCTGTCTCAAGATTTGGACTAAGCGCGTGAAGTAGGCCGGGGGAGGGGCGATCGCCTCAATCCACTCTCCCGTCACCGGGTGCTGCAGCCGCAGTTTCCAGGCATGGAGTGCCTGCCCCGGCAGATTCACCCCCACCGAACGGCCTGAACCGTAGACCGGATCTCCCACCACTGGATGACCGATGTGGGCACTATGCACCCGGATCTGGTGTGTCCGGCCCGTTTCCAGGTCAAACTGCACGAGGGTAACGTTACCCAACCGTTCCACGACCTGCCAGTGGGTGATTGCCCGTCGCCCACCTTTTGCCTCCGGCACGACTGCCATCTTCTTGCGATCGCCTGGGTGCCGCCCAATCGGGGCATCCACTGTGCCGCGCTCCTGCTTCGGCGCACCATACACCACCGCCAGATAGGTGCGACGAGCAGTTTTTGCCTTGAACTGGGCTTGCAGGTGTTGGTGTGCCTGGTCGGTCTTGGCAATGGCGATCGCCCCACTCGTATCTTTATCCAACCGATGCACAATTCCTGGTCGTTGCACCCCGCCAATTCCCACCAAGTCAGGACAGTGCGCCAGGAGGGCATTCACCAGCGTACCCTCCGCATGGCCGGGGGCAGGATGCACCACCAGTCCCGCTGGTTTATTCAGGATCATCAGATGCTCGTCCTCGTAGAGGATCTCCAGCCGCATTTCCTCCGCTTGCAGTTCCAGCGGTCTTGCTGGGGGAACCACAACCCGGACGCGATCGCCCTGACTCACCTCTGCCTTTTTTGAGTCACACACCTGGTCATTCACCCACACCTGCCCAGCCTCAATCAGTTTCTGGAGGCGCGACCGCGACAGATCGGGTAACTGCTCCGCCAAGTAGCGGTCGAGGCGGATCGTTGCAGTCTCCACCTGCAACTCAAACTGCGTCGCAGTGGCATTGACGGGGTTAACACTATTAGGCATCGGGCTGTTCAAATCGT
The DNA here is from genome assembly GCA_015295905.1 of Synechococcales cyanobacterium M55_K2018_004. Classification (GTDB taxonomy): domain Bacteria; phylum Cyanobacteriota; class Cyanobacteriia; order Elainellales; family Elainellaceae; genus DVEB01. The sequence continues at coordinate 27,920 of DVEB01000098.1, forward strand.
TGGGAAAGGGGAGACACCACGCGGGCGATCGCCTGCTGCACAAACGCCTTCATAAACTCATCCCGTTGGTTGAGTTGAAATTGCTCCTGCACTACAGCGGTCATGCCGCCATCGCCCCAAGTTTGGTTGCGCTGGAAATATTCAATAAAGCTTTTGCCCGCGATGCGCGTCAGGTAGGCTGCGGTGGCCCCTTGAATTGCCCGCCCCACTAAAAAGGTCGCCACATTGGTCTGCAAGGCTAAGGAGAAGATCTCCATGGCACCGCGCACAATCCCCAGCCCCACTAGGGTCTTTGCCAGAGACGTGGCCAACTCTTTGCCCCGCTCCAGGTTCATCTCACAGCCGTAGACCCGACCAATCTCGACTACCATCTGGGCATTGACCGCTGCCGCCGCCAGCAGGTCTACCATTGGCAGTGGCGTGACCGACACCACGCCCGCCCCAATCCACTGAAATCGGTCTACTACTTGTTCGGCCTGTCGGCGTCGCTGGGCATCGAGCACTTGTCGGGCTTCCTCTCCCAAGCGTTGCGATTGCAGCAAGATGTTGTCTGCAATCAGGGTTTCACCCTCGGCTCGCAGCACGGTGGCCATCCGGGTCAAGAGGGGCAAAATTTCCGGTTCCGGTTGCAGGGTCTCGCCAGTTTCCAGGGTGACGGGCTGGGGATTTGCGGCGATCGCCACTACATCGTCTGGAGCCAGAAATGACTGCACCCGCGCCCGGATGCGTTGCAGGACAAGCTCCCGGTCAGCATCAGTGTAAAGGTCTGCCTTATTGAAGACGACAAGGGAGCGCTTGCCCAAGTTGACCAGCAATCGCAGGGGGATGTATTCCGACTGGCGCAGGTCATTGTCCAGCACAAACAGCAGCAGGTCAGCTTCGGTGGCCAGTTGGCGCGCCAGACGATCGCGTTCCGTCCCGGCCACTCCTGCCTCCAGAATACCGGGGGTATCAGTAATCCAGACGTCTCGCTCCAGTCCTTGCAGGCGAAACTTCACTGTCTGAGCCGTCTGGGTCGTGCCCATCGTAGCACCCACCTGTCCGGTAATCTGGCGCACCATTGCATTGACCAGAGAGGTCTTCCCGGCTGAGCCAGTACCAAAAATCACAACTCGCAACGCTCCCCGCTTCAGTTCAGCTTCAATCTCTTGAGTGCGGTTGAGCAGTGCCTGACGAGTCACCTCGTCTTGAATCTGATCAACTTGCTGCTGCACGGCTCGCAGGGTTTCTGAGGCGGCCTCTGTCTTCTCAGTAGGGATGCGCAGCGGGCTGCAATGGCGGGAACGAGCAGGCCGCAGAAAAAGGTAAGCATAGTAGGCGATCGCCGCCAACAGCCCTGCCACTAGCAGCAGAATTAGCCCAAGGACAAACCGGGCAAACCAGGGGGAAACAGTTAGTAACCCGGTATAGATATTGAGGAGGGTGCTGACCAACCACAGCAACAACCCTAGGGTCAGGATCATGCCCCCAATGATGAGCAGCAGTCGCGATCGGGACATTAGCCTTGCATTCCCCTAGCCATATGCTTTCCCATTCTAGTAGGCCAAGGATTAAGTTCGCTGCTAACGACTCAGCCTGGCCAACGTGAATTCCGAACAAGCTGAAACCCTTGATGTTGTGTGCGCGACGCGCACACAACATCAAGAGCCTTGGGGCACCAGAACCACGTCGGGCCCCGAAACCCTCAACCTTCCGTGGGCACCGCCCACAGAAAATTGAGGATCTCAGCTCATATCAGCTTGTAGAGAAACTGCGAAGACAGCCAGAACACTTCTGTGCAGCTTCGTTCTAAACACTGAGATCTCATCGCAAGCAGATTAACGAAGCCAATCCACAACAACTAGTATCCGCCGAGATAAAGCACAGACGGATAGACAAAGATACAGGCATTCCTGAAGGAACGCCAGTCAAACGATAAGGGGTCGGAACTGCGACAAAACTAGCTTAGAGGCTACGCCGACCGCCAGAACTACCACCGCCAGCTTCGCGGGGTTTGGCCTTGTTCACTCGAATTTCTCGCCCCAGCCATTCAGCACCATCAAGTTCTGCAATTGCTAGGTCTTCCTTCTCTTCATCCTCCATTTCTACGAAAGCGAAACCTCTTTTCCGACCGGTTTCGCGATCCGTAGGAAGGCTCACACGGTTCACTTTGCCGTATTCAGCAAATACTTCGCGCAAGTCATCCTCGGTAGCCTGAAAAGACAGGTTGCCAACGTAAATAGTCACGGTCGTCTCCAAACCAAAGTCATAGAGGGGGCGAGTTCAGTAGGAATACTTAAGTTTTCACCAATTGAAACGGCTCAGGATGAGGCTTGCAACCGGGAAATTCCTTAAATTTCCATTAACCGAACATTTCTTCGCTGTCATCATAGCCGATCTATCGGGAAATGGCAGCACTATGTCAGCAAAACATAGATAACTTTATTGCAGGGATTGTGCATCAGAAAAATTAATCATCGGCGATCGCCCCTTCCCCTCGGTTGGACAACTCCGCCTGGGCCCGCTCTACCAATTGCCTCACCTCCCCCAGTTCTGGAAACCCCAAATTGGCCTCCCCCGTCAACGTTCGCAGCCACAGCAAGTACTCCACATTGCCGGCTGGCCCCAGCAGGGGCGACCATGTCAGTCCGCCATACTGCCAGCCCAATTCCTGCGCGGCTGCCATCACCTGAGCGATCGCCCCCGCTTGGGCTTTGGGGTCCCGCACCACACCCTTCTTGCCGACCTTTTCCTTGCCCACCTCAAACTGGGGCTTCACCAGCAGCACCACCTCACGCGGGGGCACCAATAGCCGCCACATCGCTGGGAGGACCTTGGTCAACGAGATAAAGGAAACATCCACCACTCCTAAGTCAGGGCGGGGATCACCCGCTGCGTAGAGGTCTTCTGCCGTCAGGTGGCGCAGGTTGGTACGCTCCTTAAGCACTACGCGGGGATCTTGCCGCAAACTCCAGGCCACCTGCCCATAGCCCACGTCAATGCCGTAAACGCGGCTGGCCCCCGCCTGCAACAAGCAGTCGGTGAAGCCCCCTGTCGAAATGCCCCCATCCAGACAGACCCGTCCCGCCACTGGAATAGGAAACACTTGCAGCGCTTTCGCCAGCTTCTCGCCCCCCCGCGACACAAAGGGCGATCGCGCCTTCACCTCAATCTGGGCCGCGACATCGACCTCTGTCCCTGGTTTATCAATCCGTTGCTGGTTGACAGTCACTTCACCCGCCCGAATCAATCGCTGGGCCTGTTGACGGGAGTCGCACAGGTGCAGGTCTACCAGCAGGGCATCTAGACGTTGTTTCGGCAAGCGATCGCCCCCTCAAAAGCAGCATTTACTTAGAGCCTAGCGGATTGGTCTAAATCCCCTCAAGCAGACATTCTTGCTCAGACTCAGCTATGGCCAAGGCAGTGGGTTAGGGATTGGCCGTTATGGCGCCACGCGACCATGACCTAAAACCCTTGCTGTTCCGTGCGCGACGCGCACGGAACAGCAAG
>DVEB01000081.1 GCA_015295905.1 Synechococcales cyanobacterium M55_K2018_004
GGGGGGGGGGGGCCCGCCCCCCCCGCGCAGGGGGCATCGCCCCCTGCACCCCCGTGCCTCATTAGCGCAAGAAGTGCTATATGTCCAGTGACAGACAACTACGCGAGAAATAGCTTGTAGGCAGGGTTTTGGTTCTCGTCCCAATACTGATAGCCGAGGGTGTCGAGAAAAGCCTGCCACTCGGTCATCTCATTGGGGGGGACTTGCATGCCCACTAACACTCTGCCGTAGTCGGCCCCATGATTGCGATAGTGGAACAGGCTGATATTCCAGTTAGGACTCATACAGTCTAGGAACTTGATCAGGGCACCAGGGCGTTCCGGAAACTCAAAGCGGTAGAGGAGTTCGTTGTGGGCCAGGGGCGATCGCCCTCCTACCATGTGTCTGAGGTGGAGTTTTGCCAGCTCATTATCCGTCAGGTTGATGGTGGGGAAGCCGTTAGCTTCAAACGTTTTGGCAATTTCATCGGCATCAGCACGGTTCTGGATCTGGATGCCGACAAAGATCTGAGCATCACGCTCGTGGGCAATGCGGTAGTTAAACTCTGTCAGATTGTGATTCCCAATCACCTGACAGAATTGCCGTAGGCTCCCAGGACGTTCGGGGATGGTGACTGCAAAGAGGGCTTCTCGCTGTTCCCCAATCTCAGCCCGTTCGGCCACAAAGCGGAGGCGGTCAAAGTTCATGTTGGCCCCACAAGCAACGGCCACCAAGGTTTGACCGGTGATCTGCTCTCGTTCAACGTAGGCTTTAGCAGCGGCGATCGCCAGTGCCCCGGCTGGTTCCAGGATCGAGCGGGTGTCCTCAAAAACATCCTTAATCGCAGCACAGATAGCATCCGTGTCTACCAAAATAATGTCATCCAAGTATTGCTGGCAGAGGCGGAAGGTCTCTTCCCCCACCTGACGCACCGCCACCCCGTCAGCAAACAATCCCACCTGAGACAACCTCACCCGTTTCCCGGCCTTGAGCGACTGGTACATGGCATCCGAGTCCACGGGTTCCACCCCGATGACCTTGATTTCTGGACGCAACCGCTTGATGTAGGCGGCAATCCCTGAAATGAGACCACCTCCCCCAATCGCCACAAATACGGCATGGATCGGTTGCTGACATTGCCGCAAAATTTCCATCCCAATGGTGCCTTGTCCGGCAATCACATCGGGGTCGTCGAAGGGGTGGACAAAGGTTAGTCCTTTCTCTGCTTCTAGCTGACGGGCATAGGCATAGGCATCATCGTAGGTGTCGCCATACAGCACCACTTCGCCCCCCCGCGCTGCCACTGCATCCACTTTGACTTGGGGAGTCGTTACCGGCATGACGATAATGGCCCGTGTACCCAACTGTTTTGCGGCCAGGGCCACCCCTTGGGCATGGTTGCCCGCAGAGGCTGCGATCACACCCTGTTTCAGCAGATCGGGGGGGAGTTGTGCCATTTTGTTGTAGGCCCCGCGCAGCTTAAAGGAAAAGACCGACTGCATGTCTTCTCGCTTCAGCAATAGGCGATTGTTTAACCGGCGCGACAAATTGGGGGCCAATTCTAGAGGCGATTCCTGGGCAACATCGTAGACACGGGCTGTCAAAATCCTTTCCAGGTAGTCTGAGGGCATAGGTTCAAGTCGTACCGTGAGGCGAAGTAAAAGCAGGAGCAAAAAGCAATTATACGTCGGGGGGGAGGCGTCAGACACCTGCTAAAAATGAACCCAATGGTGAGAGCGTGTCTCACCATTGGGTTCATCGAAGTGCGTCGATACCAGAACTGCGATCGCGCTTTGAGCCTTAGAAGCGACTCAACGTCAGTACTGAGAATTAGGGCTTAAAACTGATTTAGGTCAATGCCAGCTTCCCGTGCCATTGCCGAAATGCCCTTCTTTTCCAGGGTTTTGATTGCTTTAGTGGAAAGACGCAACTTCACGAAGCGCTTACCTTCCGGCCACCAGATGCGCTTTTCTTGCAGATTAACTTCTTGCAGTTTCTTGGTGCGACGGTGCGAGTGGGAGATTGCATAGGCATTGTTGGCAACTTTGCCCGTCAGGTCACATTTGCGGCTCATAGGTTGTTCTGGGTTTTGTGAACACAATCAATGATTATACCACAAAAGTCCTAAGGTTTCAGGTTGTCAGGTATGGGGATGGCCGATAGCCCAGCGATCGCTCGCAAATTTTGACAACGCAAGAGTTCTGTAAAATCCAACCCAAATCGATTTTCGATCTGAGCGACGGCTTCAATGCCGCTCAGCAAATGACGGGCTGCATCGGCTTCAGTGTAGCCCCGCCGCTGAGCTGTGCGGACGGCTGCTTCATCTGCTTCAATTTCCAGTTCAGCACTGCGGCTGTTGCGCCAGATTTGGGTAGCGGCGATCGCGGCTAGTCCACCCGCTGCCACTGTTCCAATGGCATCTCCCTGGGATAATTCCACTCCGGCGACCAGAATTCCGGCCAGAAAAGCGCCCCGCATCCAATCAAACTTGAACCAGCGAAACCCCGTCAACCAACTGACCGTTCGCAGAAAAATGAGGTCTCGCTGGGGCTGGGTGAGTTCTTCCCACAGGTCAAAGTTGATTTTGACCAGACGATCCGACTGCCAGGGGACGGGCGGATCGGCAGCAATCACTTGGCGCTGCTCTGGTGCGCTGACAATTTTGCAATACATCCGGCCTGAGGCAGGCATCAGGTCAAACAGGCGACTTAACTCAGTTTCAGGGCTATACACAAAACTTCTCCACACAGCGCACAAACATTTCGACTCCGAACCCCAGCGCCGTCTCGTCAAAGTCAAAGCGGGGGTGGTGGTGGGGATAGGCGAGGCCGCGATCGGGGTTAGCAGACCCCAAGAAGAAGTAGCAACCGGGAACCTCTTGCAAGAAGAAGGACATGTCTTCACCGCCCATTGTCTGACACTCAGGCACTACCCCGATGGGAGTTTCGACGATCTCCTCGGCAACGGAGCGAACCAGGTGGGCGATCGCCCCATCGTTGACTACTGGCGGATAGAGTTTGCGGTAGTCGAGTTGGTAGGTGGCCCCGTGGCTCTGGCAGATGCCTGCGACGATGGCTTCAAGGCGACGATGGAAAAAGTTGACTAAATCAGGATTAAAGTAGCGGACGGTGCCGCTCAGTTCTGCTGTGTCTGCAATCACGTTGCGAGCTGTTCCAGCGTGGAATCGGCCAACAGTGACGACCCCCGATTGGATCGGATCCAGGTTACGCGACACGATGGTCTGCAAGGCATTCACAATCTGGGCACCGACGACAATCGGATCGACCGTTTGGTGGGGCATTGCTCCGTGCCCACCGACGCCGTGAATCACACAGTCGAACAGTTCCACTGCGGCCATTAATGCTCCTGCCCGCACACCCACCATGCCCAGCGGCAGGTTGTTCCACAGGTGCAGCCCAATCATAGCGTCCACAGCGGGGTCTTGCAGGACACCTGCTTCAATCATCGGTTTCGCACCACCGGGGCCTTCTTCCGCAGGCTGAAAAATAAACTTGACGGTGCCGACAAAGCTGTCGGGGTGTTGCGAGAGATAGTAGGCCGTCCCCAAGGCGATCGCCACATGCCCATCATGCCCACAGGCGTGCATCTGTCCGTCGTGCTGAGAGCGATATTCCACTTCGTTCTCTTCCTGGATGGGGAGAGCATCCATATCGGCACGAATGCCTAACACCGGGCCAGGACGCCTCCCTCGCACAATTGCCACAACCCCCGTTTTAGCAATTCCCGTCTGGTGCTCAATGCCCCATTCTGTCAGCTTTTGGGCAATGAAGTTGGCGGTCAGGTGTTCTCGAAAGCCGAGTTCTGGCCGTTGATGGAGCGATCGCCGCCACTGCACCAAGCGGATTTGTAAATTGCGGATCTCCAGCCGAATTCGAGACGCTGCAATAGGCAGGGGAGAGAGTGTGGTGGAAACCATGAGTGAATATGCTGTGAATGAAAACGGGTCGTCTGGAGGGTTAAACCACCCTCTTCTAGAGTATGGCGCTACGCGCTCATGATGTCACAGGCGGTTTGTGGGAAACTCTGCACAGCGGGGTTCCCCACAAACCGCCTTGTCCTAACCTAGGCGTGTGGCGCTATAGACACGTTATGAACACCTCATAGGCTGAGAGGCATCAACCGTTCCAAGTCAAGATTGGAGGCCACCTGCGAGAGTTTGCCTAGGTCAGTCGGCTCGCTTAAGTGGGGGATTTCACCCAGGATAGGAACTCCCGTCAGGGACTCGATCAAGTGGATGGGGGCCCAGTCCTCTTGTTCCTGATCAGTGCAGGGGTGCATGCGGTTCAGGACGATTCCTTTCAGGTGAACGCGAGACTGTCGGGCCAGGGCAACATTGGCAACGCTCTGCCCGATCGCCCCCCGTTTGACAGGCACCACTAGCACTGTGGGGATGCGCCAGTCCCAAGCTAGGTCGGCAACTGTGCTTTCGTGACTAATGGGGGAGCCAAAGCCACCAACCCCCTCCAGCAAGATCCATTCCTTTTGCTTCGCCAGATGCTCTAACACCTGCCAAGCGGCATCTAGCTGGATGCGTTGTCCTGCTCGGTCAGCCGCAACGGGGGGAGCCAGCCGAGTCTCAAAATGAATGGGGTTAATTTCTGTCAGGGATTGATTGAGCGGAAACAGTCGGATGAAGAGTTCGCGATCGCCCTCGCCACACTGCACTGGCTTCATCATACCGAGCGATCGCCCTGCACAATAGGTTTGCCAGTAGGCGGCCAACGCGCACATCAAAACCGTTTTGCCGACTCCTGAGTCTGTTCCTGCAATCAGTAGCGTATTCAAGCAACTCTCCTCGCTGCCACAAAGCAGCGTTTTACCCCAATTGGTCGTGACCGTTGAGGGCTGTGAGCAGAGGGGCGATCGCAGCGGACTTGGCAAGTTGAGCTAGGTTTGCCATCCCTACGCGGCAGCAAAAGCTGGCTTTCAGGTGCAGTGTATGCCACACGCCGCCGAAAGTCATTTGGGCTGAGCGTTTTACCCAACCCATTCCAAGCCTGGGTGCATGTCGCGTTTGTCCTCACCCTAAATTCCTCTCCCAAGCTGGGAGAGGGACTTTGAGAGGTTCGACTCCCCCTCTCCCAAGTTGGGAGCAGGGGCTGGGGGATGAGGGCCTGCAAAGGAGACATACTCTCCCAAGCGACCGCCTTCCCTCAACACTCACAACCCTCTTGAACATGATCTTCTACCGCTTTGCGGTGCAAAAGATCAACTCATGCGCCTTGATCGCAACTGTGCAACTTGTTCTGTAGGCAGGTTCTCGCCTCAGTTGAGAGCGCGGTTCGCGGCGCAAGCAGTAAGACATCGTCCAAACCCCAGTTAGAATTCTGACAAAATCAGAATTAACGTCAGTTCTGGTTAAGCGGGTTATGGGTCACCGTGCTCGGCGCGGTGACCCGTAACCCTTGCTGTTCCGTGCGCGTCGCGCACGGAACAGCAAGGGGTTCAGCTT
>DVEB01000109.1 GCA_015295905.1 Synechococcales cyanobacterium M55_K2018_004
AAACTAACCGACCCTATAAGCAACGGATTCCGTATGAACTCACCTTATGAACTGAAGAGACTGGGATCCTGAAAAATTTTTATCTATCGACTGCATACTTTTCATGGAAAAACAGTATGTTATGTAACAAATTGTGGTTTTTGCGGTTTTTATGCAATTAAGGCGTTATTGTATAGGAGTTGACAGATTTCGGAGAGAAGTTGTGAGCCAAAGAGTTACCATCGCTGTTCCTGATGCACTATTTGAGCGGCTTCAACCCGTCAAACAACACTTCAATATTTCTGCGATATGCCAGGAGGCATTAGAGATGGCAATTACTCATGAAGAACTTAAAGTGCAAGCTGCTGAACAAGACAACCTAGTCGAACGTCTGCGGACTGAAAAGAAAGTCTTGCTCAAAAAGGTTCGGCAGGAGGGGTTTGAACTAGGGATCCGCTCCAGCTCAAAACTTGCTTACAAGGATTTTCTCCACTTTGAGCGGGTCGCACCGTTGGCAGCAAGCTTTGACGAAGACGTTTTGGACAATCTGTGGTCTTACCTCGACTTGAAAGGTTATCCCCAACAGGCAAGACTACAAGATCCTGATTTTGCTCATTTGCTAGACATTGATCCGCAAAGCCGCATTGTTTTTGCTCAAGGGTGGATTGAGGGAGTGCTGTCAATCTGGCAAATGGTTAAAGATCAGGTCGATGCTGAGCGTTCGTCCAATTCCTAAGGGGCTTGGCTTGAGAGCTTACTGTTGTGCTTGCTTTAGGCTTGAGGGTGCGATCGCACTCTTGCCATCAATGAGACATCCTGCGTAGATGAATAGCCCGGATGGATGAAGCAGTAGGGTCATCCAGTAGCGTAGTCTACCCTACGGCAGAGTAGAGAACGGTAAACGCAAATCGAACCGTACCATTTACCAAAACGCCGCTAGAGAGTATTCTGCTTAAGGTTATGCTCTGTCTTGGCCCTTTCGCACGGATTGTCGTTTGAAACCATCTCATGCATTCTTCTTACGCTCTTGTTTTCTTTGGTGTGGGAGTTGCGATCGCGCTCAATCCCCCGCAAGCAGCCAGTGCTGCCGATCCCTCAATGGCAAACCCTGCTACTCCACTAGAGGTTTCCTGGGAACATCCCCCGCAGTCTGCCTCTGAGTCGGTTGGGCATACCCAGCTAGGCCGGTTGCTTGAGGCTGTTGCACGCAGAGATGAACGGCTCATTGGGTCGCCAACAGAGTCCAGTTCGCGGGCGCAGGCGGTCTATGTGGGAGAAGCTTCTGTGTCAGGAGCGATCGCTCACCCCGCCTCTACCCTGGTCGCTCAAACTCTACCTGCCAGTGACCCCACTCAGGTTCCCCTGCAACCTGGATCTGAGCCAGCCTCCTCAGCAGATACAGAGCGCACGACTCCATCTGCGACTGAACAGCCCCCCCCGGCCACTCCGGCAGATGGCGGCCAACCGGGAGGTGTTGCCCCTGCCGCAGATACCACTCCTGCCAGTGGCGGACGACCCGGAACAGGCGGCAACTCCACCCCAAGGCCGACTCCCGCTTCCACAGACACGGTCATCGATCGACTGAATCCCTCGCCGAATCCTCTAGCAGTGCCAACACGGCCAGAGGAGGTTCGTATTACGGTGAATCAACCGATTACGTTGCAGCAGGCCCTAGAACTAGCGCAGCGGAACAACCGCCCCTTGCAAACAGCCATTTTAGAGCTAGAAAGTAGCCGTCAGGCTGTGCGTGAGGCACAGGCCAGCCTGCTGCCCACAGTGGCTGCGAACGCAAACATCACTAATTCCGGACGCGATGTCCAGGTCTTTCAGGGACCTTTTCTACCTTTCGCCACGGAGTTTCGTACTGCTACCAGTGTTGGAGCTTCTCTACAAGTCACCTATCCTCTTTTCACGTCGGGCCGACGGTTGGCAACCATTAGTGCGGCTGAGGCACAGGCTCGCTTTCAGGCCTTGCAGGTTGAGGTGCTAGCTGAACAGATCCGCCTAGATGTGAGTACAGAATACTACGACATGCAACAGCGAGACGAAGAAGTCCGCATTGCCCGGGATGCCTTGCAACAGGCCGAGCGTAGTTTGCGCGATGCAGAGGCCTTGGAGCGTGCAGGCGTAGGCACGCGCTTTGATGTGTTGCAGGCCCAAGTCGATGTGGCCAATTCTCGGCAGGAACTGACCCAGGCGCTGAGCCAGCAGGCGATCGCCCGTCGTCGTTTGGTGCAGCGGTTGGGCCTCGCTGAAAATGCCAACATTTCCGCGGCTGACCCAGTCGCCGTAGCAGCAGACTGGGCGCTCTCTCTAGAAGACAGTGTTGTGCTAGCCTACCGTAACCGAGCGGAGTTGGAGCAACAACTGGTGCAGCGTGAAATTGCTCAGGAGCGACGCAGAGTTGCTCTGGCGGCGCTAGGGCCGGAGGTGTCTGTGTTTGCTCAGTACAACTTAGCAGTCACATTGGACCAGGATAATGGCTTCCGAGATGATTATCAGGTAGGCGCACGAGTCAATCTCAATCTTTACGATGGAGGGGCGGCCCGTGCCCGTGCCCGTCAGCAGGAGATTAACCAGGCGATCGCCGAAACCCGGTTTGCTGACCTGCGGCAGACAGTACGCTTCCAGGTTGAGCAGGCGTACTCAACGCTCCAGGCCAATCGTGAGAACATCCGGACAACTCGGCTTGGGGTTGAGCAGGCACGAGAGGCACTACGGCTGGCACGGCTACGCTTTCAGGCGGGAGTTGGGACCCAATCGGATGTATTGCGGGCGCAAACAGAACTGACCCGTGCGGAGGTGAATCAGCTAAACGCAATTCTGGGCTACAACCGTTCGCTGGTGTTGTTGCAGCGTGCAATTAGCAACTTTCCAGAGGGAAACTTGGCGGCCTCTCCCTAAGGACGGAGACAGACCAGCCTGTCAGGCTTGCTGACGCAATTGAGCCTAGGTGCCGGTTTCCACGAATGATAGCTATACATCGGTGTTGCTGTGCAGCGGCAGCACAAGGGCTACCTAGCTGAACGTGCATTCGAGATCAGGATTGTGGATTTAATGAACGTCAGTTCTGGTTAAGCGGGTTTTGGGGCACCACGCCGGGCGCGGTGCCCCAAAACCCTTACTTTTCCAGGCGCGACGCGCCTGGAAAAGTAAGGGTTTCAGCCTATGCCGAATGCACGTTAATGACTTTGGTCATGATGTTCTTCTTAACCCAAACCGACATTGCTGAGTCTGAACTGCTCGGTGAACTGGTGTACTTTCAGCGATTGAGATTCTCAACTTCGATCCCAGGGGAGCAAAGAAAGGCGATCGCCTGGTCTGCATCAATCAATCGTTTCAGCACCACCTGACCAATGGGGGTAGGGGGTGAGTGTTGTAGGGCTGCCTCAGTCGGCTTGACTTCGACCATCAAAACTGCATCTTCAACGCGGTAGAGCCACTTGCGCTCGCCGCGTTCTTGAATGCAGAGGTTCAAGCGTTCGATGTCGGGTTTACGCCGCCACGCAAATTCGTCCCACAGTCCGCCAAATTCCCAGACCCGCCCAATTGTCCATCCATCTGTGAGGAAAAAATACTTCACTACGATTCCCAAGCCGGTTGAATTGAAGGGGGATCGAACAGGTCAGTAGTGGTATGGATGCCGCGCCCTTCCAAATAGATAGTACGGATGTCTTCAGGGAGAGCAGCTTCGAGTTGCTGGTATGCCTCTTGCAGGCGTGTCCGCACTTCCGCAGGAGAGACGTATTCGCCCTCAGCTTGGAGATAAGCTGCAATGCGAGTCTCACTCCAGTGAAAGGTCTGAGCCATGAGAATCATCAATCGCTGCACGGGCGCGAGTTGGTCAAGCACCTGTTCCACGTAGCACCAGAGGGGAGGAGGGGCAGCCTGCAGGGAATAGTGAATGGATTCGACCGGGGGCAGTTCAGCAGCATTGATGCAAAGGGCAGTGACGTTGATCAGCCAGGACTGCAGCGTGAGGTCGGGGGCAACGGCTGGATTGTTGAGGTCAAGGCCATTCAGTTCAAAGAAAATGTGGCGCCATGTGAGAGCAAATAAGTAATCGGCCTGGACAGGCGATCGGGCTGAATGGCGGATCAAGGTGTAGACGAGAGAACTGTAGCGGCTGAAGATGGCCGTGAAATACTGTCCTGCATCGGGGTGACGCTGGAGTAGCGTCAACAATTCCTGGTCACTGTAGTGGGCCAGGGATTGAATCAGGGGGTGGTTAGACTCAGGGAAGATAGGAACTTGCACGGTGATGATGAGGAAAAAACTTGGGTGATGCTGTCAAAATCGCAGCCCCCTTTGAGGCAGAATCACAGGCTTGACAAACCGCTAGCTCCTAATATACAGATTGACAGGCCAGATGTAACAAGGACATCGCGTTTTTATTGATCGATCGCAGATTGGTTGATCGCAGATCGCACGTTTATTGATTGGATATTCGTTGGAGAACGTGCATTCGGGATCAGCTGAAACCTTTGCTTTTCCGTGCGCGGCGCCCCAAAACGCTCCTATAGCGCTACACGCATAGGTGAGGACGCAACTTTTTGTGGGAAACCCCGCGCAGCATTTCCCACACAAGGCGTTTTACATCATGAGCCCCTAGCGCCATGACCCAGATCAAGGAGACTGGATTCGCCAAGGTCAATAAATTCTTATACAAACGCTAGGGATTTGCTATGGCTTTGAGGATCAACTCTTGGGCTTATACTAATCAATGTGTCAATGTGCTCTGTCAGGTTGTGAACCAGTTTGTTGGGTTCAGCTTGATTGCCTCTCGATCCTCGTTACCCGGAGTCCCTCCTGGCAATGATCCGACTTCAGACTGACTCACCCTCTGCTAGGTTTCCCTTGCTTTTAGTTAGGGGGCGTTGGCGTTGCTGAACTGAGCGATGATTACTTGATTGGGAGGGGCACTCCTCGGAGTTCCTAGTCAGGGAGCTTCTAGTCAAGCAGTCATCGTTTGGATGCAGTGATGTCGGGCCGTCCATTAGGCGATCGCCGATATCCTGTAGATTCGATGCCCGTCTGCTGGACTCAAGCCTCTATAGCTTGAAGGCCCTTCTAGAAGGTGTTGACGTGTGCTGCGGGGGCATTCCTTCTCCCTGAGGGCAACCCTGTCAGTTGTGATAGATTCTCTGTTTATCTTTGGTCACGGGAACATGAACCCAGGAATTGATCTCCAAGGAAGTTTTATCCAGATATTGACGGATTTTGGCCTGTCCGCTGGGGCAGCCAAAGTGCTCTGGCTACCGTTGCCCATGCTGCTGATGTTGATCTCTGCCACCGTTGGGGTGCTGGTGACAACCTGGCTGGAACGAAAGATCTCAGCGGCGGCCCAACAGCGGATTGGTCCTGAATTTGCTGGCCCCCTGGGAACGCTGATTCCCGTGGCGGATGGTCTCAAGTTGCTTGTTAAAGAGGATATTATTCCGGCCAAGGCAGACCCCTGGTTATTTACCCTAGGGCCTACGCTCGTTGTGGTGCCTGTCTTTCTCTCCTATCTCATCGTTCCCTTTGGGCAAAACTTGCTGGTCACAGACCTGAGCATCGGTATCTTCTTGTGGATTGCGCTCTCTAGCATTGCCCCGATTGGGCTGTTGATGTCAGGTTACGCCTCTAATAATAAGTACGCCTTGCTGGGGGGGCTGCGGGCTGCTGCTCAGTCGATTAGTTATGAACTGCCGCTGGCTTTGTCGGTGCTGGCGGTGGTGATGATGTCAAACTCCCTCAGCACAGTGGATATCGTGAACCAGCAGGCGGGGTACGGCATCCTAGGCTGGAATGTTTGGCGGCAACCTCTGGGTTTTCTGATTTTCTGGATTGCGGCACTGGCGGAGTGTGAACGTTTGCCCTTCGACCTCCCAGAGGCGGAGGAAGAGCTAGTAGCAGGCTATCAGACTGAGTATGCTGGCATGAAGTTTGCCCTCTTCTATCTCGGTTCTTACGTGAACTTAGTTCTGTCAGCCCTGCTGTTTGCGGTGCTTTATCTGGGCGGCTGGAGCTTTCCCATTCCCGTGGAAGCGATCGCCGCATGGCTGAATATTAGCGAGACCACGCCCTGGCTCCAGGTTGTGACAGGGACGCTGGGCATCGTGATGACCGTCTTTAAGGCTTACCTGCTGGTCTTCCTTGCCATTCTGCTGCGTTGGACAGTGCCCCGTGTGCGGATTGACCAACTGTTAGACTTGGGCTGGAAGTTTCTCTTGCCTGTGTCGTTAGTGAACTTGCTGCTGACCGCGGCACTAAAGCTAGCGTTCCCAGTCGCCTTTGGTGGTTAGACTGCAAGGGCTGGTTGAGGGATTTGCGCAGAGTTTTTGGCATGCCTCTCAGCCCTTCCCAAAGGCCAGTGTGCATCAAACACGATCGCATTCTCAATTGTTTTAACCGTCTATCCCTTTTTCCTCCTATGCTGAAGTTTCTCAAACAGGTCAGCGACTACACCAAAGAGGCAGTCCAAGCTGCAAAGTACATTGGTCAGGGCCTATCAGTCACCTTTGACCACATGCAGCGTCGCCCGATTACGGTGCAATACCCCTACGAGAAGTTGATTCCCTCGGAGCGTTTCCGCGGGCGCATTCACTTCGAGTTTGACAAGTGCATTGCTTGTGAGGTGTGCGTGCGGGTCTGCCCGATTAACCTGCCAGTAGTGGACTGGGAGTTCAACAAGGAAACAAAGAAGAAAAAGTTGAACCACTACAGTATCGATTTTGGGGTGTGTATTTTCTGTGGTAACTGTGTGGAGTATTGTCCTACCAACTGTTTATCGATGACGGAGGAGTACGAGCTCAGCACCTACGATCGCCATGAACTGAACTACGACAACGTGGCCCTGGGTCGTTTGCCCTATAAGGTGACGCAGGACCCCATGGTGACTCCGTTGCGTGAGTTGGGCTATCTGCCACAGGGGGTGCTGGAACCTCACGATCTGCCTGCTGGCTCTCGCCGGGCTGGCAAGTTGCCCGAAGAAATCCTGGAGGAAATGGAAGCCTCAAAGTCGTAAGCTCCAGATCTGCTGTATTCTCTTCTTGATGAGAAGCTGGGTGCAGCAGACCTGGCTCCCTGGAGTAAACCCCTGACCCCCGATTTGATGGAGCGGAGAGAATTGTGAATATTGCAGACGGCGTTCAAGTCGTGTCTTTTGCAGTGCTGGCTCTGATGATGCTGGGCGCGGCGCTGGGTGTAGTTTTGTTGAATAACATTGTCTACTCGGCGTTTTTGCTGGGTCTGGTGTTCATCAGTATTTCTGGGTTGTATATCCTGCTAAATGCGGGCTTTGTGGCTGCGGCCCAAGTGCTTATTTACGTGGGGGCGGTGAATGTCCTAATTCTGTTTGGGATCATGCTGGTCAACAAGCGCCAACCCTTTGCCCCCGTGAGAAGCGCTTGGTTGAGCAAGGTGGCTACGGCGGTCGTCTGTTTAGGAATTTTTGCGTTGCTGGGAACGATGGTGCTAGCAACTCCCTGGCAGCTTTCGACTGAGGCGATCGCCGGAGATGGAGCGCTAGTGAAGATTGGGCTGCACTTCTTCTCGGATTTTCTGCTGCCATTCGAGTTGGCCTCGGTGCTGCTACTGATGGCGTTGATTGGGGCGATCGTGCTGGCCCGTCGGGAATACCTGCCAGATGAACTGGAAGAAGAGACGGTGCTGACTTTGCCGGAGCGACCTCGGGAACTAACCTCTAGTGGCTCTCGCTCAAATCCCTAACGTCGGTTTTCTACCGGGGATGGAGGGCGATCGCCCTCCCAACTGCTCTCACTTCTGACCACCTTCTACCTACTCGTTGTCTTTATGCAACTGCTTATGCAACTGCAATACTTTCTTCTGCTGGCAGCCGCTCTCTTTTGCATTGGCATCTATGGCTTGGTGACTAGCCGCAATGCCATTCGTGTGCTGATGTCGATTGAGCTGCTGCTGAATGCAGTGAACCTCAATTTGATGGCCTTCTCGAACTTCCTTGACCCGGCGGAAGTTCGAGGACAGGTGTTTACGGTCTTTGTGATCACGATTGCGGCGGCTGAGGCAGCCGTGGGTCTGGCCATTGTGCTGTCTATCTACCGAAACCGCGATACCGTAGATATGGAGCAGTTCAACCTGCTGAAGTGGTAGTGGGTTGATGCGTTAGGCGTGTGCAGTTAAAGCAGGTTATTATCAGCCACAAGTCGGGAAACCATCTGAGCCAGCGCCTCGCCGAGCAATGCGCGAAGCAGTTGCAAGCGAGGGGCTGTCGTGTTTTGTTGGGGCCGAGTGGATCGCGGGACAATCCTTATCCAGTCTTTTTGGCGTCGGCGGCTGAGCCGATTGACTTGGCGGTGGTGTTTGGTGGCGATGGGACAGCGCTGGCAGCGGCGCGTCACCTGGCTCCAGCAGGAATTCCTATCCTGGCGGTGAATATTGGTGGTCACCTGGGGTTTTTGACGGAAGCCTCAGAAAATTTCCAGTCTGAACAGGTGTGGGAGCGGCTGCTGGAGGATCGCTTTGCAGTGCAGCGGCGGATGATGCTGCAAGCCACCACGTTTGAGGGCCACCGCACGAACCTGGAACCGATCAGCGATCGCTACCTAGCTCTGAATGAAATGTGTGTGAAGCCTGCGTCTGCTGACCGGATGATTACCTCCATCCTGGAGATGGAGATCGATGGGGAGGTGGTGGATCAGTACCAAGGAGATGGGCTGATTGTGGCCACACCGACGGGTTCGACCTGCTATACCGTGGCGGCCAATGGACCCATTATCCATCCTGGTATGGAGGCGATCGCAGTGACTCCCATCTGTCCGCTCAGTTTGTCTAGCCGTCCCATTATTATTCCGTCAGGTTCGGTCGTGAGTATTTGGCCGCTAGAAGATCACGATATGACGACAAAATTGTGGATGGATGGGGTGCTGGCCACGACCATTTATCCTGGCCAGCGCGTGGATATTCGGATGGCAGATTGTCAAGCACAGTTCATTATCTTGCAGGAGAACTATACCTATTACCAGGCGCTGCGCGAAAAGTTGCAGTGGGCTGGTGCCAGGATCCGCTATAGCAATGACCACCGGAATTAGGCCGTGCAGACGCAGGGGTTTATTATGTCCGATCTCATCCTCTTCTGGCACCGCCGTGACTTGCGAACTACCGATAATATTGGCCTTGCTGCGGCGAGGGCGCGATCGCCCCAAGTTGTCGGAGTGTTCTGCCTCGACCCTAATATCCTCAGGCGCAACGATGTTGCCCCAGCGCGGGTTACTTATCTGATCGGGAGTCTGCAAGAGCTACAAGAACGCTATCTCCAGGCAGGCGGGCAACTCCTGGTCTTGCAGGATAACCCAGTTGAGGCAATCCCCCGGTTGGCAAAAGCCCTCGGTGCTCAGGCCGTTTTCTGGAACCGCGATGTGGAGCCCTATGGCAGGCAGCGCGATCGGCAGGTTGCTGCTGTTTTGCGTGAGGCTGGCATCGAAGTCCAGGCGTACTGGGACCAACTACTGCACCACCCCCAGGAAATTGCGACGGGAACAGGCAAGCCCTACACGGTGTATTCCCCTTTCTTGAAAAATTGGAGTAGCCGCCCCAAAGCAGAACCGGCCCCAGCCCTTGCAGGCGTAACGGGTCTAAGCGAAGACGCGTTGCAGTTCGCCAAAACTGCTGGAGCGATCGCCCTACCCACAGCGAAAGAACTCGGCTACCTATGGACTAATCCCCTCGTGATCGAACCGGGTGAACGGGCAGCCAAAGCCCAACTGGACGAATTTTGTCGTCGGGCGATCGCCGCATATCAAGAACAACGCAACTTTCCCGCAATCGATGGCACCTCTCGCCTAAGTGCAGCCCTCAAGTTTGGTACGATTGGCATTCGCACAGTTTGGGCTGTTACACAAACCGTTGAAGAACAGACTCGTAGCGACGAAGCACGGGATGGACTGCGGGTGTGGCGACAGGAACTGGCATGGCGTGAATTCTATCAACATGCTCTGTTTCACTTTCCAGAACTGGCAGACAGTCCCTACCGTCAACCCTTCAAGAATTTCCCCTGGGAAAACAACGATGCATACTTCCAGGCGTGGTGTGAAGGGCGCACAGGCTATCCCATCGTGGATGCGGCCATGCGGCAATTGCTGACGACAGGATGGATGCACAATCGGTGTCGCATGATCGTTGCCAGTTTTATGACGAAGGACTTAATCATTGATCCCCGACGCGGCGAAACGTTTTTCATGCAGTGGCTCATCGATGGGGATCTTGCTGCCAATAACGGCGGCTGGCAATGGAGCGCCTCTAGCGGCATGGATCCAAAGCCTTTACGCATCTTCAATCCAGCCTCTCAAGCACTGAAGTTTGACCCAGAGGGGGAATACATCCGCACCTACTTGCCTGAATTACGCGGTGTAGACACCGACGCCCTCATCAGCGGCAAGATTTCTAAGGCAGAGCGCGATCGCACAGGCTATCCAGCCCCCATCGTTGACCACAAGCAACAACAGAATCGCTTCAAGCAACTCTATAACCAGCAGAAAGCCCTCAGTCCAGAAGAGGACTGATCGTTAGGAAGGGCGATCGCGTTTCAAGAGGGCATCAAACTCAATCCGCAGCGCTCGCACATCCGCTAGCCGACCCACTAGCAGGTTTTCAGAGCCTGCATCTTCGAGGCGGCGCTTCCAATGGCGGATCTGCTCTTCATTGCGAAACCAAAAGTCAATCACCGTATCTACGGCCTGGTCAAAGTTCCACCCTCGCCGAGGAACAGCTGTCCGCATCGAGTCAATAAAGGCATCGAGCGTACAGCGGTAAGCAGCTAAGTATTCGGCTCCTCGATCTGAGTCTGTCTGCAAATCAGTTTGTTGATAAAGTTGATGATTAAAAAAAGACAAGATAGGCGACACGCCAATCAACTCAAACGAATACTCCATGCTGACCTCTCAGTCTTCCAAAGAAAGCCCCAGAACTGTCAGCCCCGCATGATGAAACATCAACCGCACAGGGGTTGAGCTTGCTGCAAGCAGCAGTCTGAAGGCCCGACAAACACTTTGTTGGATCATGTAATAACCGCTGCAGAACGGTTTGCGTCAAAATTTAAGATTTTTGTTAGATTTGCCAGCGCTGTTGCTTTGACATGATTGTTTGGTTGAGAGGTGGTCTGAGGACGCCTCCCAATCAACCAAGTCTATGACGCTACGCGCTCATTGTGAGGGCGTTACACCAACGGGTCGCAGCGAATTTCGACTAGGAAACCATCCGGGTCATAGCAATAGATCCCGCGCCCAGTAGGACGCGAGACTGGGCCGTGGTCGATCGGGATCTGGTGAGCCTGGAGGACGGCAACAGCTTGGTCAAACAGTTCTGGGGCGATGTCGAAGGCCAAATGGTTGGCACGGGTAAACTGCTGCGTCGGGTCAGGGTGGGGTGGCAAAAGGTCGGGTTCGTAGAAAAGGTCGAGAATCGTACCATCGGGGGTGCGAAAGTTGGCAATTTTGCCCTGAGCGACGAGATCCTTCAGCGTTAAGGGGACTTCTGCGCCCTTCAGCTCATGCAAACCTAAGACAGCGCCGTAGAAGTGGCGGGAGGCTTGCAGGTCACGGACATTCAACGCAATGTGGTGGACTCGCCGGAGAACGCCAGAGGCCAAGGTGGGAAGTGTCGTTGCGATGGAAGAGGACGTCATACAGACCTCAGGAACACGGAGAAATTAGCTGTATGATAACAAACTGAAGTTTGGCCCCCTCAGAAAATTCAACATAGCGCTACACGCTCATGATGCACGAACAAAGGTGCCGTGTTTATCGCACGATCAGCCACACGCCTAAGAGCAGCAGACCCAAGCCAACAACTCTACCCGCATCGAGGGGACGCACAACGGATTCAAACAAACCGTAGTGGTCAATCACAACAGCGATCGCATACTGTGAAGCAGTCAGCAACGTCAGCCCAGACACCAACCCAAGGCGAGGCACGGTGTAGCTGATTGAGAGGACAATGATCAACCCAAAAAAACCTGCTGTTAGGGCATACCAAGGCACTGCCGACCAGTGTTTCAAATTGCCACCTCTAGCGAGGCAGATCAGTCCTGTAGCCAATACACTACCCAAGCCATAGGTGACGAAGACACTCTCTAGAGTCCCCATGCGTTGATCCATCAGGCCAATAAACTTTGCTTGCATGGCAACGGCAATTCCACCGACCATGGCAACCAGAATGGGAATAAATTGATTCATTGGGTTATCTCTTCGCGCTGCAACGGTTCTGGTATCTGAGGCGATCGCAGCAAGCACACCGGGAGCCACGATCAATGTCCTACTTCACCCCCTCTTCTAAAACTGCGAAAACAGTTGCTAAAACGTCACGACAGTCCGAATTGCATCCCCCCGGTGCATCAGGTCAAACGCTTCATTAATTTGCTCCAGCGGCACCACGTTAGTGATCAGGTCATCAATATTGATTTTTCCGTCCATATACCAATCCACAATCTTGGGCACATCTGTGCGACCTCTCGCCCCTCCAAACGCGCTGCCTTTCCAGACCCGCCCCGTCACCAGTTGAAAGGGGCGCGTACTAATTTCTTCTCCCGCCCCTGCCACGCCAATAATCACACTCACCCCCCAGCCCTTGTGACAACACTCCAGCGCCTGCCGCATCACCTTCACATTGCCAATGCATTCAAAGCTGTAGTCAGCACCGCCCCCCGTCAGTTCCACCAAGTAAGCAACCAAGTCTCCCTCGACGTCTTTAGGATTGACGAAGTGCGTCATACCCAGCTTTTCCGCCAAAGCTCGCTTCTCAGGATTGAGGTCAACCCCGACGATCATGTTGGCCCCCACCATGCGACACCCCTGGATCACATTCAGACCAATCCCACCCAAGCCAAACACCACCACGTTAGCTCCAGGTTCTACCTTCGCCGTGTTGATCACAGCACCGACTCCCGTAGTCACCCCACAGCCGATGTAGCAGACTTTCTCGAAAGGAGCATCTTCCCGGATTTTAGCCACGGCAATCTCAGGGAGGACGGTGTAGTTCGCAAAGGTAGACGTGCCCATGTAATGGTGCAGCATTTTGCCCCCCATCGAGAAGCGGCTAGTGCCGTCCGGCATCACTCCTTTGCCTTGGGTGGCGCGAATGGCCTGACAGAGGTTAGTCTTGAAGCTGAGGCAATAGTCACAGTTGCGACACTCCGGTGTGTAGAGTGGAATCACATGGTCGCCCGGTTTGACGGATTTCACCCCTGCACCCACTTCGACCACAACGCCTGCACCCTCATGGCCCAGAATCGCTGGAAAGAGACCCTCTGGGTCGCGGCCTGAAAGGGTGTAGGCATCCGTGTGACAGACCCCTGTCGCCTTAATTTCCACGAGCACCTCGCCTTCCTTTGGCCCTTCAAGCTGAACTGTTTCGATGCTGAGGGGTTTTCCGGGTTCGAGGGCGACAGCAGCTCTGACATCCATGGTGATCACTCCTAGGACAATATTTTTTTATGGTTGAGATGAATTTTTTTTTAGATGTTTTTTCAAATCAAATCAGAGAATATCTTTAAATCAAAGAATATTGTTTAACTTGTGATGTAATTTACTGTATAGTTTTTTGCACGATTCTAAAGAAATGACTACAGTCGTTTTCATTTTTATTTTTATTTAAGAGTTTTTATTTAAGAGACAGTCACGTAGCACAAGATCCCACTAGTTTAGGGGGTGCATGGTGTGATCTGTGACTACACCACTGCAAGCAACTCTACATAGCTCGGTCTATTTAATGAAGGTCAGTTTGGGTGAAGCGGGTTTTAGGTCACCGCGCAGTGCCCCAAAACTCTTGCTGTTCCGTGTGCGTCGCGCACGGAACAGCAAGGGCTTCAGCTTATCCCGAATTCACGTTAGCCTAGCTGCCCTTCTCTTAAACTTAGGAGAAGGGGTCGGCGGATGAGGACGGTTCAGTACTTGAAGAATAGCCTGATACGGAATCCGTTGCTTATAGGGTCTCGGTTAGTTTTTGGTAGAACGCGCGCTGAGCGCGCGTTCTACCAAAAACTAACTGCTACTTTATAGGCGGATTCCGTATGAGTAGCTCGGTTTATGCCAGTCCCCAAGGTTTTTAAGCGGACTTTGTTCGCCTGAAGGACTGACGCAGTATCTCCCCTACACCACTACAAAATTGCTCGCTGTGAGCAGTGGGGAAGATGAGAAGGTGGCAATTTTAATTGCTGCTGCTGAACCAGTGCCATCAATGTCAAAGTATAGGCTTCGGTTGACGGCATCATAGATGAAGCGGTCGTCTGCATCGGTGGCTGCATTACCGATTACGAAAGCACTCGATGGCAAACCGCCGACCGTCAGGCCACCACCGAAAGCCGTGGAGATCTGAATCAGATCTTCACCAACGGTAAAATCAACTATCGTATCCACCCCATCTCCGGCGTTGACAAACAGGAAGCGATCGGATCCTGCCCCTCCAATCAAAACATCGTTCCCGCTACCGCCACTCAGCTGATCATTACCATTCCCGCCCACCAGTAAATCTCGGCCTCCACCTCCACGGAGTATGTCATCCCCTCCTCCTCCATTTAACCGGTCATTGCCTGCGCGTCCAAGCAGTGTGTCATTGCCGCCGCCGCCGCTGATCAAATCATTGCCTGTACCACCGCTGAGGGTGTCTGCATTAGGCGTACCTGTTAGGGTGAGCGTGGGAGCATCGTCATCCGTGATCGCCACTCTAATCGGCGAGATGAATGCAGAATCAAAGCGAGAATCTGCACTAATCGGGGTTAGGGTAATGAGGTGGGGTTCAAATGCTTGCGTGGGTTCATACAAGGCATCGTTAATTGCACGTACTGCAACAGTCTGTGGGGTGTTCCAATTGCTTGGTGTGAATGTTAACAAATTTGTAGAGGTTGCCAGTTGATCACTGGAACCAATCACCAATACGACGTTACGAGTCGGCTGGCGATTCAGAACCACTGTGAATTGATCGCTTCCCCCCCCTTCGGTCACGGCAGTCGCTCCATCCGTTTGGGTGACGGTGAAACCATCGAAGTCACTGGCGAGAATAGTGGCTGTTGCGAAGCTTTGAGCACCGTTGATGGCGTAGTTGCTGCTAGGGAGTAGGTCTAGTCTGACCGTTTCTTCATCTTCGGTCAGCAAGTCATCTACAGGGGTGAGGACTAGATCAACAAAGTTGACCCCAATGGGCAACGTCACACTCACGGTCGATCCTGTCACAGCCACACCTGGGCCGCTCAGCGTGAAGTCTGTCAACCTCGCAGTGCTGGAGCTATGCAAACCGAGATCGACTGTCAGGGCAGTGGTGCTGCTAGCTCGACTGATGCGATAAACGGCAACATCGGTGGGAGACTCGATCGCCACTGCATCTAGGATGGTCAGCGAAACACCGGGCTTAAATGACACATTAGCAATCCGGGAGTATTCGTTATCGGCGCTATACCGGAATCTTGAGATGAGCTGATTGCCAAACAAGCTCGAGATGTTGTTGTTGCCCACGGTGGCATTATCTGCTCGGGCGACTCCAAGACTTTCCCCGTTTACACCAAATGCCTCAACAAAGAATTCACCAAAAGCACCATCTCCATCCACGTTATTGGCAGTCTGGATGAATACCTGGATATCTCCAACCGGGCCAGTATCGAAGCTGAAGTCAACCCATTCCCCCGGATCGATAGTAGAGTCGAAGCCGCCTATCACCCCTAGCCCATTAAATTTCAAGAGTCTTAAGGTATTTGAACCTGTGACCGTGACCCCCTGTGACCGAAAGATAGGAACATCGAGGGTGAATGGGTCTTGGTTAGTAAAATCAACAGCTGGCATAGTGACCTCTAAAGTAAGGATGGTTGAGAAATGCAGCAGTGCTGGCAGTCGGGGTGACGACCCAACAGACAACGTGGACGCTCCTTTGTCTATAGGAGGGAGTTGCGAATTCTATGCAGTCTTTGGCGGAGGCACTTGATTCGCGATCGCTCTGAATCCAGCAAAGTTCCATTGATGCAGGACTCAAGATAGAGAGCTTACCTTTACTTTCCGAGAAAATACTGAGTGTTCAGGATTGAATGAAGCGATCGCAAAAAAAATCTGGGTTCTAACCCAAGACAGGACTGCACGGGAGTGGAGTGGCTTGCTTCCCAGGAGGAGGTGGGCTGAGGAGTGACGGTGACTGTTACAGACTTGGTGTCTTTGAGAACGTCAGTTCTGGTTCCGCGGGGTTTGGGGCACCACATCCGACACGGTGTCCCAAAACCCTTGCTGTTCGGTGCGCGTCGCCCACGGAACAGTAAGGGGTTCAGCTTATCCGGAATTTACGTTTTGAGATGAATTGATATGAAGTCTCTGAGCAGCGCGATCGCTCTTTCCATCCCGACCTCTGCTTGTGGAGAAAGCGTCTCGCCAACGCTGAAGTCGCTTGTGGGGATCAAGAGTTGGTAGGCAACGGGTGTGGTGTTGTAGAGGGCCTGGGTGAGGCTGAGGAGCGATCGCGGGTCAGTGGTGTGCGTATTAATTTGAAGCAGTATGTCTGTTTGTAACGGACGAATTTCGGGCGGGATGGGATTTGCGTCAGGCTGCTGGGCATCGACAAAGATGACGATCTGTGCTTGGGCAAATTCGGCAGCAAGTTCAGGGGTGAGCTGGTGGAGCGGGAGCGATCGCACACCGGGGAGATGCCACGCTGCAACTTGCTCGGCAATGCGATAACCCACCCCATCATCGCTGCGGAGCGTATTGCCATAACCAATAATCAGCAGGGAGTCCATGGGACAAGGAATGAGATCAACCTCTAATTCAACGTGAATTCATAGTGCCGCAGTCATACTAATGCGTCCAACCCTCACAACAAATCCCCTAGCAAGGGGAAACGGGTATTGCTGATTTAACCAATGATGTTTTGAGTGAGGGGCGCACGGAGTGCGCCCCCACACAACGTCAACAAGAGTCTCACACCTAAGCTTTTTGGCGGTTTGAGAAGACGTTGAAGGCAGCAACGGCGATCGCAATCAATGTGAAGGAAAACACTGTCGTCAAGGTGCCCAGAGCATAGAGGGCGGGAGAAGTGACGTTTGTGGTCATGCCAAAGATCTCCAGTGGCAGGGTATTGTCCTGACCGGAGACCAAAGATGTGCGGGTGAACTCATCGTAGGAGAGGGTGAAAGCTAGCAACGCCACCCCAATAAGACTAGGGCCAATCAACGGCAAAATAATTTCCCAGAAAGTCTTTGGATCACTTGCCCCCAAATCGCGGGCAGCTTCTTCATAGCTGGGGTTAAAACGGTTAAACACCCCAATCATAATCAGAAACGTGAAGGGGAGTACCCAGGTGAGATGGGCACCCAACCCCGAAGAGTACCAGTTGGTGGGAATTCCCAACACTTGAAAGGTAATGCCAATGCCTAGAGAGATGAGAATACTAGGCACAATTAGGCTAGAAATCGTCAGATAGAAAAGTGCTGTTGAGCCCTTAAATTTTCTCCGGAAGGCCATACTGGCTGAAACGCTACACACCAGCGAAATGGCCATAACCATAAAGGCAAGGGCGAGCGATCGCAGAAATGGTTCTACAAAATTGCCGACTCGCTGCTCCTGAAATACCTGCCCCAACCAGTAAATGCTGAAACCGCGCATAGGGAATGTGAGTGTTCCCTCTGGCCCTTGCAGAGACAACATGAAGATGGCAATCATAGGGCCATAGAGGAACAATACAAACAAACCGAAAAATGCAGCGAGGAGGTAGAAGGAGAGCGATCGCTTTTTCATTGGTATTGCCTATTGGTATTGCCTATCGTTGCTTTTCTTACAGTTCCTTGCGAATATCCACAACCCGCAAAATTCCCATCACCACGACCAAGGTCACCAGCAGCAGGATCACCGCGTTGGCGGCAGCGAGTGGATACTGCACACTACCAATTTGAGTCTGGATCAACTTACCGACAGAGGCTGTTTGTCCACCTCCCATCAGTCGAACGGTAACGAATTCTCCCATCACCAGTGTGACAATAAAGATTGACCCAATTGCGATGCCCGGAGCCGACAGCGGCAACACTACTTCCTTAAAGATCTGAAAGCCAGAAGCCCCCATGTCAGATGCAGCAATGATCAGATTTCGATCAATCCGCATTAGGCTATTGAAGATAGGAGCGATCATGAAAAAGGTGAAAAGATGCACCATCCCCAGAACAACAGCAAAATCAGAAAACAACAGAAATTCTAATGGTTGCTGAATAATACCAGCTTGCATCAGAAACGAATTCACCAGTCCTTCTTTTCCGAGGACTGGGATCCAGGAAATATTGCGGATGATATTGGAAGTCCAGAAGGGGACGGTGCAGAGCAGAAATAGAATGACCTGCCAACGGAGATTGTGAATGTGAAAGGCTAAAAAATAGGCAACTAGGTAGCCAATGACCAGGGTAAAAAACCAGACTAGGATAACAAACTTAAAGGTATTTAGGAATGTTCTTAAAGTCACTACCGACGTGAGGGCTGTCACGTAGTTCTCAACGGAAAAGGCTGGCACCATCGCAAAGCCGTTGAACTGCCAGAAGCTCACGACCACGATCATGACAATGGGAAATATCAGAAACGCCAGAAACACCAAGGTCTGTGGTGTAACCAGCAGGTAAGGAGCAAGTACCTTCCAGATTTTCTGACCAGAGAGCGATCGCTCTGTAGGGTCAAGATACGAATCAGTCATGGGGAAATACGGTGAAGATTGGTTGAATCATCGAAGGCAGGATGGCTGAGGAAATCACAGTAGTCATTCCCTCAGCCATCCTGCACGCATTTATGATGCGATAAATTCGTTCCACTTCTGGACAAGATACACATTCTCTTTCATCGTGGAGTTCCAGACGACAATATTGCCAAAGCGATCCTTAAAGGAACCGCCATCGCGGACAGTTCCCTTCTTCTCCAGAGTCTTGCCAAAGGGATCTACCATATCCTCCGCGGCAGGCTTACCCTCATACCAGAAATCCCACTCCGCAGGAGACATGAACTTGCGAGCTGTCTCTGGTGCAGCGCTGTAATAGCCCTGACGACCGAGGAACGCCCCTACCCAACCATCCAGCATCCAGTTGAGATACTCGTAGGCTGCATCCAGGTTAATGCCGGAAAGGTTCTTGGACAGACCGACGCCACCACCCCAACCGCGATAGCCTTCCTTCAGAGGCGCATAGACGCAGGGCAACCCTTTGGCCTTCACTGCGGTCACCGCAGGTGACCACATTGATTGCAGGACTACTTCCCCGGAGGCCATCAGGTTAACCGATTCATCGAAGGTCTTCCAGAAAGCGCGGAACTGTCCATTTGCCTTCTGTTGCTTCAGAATATCCGTGATCTTGTCAATCTCCTCTTTCGTCATATTACCTTTGTCGCCAAAGGTCATTAATCCTGCTGCTTCCGCCACCATTGCCGCATCCATGATGCCGATCTGGGGAATATCGAGGATAGAAGTCTTGCCCTTAAATTCGGGATTGAATAATTCCTGCCAGGACTCAATCTTGCGGCCTACTAGGTCAGGCCGGTAGCCTAGGGTGTCTGCGTTGTACTGGAAAGGGATCAGCGTTGCCCAGTCGGTCGGCGTGGGGGAGAACTCTCTAGAGTCTGGCCCTGTGACATACTGCACCTTAAAGGGGGCAGTGCCCTGAGACTGCTCGACGGGCATGCCGTTAAATTTACCGGTGGTAAAGAAGGTCACAATCTTGTCATAGTTAGTGATCTTCTTTACATCAATCGGCTGCAAGTTGCCAGAGGGGACTACTAGCGGCAGGCTGAAATATTCCCCATCAAAAATGTCGTACTGACCCGGTTGAGTAATTGCAATCTGGTTGTTTTCTTCGGTGCTGAGGGCACGCATCTGTAACTTAAAACCCAGATCTTTCTGTGCTTGGTCGCGAATCTCATTGATTTGGGAGACGCCTGTTCCAATCAGTCGCAACGTCACGTCTTTGATCTGATTAGTATTGACTACCGGCCCAGTGGCGGGGTTGTTTGGAGTTCCTACCGGTGCAGATGCCTGATTAGACGAGGCACAACGAGTAACAGCAAACCCTGCGCCTGCGGCCAATCCGATTTTTACAAGTTTGCGACGAGTGAAGTGAGTCATAGTGCTTTGGATGTTCTAAGGTTGAAGATTTGAGTAAAACTGTAGACACTTCAGGACAAACTGAAGGAAAGGAAAACGTGATTGCGTCTGTCACGCTTGATGTCAATTCCAAACACTAGAACGACAAACTAGAACGACAGATAGGTGTCGAGGGGGAAGCGCCCTCTGCTGGGGCAGGAAGTCCCCGCCCTCTGCTGCCATCAGACCTATCGTGAGAGTTGAAGAATTGGTATACGGTTCTCTCTAGAATCAATTGCGTCGGTAATGCTATAGGGACGAATTTTGGGGCTAGGATGTGCTGCTGCAAAAATTGCAGTTTTCAACACGGAGAACCTAGTTAGGTAGGAAAATGCAGTCTTCCGTTGCCCAGCTCAGGGAGACCAATTGGCCTTCCTGAACGGAATGCGCTGCCCAGTCATGCGTTCGTGCTTTGTATACAAGTTCTTCTCCGGTGGCTTCTGACAGTAACATGATGCGCGTGATGTAGCCTGTGAACTCGATGGAGCTGATCCGAGCAGTCAGTTGGTTGGGGGCGCTGGCATCGGTAGGTGGATAGGGGGTGAGGGACATGCGATCGCTCCTCACACAACAGGCTGCCGTCATCCCTACTTCAGCGACCTGACCCCGACAGAGAAACGTGCCCAGTCGATCGACCTCTAGCCGCACAATCGTCCTGCTGGCATCTGTCCTGCTAGCATCGGGCACCACCCCCGTCACCTTACCGACAAAGAGGTTGTTATCACCCACAAACCGCGCTACAAACCGCGAAGCAGGCGTATTAAAAATCTCGTCCGGTGTACCGATCTGGTCGATCTTGCCCTGATCCATCACCACAATCTGATCAGACAGGGCAAAGGCTTCATCTTGGGCGTGGGTGACCTGAACAAAGGTCATGCCGAATTGCTTCTGGAGTTTTCGCAGTTCGCCTCGGGTTTTGACCCGCAGGTTTTCGTCGAGGGCGCTGAGGGGTTCATCGAGCAGCAATACTTGGGGGCGTGTGACGAGTGCCCGTGCCAAAGCCACCCGCTGCTGTTGTCCACCACTCAACATTTGTGGTTTACGGTGAGCAAACTTGCTCAGTCCCACAATTTCTAGCATTTCATTGACCCGCTGAGCGCGTTCCGCACGCTCGATGCCCCGCATTTTCAGACCAAATTCCACATTTTGCCACACGGTTTTGTGAGGGAACAGCGCATAGCTTTGAAACACCATTGCTGTGTTACGTTGCGCGGGAGGCAGATCATTGACAATGCGATCGCCAATACGCACTTCTCCGTAGGTCACGTCTTCGTGGCCTGCAATCATCCGCAATGTCGTCGTTTTGCCACAACCACTTGGGCCCAACAAGCAGCAGTAGGAACCCGCTGGAATTTCCAGATCAATGTTTTCAACGGCGGTAACGGCTCCGTATTTTTTAGTCACACCCCGCAGTGTGACGCCTACTGCGTTAGCGGCAATGGATTCTACCAAGGGTGAGGTGAGCGATCGCCCTGATACATCTAAACTAGTGCCAGAAACCGATGAATGGGTCATGTTCTATCCCCAGAAGGGTATTCAGATTGGCAAGCTGCATCCCTCTTGTTGAGAACGTGGTGCATGATGCCTAGCAATATCACAAGCCGTCTCTCAAGAAGAAAATGTATCCTAAAATACGATCTCCACTCGCCTATGGGCTTGATTGAGCAAGATTTAAGCTTTCCTTTGTCATTCCTTCCTTAGCCATCTTCCTTTGCAAGGATTGGCGACGCTTGAGGGAGCAATGCCCCCACACTCCCTGCGTGGCTCACGACAGGCTATGCACAGGGGTAAAGGGCATCTAAACGCAGCAGTGTGTTCAGCAGCACATTGGCTCCCTGGTTGCACTGCTCTGGCGAGGTGTATTCTTCTCCCGAATGGCTCACCCCCCCTTCGCTGGGCACGAAAATCATACCCATATCGGTGAACCGCCCCATTTCCATAGCGTCGTGACCTGCTCGACTGGGCATCATCTGGTAGCTCAGCCCTAGGTCTTGGCAGACGCTCTGAATGGTGGCTTGAATTGTATCAGCAGCCGGACTAGGGGCGACCCGCAGAATCGGCGTGATGTCAATTTGGGTGTTCGTGCGCTGGGCGATCGCTCCTAATTCTTGTGTCAATCGCAGCGTCATCTCATCCAACACCTGCTGCGACAGGTCTCGCATATCTACCGTCAACTCTACCCGCCCGGGGACGATGTTGGCAGCATTAGGGGTGACATTCAGCTTGCCCACTGTGGCAACGGGTTGGCTAGGCTGCTCTAAAGCCAGGTTTTGCACGGCTAACACCAATTGGGCAGCAGCAATCAAAGCATCCTCCCGCAGGTGCATGGGGGTTGTGCCAGCATGGTTTGCGTAGCCGTTAATCGTGATGGCATAACGATTCATGCCCACCACACCCTGCACCACGCCGATTTGCTTGCGGGTAGACTCTAATACACTGCCCTGCTCGACGTGCAGTTCCACAAACGCAGCAATCTCTCTGCGGCTCCTCTGGGCAGAGGTGACCGTATCCCAGTCGCCTCCTGCCGCAGAGAGGGCATCAGCGACGGAGATCGCCTCTTCTAGGTTTAAATTTCCTGCCATCGCCCGCGACCCAATCATTGTATTTTCCTCATCGCTGAAGACAATCACTTCCAGAGGGTGGTTGAGCCGCAGGTTATTTTCCCGTAACACCCGCACGACTTCAATCCCCGCTAGCACCCCCAGCACGCCGTCGTAGGGACCACCCGAGGGCACAGTATCAATATGGGAACCAGTCGCTAGGGCGGGTGCACCGTCTACTTGACCAGCGTAGGTCGCAATCAAATTTCCCGCCGCATCGGTGTGGACACTCATGCCAGCCTCTTCCATCCAGCGACGGACTAGGTTGCGAGCCTGCAAATCTTCCGGACTAAAGGCAAGGCGGCAGATGTGCCCATCGGCGGTTCTGCCAATTTTCGCGAGGCGATTAATGCTGTCGTTGAGGCGATCGCCATTGATTTGAAGCCGAGAAATCTGCGAAAGAATGACCACACTATTCTCCTTAACTCATTAACTCATTTGCGGGCACTGTCTTACTCAACCGTGGCTGTTCAAACGGAAGACACACCCCTGCGCCTCCGACTCAAAAAGCATGGGCTAAATCAACAACGTCTGCTTGGATCTCGGTTTCGTCACCACGTTTCGTCACCACTCAGCCCGCCCCCTGCGGGACACAAGCTCTCCCTTTAAGTTGCGCTTCCACGTTTGAGAGAGAAACTTTGAACTTGGCGTCCTTGCTCGCCAGTTTGGGCACAGGGGTGAGGGAATGATGGCGGCTCGGCACTGACTCGGCACTAACTCGACACTGAGAGAATCGCCTGGGTCGCCATCTTCCCTTGAGTCGAATCCCAAGCTACTGTATACTGTATACAATACCATTAAGTAAGCTTGTATCCCAAGACACGATTCGGTAAGATACGATTCAACTTTTTTGCCGACTGAGTTTTCCTGCGGATCACAGTGCTGGCAACATCTCTGTAATCAGGAGCGATCGCCTTGGCTCTTTCCCTTGCCCCAATTCAGCGCCCTAAATCACTGCATGAGCAGACCTACGATGCTCTGAGAGCCAGCATTTTGTCAGGTGAGTTGCCGCCCAATGTTCGGCTGGTGGAAACTCAACTCGCAGAAAAGTTTGGTGTGAGCCGCACACCGATTCGGGAAGCCATCCGGCAGTTGCAACGGGAGGCCTTGGTTACAGCAGACGACAGCGGAAATTTGCGGGTTGCCACCATCACCGTCGCAGATGCCGTTCAACTCTATGACTGTCGCTTAGCCCTCGAACAGCTTGCCGTGGAGGGAGCTTGTCTGCAAGCCAGCGATGCCCAGTTGCAGTGCATGGATGATCTGATTACCCAGGCAGAACAGTACATCACCCCGCCAACGTCCACTCAGTACTATCCGATCATGCTGGAGTTGGACTATCAGTTTCATCGGCTGATCGCCGAGAGTTCTGGCAATCGATGGTTAGTCATGCTGTTAGAGCAAGTATTCGACAAGATGGCCTTGCTGCGGGTGCAAACAACTCGCAGCAACCCGCGAGTCCTCGAGATCCGATTTGAACACCGCCAAGTGTATCAGGGCATTCTGGCAGCCCGCCGGTCTGACCATCCCCAGGCTGCGATCGCACCTGCCCTGCAAGCCATCCAGACTCACCTGATGGCCAGCAAAGCCCGGGTTGTGGAAGCGGTGCAATCGCTCCAGCAAACCACCCAAAACTGACCTAAGCCAGACATTAGAGTGGGATAGTGGCACCCTGATGTTACCAACAGGTCTGAGGCAACGTTTTGAGGCAACGTTTTGAGTCGAGGTTCAGGAGACGACTGATATGACGATTGAAACCAAACAGGTCTTTATTTGTGGTTCTGCCTTACGTGGACAGCCAGACCACCAAAATTTGGGCGATGCCAAGTTTTTGCGCGAGGCGAAAACCATTCCCAGCTATCGCTTGCATTCGGTGCAGAATGGCTGGCATCCAGGGATTTACAAAGTTGCAGAGGGGGGAATTTCGATCCCCGGTGAAGTCTACGAACTGTCGATCGAGCAGTTCAATGCGTTGAAAGAGTCTGAACCCCCCCACATGTATCCTGCGGAAGTAGAGTTAGCAGACGGGGGAACGGCGATCGCCTTCCTCTATCCGCAGGAACTAGTTGAGCAATATGGCTGGGAAGATATCTCTCATTATGGGGGGTGGACTGCGTATAAGCAGGCCACCGCATCGTAACCGTGTTCACCTCAGGTTGAACAGCGCTTGCGGCTATGCTTCTAGCGGAGACCCATAAGCCCTTTTTGCAGAAAGTAAAGCCCAAAGATCACATAAACGACTAGCGAGATCGGTTTTTTGTATTTCATCAGCCCATCTGAGACAGCCTGGAGGAATTTGGCAGATTGTTGAGGAGCGATCGCACACACCAGCAACGGCAGGATTATTGCGGACTGTGCTACTAGCACAAACACAAGAAACCATTTCACCTCAGCCTGGGCCGAGAGACCGGCGCTCAGAATGGTTCCAAGCGCAGACAGCGTAAACACCCACAACTTTGGAGCAATCAAGGTAAAGAGTGTCCCCATCCCCAGGAGTGTGAACGCCCTTGCCTGATTGAGCAGGGTCATCCATCGGGGTGACGGTGCATCTAAATCGTCTTCCTGAATGACCGTTTTAACCGCTGAGATCAGGAGGAGCAACCCCAGCACAGCAAACAGCATCGACAGCGCAGGGGAGGGACTACGGCCCGGATCAGACATCCCCTCAGGACGCACCACATAACCGAAGAAAAATCCCTGCAGCAGTCGGGCGATCGTCGCGCCGGTGACAAAGGCAGTGGCTCTGACTAATCCCTGAGCACCTTGCAAAATCAGCAAGACC
This sequence comes from Synechococcales cyanobacterium M55_K2018_004, assembly GCA_015295905.1. Classification (GTDB taxonomy): domain Bacteria; phylum Cyanobacteriota; class Cyanobacteriia; order Elainellales; family Elainellaceae; genus DVEB01. Next base: position 25,453 of record DVEB01000109.1, read on the forward strand.
ATAATGATCCAGATGGGAGCCATTATGGTTCCGAGGATCATTGGTAGCAGTTCAAAAAAAATCCTGTCGTCGTTTGGGAGCATAACCTCAAGGCGCAACGGTTGTGCGCCCAATAATTCATACCGACTCCGTCGGTTATTGAGTCGGTTTGTTGTGGTGTGAACACCACAACAAACCGCTACTTTATAGACGGATTTCATATCAGTCAGAACAGTAACACAATCAGAGCAGGGAGACTATGTCAAACACTAGAGCGACAGATGGGGGGCGAGGGGGCGTTAAAGAGCATCAGTTCGAGTGAAGCGGGGCGCGCATGGCGCGGGGCGCCAAATTCCGCCTCACTCGAACTGACGTTAAAAAATAAACACAAGCTCAATCTGCCAGCCTGTCTCATGCCGCACCAGATGAATGCGCCGGATGAACTCGCGGAAGTAAAAGCGGCGTTCGGCTTCCGAGAGGTCGCGCCAAAATTCTGGCAGGGAGGCTACCTGGGCGATCGCCTTCAGATCCACCGGTGGCAACTGAGCAACTTGGTTTTGCAGTTGAGCCATCTCAGTGCGAAGTTTGTAAGCCCGCAGGTCGGCGGTCTCACTGTCCAAAATGCCAGTTTTAACGAGGGCTGGTAACTGATCCAGGATCGTTTCCTTTGCCCGCATCTGACTGGTCAACTGCTGTTTAACCGAGTCTAGGTTGGGCAATGTGAGGGTGCTGACGGCCCGGGGCAAGTCCTCGCAGATGCGGGCGATAGTGCGATCGAGGACTGCTTGGTAGGCGATCGCGCCACACGTTGGTTGCTTCGGGCAGGCCGTTGGACGCAGATACAAATACTCCTGTTCACCATTGCGGCTAGTGGCACGGGTGACAGTCATGGGCGATTGGCAATTAGCACACATCACCAGACCCGCTAACGAGCGGGGCGCACTGGCAGAACGGGGAGCAATCGCTCGGTTGCGCCGCAACAATCGGTCAATCTGAGCGGCCTCCGGTCGAGAAAGAATTGCCGGGTGGGTGTCGGGCACCACTTCCCCAGTCTGATACTCCAGATCACCCCGATAGACCGGGCTGGTCAACCAGCGTTGCCCCGTTGAAACGGAAATCGTTTTGTGGTGCTTTTGCTGCAAATAGCGCACACTGCCCCGCAATGAGCCGTAGAGCAAAAAGTGTTCAAAAAAGTCTTTGACGATGGCAGCAGCGGTACGGTCGAGGACATAGCGATCCTTGCCGCGGCGATACCCGTAGGGTGCTTTGCCAGGAGGAGGGAGCGCTTTCAGACGGTTGCGGGCATGGCCTTGGCGTAGGCGGCGACTACGGTGGGTGTCTTGGAGCGCCTGCAAGAGCCGCAGCAGATCAGCGCGAGTGAGTGGACTATCAGGACGACCCAGGGGGTCTTCGAGGGCCAATAGGGGAATGCCGAGGGAGTCTAGTTGGGCGAGGCGATCGCTCACTGCTTGGGGAGAATCGCCTAACTCTGAAAGGTGGCGAACTAGGATCATGTCGGGCGGATCGGCCTGACAGTCGGTGAGCAATTGGGCGAGTTGAGTGCGATCGCCCCGGTCGATGTAATGGTGGGCGATCGGCTGTTCCCACACTGGGGAGACAGAGTTGCTCTCCAGCAAAGGATCCGTGTAAGAATAGGCCACGATTCGCATCAGCAGGTCCTCAGGCAGCAAATTGACCCAAACTGCGGTGTTTCTCTACGCTGGATTTCAAGGCGTGTGGTATCAAAAGAAACGGTTTATTTTGAGCAACTCATTCACAATATGAGGTTTGACATAGGGTATGGTTTTGTTCACATCGAGAGACCAACAATTCTCGTCCAATTCTCGTCGGCCCCTCTACTCACTTTACAAAGCGAAGGAGAGGCTTGAAACATTGCTGACGATCGTTCCTTCCTTGCTAAACAAGGGGGTTAAACTTCCTGGCCTGTGCAGTTTCATCGAGTAGCAGTTGGATTGAGCATTGGGATCAGGGCTGATTCAACGTTGTTGGTTTAGCGGCTCTGGTTTAGCAGAGCGAAGTGGTTTGATCTCAGGCTTCCTCGCGTCCGGTTTTCTCTCGTCAGATGCATCCTTCTAGAGCAAAATGAATCCCTTGCTAGCCCTCCCCTCAAGGGTGGCTCCCCAGTTGCGTTTCCGAAATTGAAGGATGATAGACTGTGATCCAGCGTCTTAAGTAACAATTGTTTCTACTCACTACTATCCCTACTACCTACACTACTAACTACACAGAGCTAGCCGTACAGACAAGCTCGTCAAACTTTGAGATGAGATTGCAGGTCTGAGGACTCTCGTGATGCCTAATCAGGTTCATCTAAATCGCTTTTGTGTGGTTTGTCATTGGCTGAATCAAAACCGCCTAAAATTATCGAATACTCCTTGCCGGCATAGATCATGAGTTCCATCCTCCATCCCTCTGACGACGCTTCTCACACCAATGCCGTTGCTGCTTCCAACCCTTCATCTGAGGAAGATGTGACATTTACTTTAACGACTGATCTGTTCCTCCGTCATCGCCTCAAGGTTGTAGAAGACCTCTGGGAGGAGGTGCTTCAACAGGAATGTGGGCAACAACTGGTTGACTTGCTGCGTCAACTCCGAGCCATGTGTTCGCCTGAAGGGCAGGTAGCTGAGGAAGAATCAGGGGCTTTAAAGCTAATTGAGAAGCTTGACTTGAATGAAGCAATTCGGGCAGCGCGTGCCTTTGCCCTATACTTCCAACTGATTAACATCGTTGAACAACACTATGAGCAGCGGGGGCAGCAGCAGTATCAGACTGCCTATGAAGGGCCTGCCCCTCAGGTGTCTGTGAATCCCGATGGGGAGGTTGGTAATGGGTTTCACACCAGCTACTTGGAGCGGACCCTCAACGAGCATGGCGGCTCCCGCCGTGAAGCAGGGACGTTTCAGGGGTTGTTTCCCAAGCTCTACAACCTCAATGTGCCACCCCGCCAAATTCAGCAGTTGATCGATAATCTCGACATTCGTTTGGTGTTTACAGCGCACCCTACCGAAATTGTGCGCCATACAATTCGGGATAAGCAACGGCGAATTTCCCGTATCCTGCGGGAGTTAGATCGGGTCGAAGAACAACTGCAAGCAGCAGGGCTGACTACCTCCTGGGAAACAGAAAACCTCCGAGAACAGCTAACAGAGGAGATCCGCCTGTGGTGGCGGACCGATGAACTGCACCAGTTTAAGCCGACGGTGCTGGATGAGGTTGATTTTACGTTGCACTACTTCCAGGAGGTGCTGTTTGATGTTATTCCTCAGCTTTACCAACGACTGAAGAGTGCACTGCATGGAACGTTTCCGGGCTTGCGACCGCCTCGCAATAACTTCTGCCAGTTTGGTTCTTGGGTGGGGGCTGACCGTGATGGCAACCCCTCAGTCACCCCCCAAGTGACTTGGAAAACAGCCTGCTATCAGCGCAATCTGGTGTTGGATAAATACATGCAGTCGGTGAAAAACCTGATTAATCTGCTGAGTTTATCGTTGCACTGGAGCGATGTGCTGCCTGACTTGCTGGAGTCGCTGGAGCAAGACCAGTCTCAAATGCCGGAGGTGTATGAGCAACTAGCAATTCGCTATCGGCAGGAGCCTTATCGCCTCAAGCTGTCTTACGTACTGAAGCGACTGGAAAACACGCGCGATCGCTCCCTGAAACTGTTCACTAGTGACACCTACCAGGATGATGTGCTGGAGGTCAATCCGGCTGCTATTTACCGCTCGGGCGCAGACTTTTTGGCAGAACTGCAATTGATCCAGCGCAATCTGAAGGAAACTGGACTCAGTTGTCGTGATCTGGAAAACCTCATCTGTCAGGTGGAGATCTACGGCTTTAACTTGGCCAGCCTGGATATTCGGCAGGAAAGTTCGCGCCATTCCGACACGCTGAATGAAATCCTCGACTACCTGCAAATTCTCCCCCGTCCCTACAACGAACTATCGGAAGAAGAGCGATCGCTCTGGCTTGCCACTGAACTGCAAACGCGGCGACCGCTAATCCCCAGCGAGCTCCCCTTTTCCGACAAGACCAACGAGACCGTTGAGACGTTTCGCATGGTGCGAAAACTGCACCGCGAGTTTGGCCCCGAAATTTGCCGCACTTACATCATCAGCATGAGCCACCATGCTAGTGACCTGCTGGAGGTGCTACTGCTGGCAAAAGAAGCAGGGCTATATGACCCCTCGACGGGCACGGGAACGCTGCATGTCGTTCCCCTGTTTGAAACGGTTGAAGACTTGCAGCGCGCGCCAACGGTCATGCGGCAACTGTTTGACTTGCCGCTCTACCGCGCTTACTTGGCAGGAGGATATACCGGCGGTAGTGCCACCGTTACAGTTCAATCAGCAGATGTGTCCTGCCCGGTGTCGGCAGCCACTACTTCACTGCAGGAGATCATGCTGGGTTACTCTGACAGCAATAAAGACTCTGGCTTCCTCAGCAGTAACTGGGAAATTCATAAAGCCCAGCAGGCTCTCCAGCGCGTTGCTGAAGAGTATGGCATTGCGGTACGGATCTTCCACGGACGCGGTGGATCAGTCGGGCGGGGAGGTGGCCCTGCCTACGAAGCGATCCTGGCACAACCAGGACGTAGCATCAGTGGACGGATCAAGATTACCGAGCAAGGCGAGGTGCTGGCCTCGAAATACAATCTGCCAGAACTGGCACTCTATAACCTGGAGACGATCGCCAGTGCTGTCATCCAGGCTAGTCTGCTGAGAAATGGCTTTGACGACATCCAGCCCTGGCACGAAATTATGGAAGAACTAGCGGCGCGATCGCGCCAACACTATCGCGCCCTGATTTACGAGCAACCTGACTTTGTGGAGTTTTTCCACCAAGTGACGCCCATCGAAGAGATCAGCCAACTCCAGATCAGCTCTCGTCCGGCGCGCCGGGGGGGAAAGAAAGATCTTGCCAGCCTGCGGGCCATTCCCTGGGTGTTTAGCTGGACGCAGACTCGCTTCCTGCTGCCTTCCTGGTATGGGGTAGGAACCGCCTTGCAGGAATTTCTCCAGGAGGAGCCGGAAGAAAACCTGAAGCTGCTGCGCTATTTCTACTACAAGTGGCCCTTTTTCAAGATGGTTATCTCAAAGTGTGAGATGACCCTGGCAAAGGTCGATTTGCAAATTGCCAAGTACTACGTGCAGGAGCTGACCCAGCCTGAAAACCGGAGTCGTTTTGAACAACTGTTTGAACAAATTGCCAGCGAGTTCTACCTGACCCGCGACTTGGTGCTGAAGATCACCGGGCACACTCGCCTACTGGACGGTGATCCAGAACTCCAGCGTTCAGTCCAGTTGCGGAATGGCACGATCGTTCCCCTTGGCTTTTTGCAGGTGTCGTTGCTGAAGCGCCTGCGCCAGCACAAGACCAGCGCCGCATCGGGTGTGATTCGCTCCCGCTACAGTCGAGGTGAGTTGCTGCGGGGTGCCCTCCTAACCATTAACGGTATTGCCGCTGGTATGCGAAATACCGGCTGAGCGATCGCCCTAGTCAATGTTGGATGGCTGGTCCGCTGGTTCAATTTCGACAAAACAACAAAGCCAGTACCGACTTATAGCTGCTTGCAGTGGTGTGGCCACAGAGCACACCACTCAATCTCCTGAGCCAGCGGGATCTTGTGCTACGTGACTGTCTCTCATCAATAACGTCAGTTCTGGTTAAGAGGGTTTTGGGTCACCGCGCCGGGCGCGGTGACCC
>DVEB01000135.1 GCA_015295905.1 Synechococcales cyanobacterium M55_K2018_004
CCTTGCTTTTCCGGGCGCGTCGCGCCCGGAAAAGCAAGGGTTTCAGCTTATCCCGAATTCACGTTGGCTAGGTTGGTCTGCTTCTCAGCAGGATGGTTGTGTTAAGGCGGTCCTTCCAAACAGGGGGAGACTGCCATGTGATAGCGCTACACGCATCGGTTAGGACAACACGTTTTGTGGGAAACCCCGCTGCACGGGGCTTCCCACAAAACGCTTCTCATATCATGAGCGCGTAGCGCCATACAGCGCTGTTTACATCAATTGCTGTTCACATTGATTCGGTATGCGGCGGCAGCGCGAAACACGCCACAGTAACGTTTCTTGTCCTTCAAAAGCTGCACACCGCGATAAGGCTAAAGAGAGACCAAACAAATTGATTGAGCAGAGCAAATCCTGTTATACAGAAATTTGGGCTGCATCTCGATTGCAAAATCGATTTCACTTATTGAAGGACAAGCGTGTATGAAAATTTTCTTAGCCGTATTGCCAGTGGTAGCGATCGCCGGACTAGTAGTCGCCTCCAATCACGCTGAACAAGCACTCGCAACTCCCCCGGCTCACACCATTGCTCAAGCCACCCGTCCCGTTGCGAGGGTTAACCCAGCCCGGCCCATTCAAATTCGTGTGGTCAACGGTGGGGGGGCAGCCATTCGGTGTATCCTATCACAGCCTGCCTCGGCAGAGCGGCGGGCCGCCCCCGGACAATCGATTACCTTTGGCAGTACGCGAACCCAGTACCTCCCCCCACCGATTGATTTTCTGATGTACCCAGAAGGTGCCCAACTAGGGCTGAGTGTGGATGTATTGACCTCCAACAATGTGATCACTGTGGTTGTGGGGCAGCAGTTGACCGATGGCTCTCCAGGGTCAATCGCTGTGCATGTGGATGCTACTGGAGCCATCTATCTTTTCTAGAAAGCCGCGGCTGACGTTCATTACTGATTATGTGAGTAGGTCTCTACTCAACGTGAATTCCGGATAAACTGAAACCCTTGCTGTTCTCTGCGCGTCGCGCAGAGAGCAGCAAGGGTTTTGGGGCAACGCGCACGGCGCGTTGCCCCAAAACCCTCTAACCAGAACTAACGTTACTCACATAATCGATGATAGAAATCGGTGATAGAGGTTTGCCGTGCTCAGGTGTGAAAACGCTACAACTGTAGAGATCCCGTGTTTTATCAGGGCAATTGTTAGGTATCTCGCCTGGTATATCGAGGACTTGATCAAGCAAGAGCCATACAAGGCGCACATTAGCCCAGACAATAGCCCTGAGCGTTTGCTGCGATCGCTCCGTAGCAGCGATCTAAACCACGGCTAAAGTCACAGCTAGACCTGATGGAACCAGGGACTTAACTAGGAGCAATACCCGATATGTCATCCTCCGCGGCAACGCTGCTGGCAGATGTTGAACCTCAAATGCGCTGGCTCCTGCCTGCTGATTTGTATGCTGAAGTATGGCTTGATCCCCAGCCTCCTCAGTTAATGCGGGCGTTTCAGCATCTACGCACGTTGCACCATGTGTTGCATGACTATGTGCCGCGACAGGTCTCTGAAGCACCGCCCAACCCCGGAGAGGTGTCTTTTAGTTGGCAGGAGGGAACCCTGCTGTTCACCGACCTAGCGGGCTTTACACCTCTGTTAGAGGCCAATGCCACCCACGGTCGCAAGGGGGCGATCGCCCTGCTCGATGTGCTGAACCGTTACTTTAGTGCAATGGTCGAGATCATCAGCAAGTCCGGGGGCGATCTCCTGGAATTTACTGGGGATGCCATGCTGGTGCAATTTTTGGCGAACGCCGATGGCAGCGACACAGCCCAAGCGGTGCGGGCAGGGCTGCGGATGCAACGGGCCATGGCGGAGTTTCGCAATTTGGAAACACCCCAGGGTCAGTTTTCGCTAGGAATGCGAGTCGGCATTCATGCAGGCCGCTTTTTGGCTGCCGACCTAGGCACCCCCATGCGAATGGTGCATGTGTTGATGGGAGAAACAGTACAGCGTGCCAAGCAAGCTGAGACAGTAGGCGTGGTTGGGCGGGTGTGCCTCACCCAGACGGCGTGCGATCGCCTCCAGGGAAAATTTCAGCTAGACCCCTTGGCAATTCCACAGTTTCCTACCCCATTGACCAGTCAAACAGAGCACTACGCCTTAGTTGTGGATAACCTCACCCAGAGCCAACTAGGGGAGTATGACCTGACCCTCACCCGTCGTCGCATGGCAACCCCTGTTTTGCTCGACCGCAGTACAGACGGATTGCTGACAGAAATTCGCCAGTCTTTGAAACGCGTTGAACCCCTGGCCAGTTATCTGCCTGCGCCTGTCCTCACCCTACTCGTGGAGAATGCGGCTCGCCGGCAGATTGCCCCCGACTTCCCCGAACCTATCGTCGCTTTCGTCAACCTGGGAGGGTTGCCCGAAGCCGTGGAGAAGGTATCTCCCGATGAGGTTCCGCCACTAGTGCAGACCTTCTCGCGCCTTGTGGCCCAAATTCATGCCCAAGCGCGGTCCCGCGGAGGAATTTTACAAAAAGTAACCTACCACTCGATAGGTTCCGATATGCTGATGTACTTCGGTGTCATGGGTAGCCGTCGGGATGACGCCATGCGGGCGGTGGAGACTGTCCAGGTGATCCGTGAACTGGTTAAACAGATGCCACCGCTGACAATTGCAGGCCATGCTCTCCCCATCACCTGCCGCATTGGCCTAGACAAAGGGGCTGTGTTTTCAGCAGAAATTGGTGAACCGCGCGGACGGCGAGAATTTAATATCCTTGGCGACGCGGTAAATACGGCAGCAAGGCTCATGGTCTACGCAAAAGAAAACCAAATTTTGCTGACGGAGACGGTGTACTGGGCGATCGCCCAGCAATTTGCCTGCACGTCTCTGGGCGAGGTGCTGTTAAAGGGCAAAACCGAGGCCATCGAGCTATTTGAATTAACGTGAATTCTAGATAAACGGAACATCAAGGGTTTCCGCTTATCCAGAATTCACGTTGTACTACAAAAAACCACCTTTTGAGCGCCTCAGACCATCAAGACGGAATACACTTCGCTTTCACGACATCCCGCTTTCACGACATCCGCCGCTCTCGCCAATTGCAATCATTGGATCCCTGCCATAGATATTACGTTGTTTAAAGTTTTCTTGGTTTTTGCAGATTCAAGTAAAACCCCTGCTGTAAACTAGACTCGTTCCTAAAACGCTATGGTTCGGTCAGTGGCTAGGGTTCAGCGATTCGCAACCGTCAGCAAACGACCGGATAAAATCACCCCGATATCACGACATCGTAATACATCGTTTGGAGCCTCTATATCCATGTCTCATACCGTCAAAATTTACGACACTTGCATTGGATGCACCCAGTGCGTCCGGGCGTGCCCTACCGATGTTTTAGAGATGGTTCCCTGGGATGGCTGCAAAGCCGGTCAGATCGCTTCCTCTCCCCGCACAGAAGACTGTGTAGGCTGCAAGCGTTGTGAAACCGCCTGCCCCACTGACTTCCTCAGCATCCGAGTCTACCTCGGGGCTGAAACCACCCGCAGCATGGGCTTGGCTTACTAGAACCGTCTACCTTCTTTCATTTCATGGCTCAAAACTTTCTGGGGGGTTCTGCCCCCTTTTTTTTATTTTGACTTTAGCCGCTTTGGGTTGAGACTCCCTTGTGCTGAAAGCCCTGAAACGCTTTCAAGGCAGTCGTTTCAGGGCTTTTATGCTTTCAGTGAAATTAGTCCAAAGTTCAGTGAATGGCAAGTGAAGATTTCATATTTGAGCGATGCCGGTCTTTTCAACCCGCCCTTGCGATCGACTACACTCTGATTAACCAATCGTCCAAGAAGAAGGGCTTTGTCATGTGTGGAATTGTTGGCTATATCGGGACTCAACCCGCCAGTGGCATTCTGCTTGAGGGATTGCGGAAGCTTGAGTATCGGGGATACGATTCTGCCGGAATTGCGACAGTGCTTGAGGGAGAGATTCATTGCATTCGCGCCAAGGGGAAATTGCAGAATTTGCAAGAGAAACTGGAAGGCTTTGAGAACCCCTCCCGTCTTGGCATTGGCCACACTCGCTGGGCAACCCACGGTAAACCTGAGGAGTATAATGCCCACCCCCACATGGACACGGCCCGACGGATTGCAGTGGTGCAGAATGGCATTATTGAGAACTATCGCGAGCTGCGCGAGATCTTGAAGGAGAAGGGGCATGAGTTTCGCTCTGAAACCGATACTGAGGTGATCCCTCACTTGGTGGCAGAGTGCTTAAAACAACTGACTCAGGCTGGAGCAGACGCTTCCGAGGCAAGTGCCAATTCTTTTCTAGAGGCATGTCGCCTGGCCGTGAACGAGCTGCAGGGAGCCTTTGCCTTGGCGATCATTAACGCTGACTATCCGGACGAGCTGATCGTTGTCCGGCAGCAAGCGCCGCTCTCAATTGGGTTTGGCCAGGGCGAATTTTTCTGTGCCTCGGATATCCCAGCCCTAGTGCCCCATACCCGCGCGGTGCTGCCTCTGGAGAACGGTGAGCTGGCGCGGCTGACCCCACTGGGGGTAGAGGTCTACGACTTTGCCGGACACCGCCTGAAGAAGCAACCCCGTACCCTCAACTGGAACCCCATCCTGGTAGAGAAGCAGGGTTTCAAACACTTCATGCTGAAGGAAATTTACGACCAGCCTGGAGTGGTTCGCACGGGTTTGGAGACTTATCTGAATGCAAATTGGACGGCAACCTCTACAACGGCTCCGTTGAATTTGGGCTTACCCGATGAATTTTTAGACGGTCTAGAACAGATCCAAATCGTTGCTTGTGGCACCAGTTGGCATGCTGGCCTTGTTGGTAAACATCTACTGGAACAACTGGCTGGGATTCCTACGACTGTGCACTATGCCTCGGAGTTTCGCTACGCTCCCCCCCCGCTGATGGCAAACACCCTGACAATTGGTGTGACCCAATCGGGTGAAACCGCAGATACATTGTCGGCGCTACAGATGGAAATGCAACGTCGCGCCCATCACTCCGATGCTTTCCGGTCTCGTACCCTCGGCATTACCAACCGCCCCGACAGCACGATCGCTCATTTAGTCGATCACATTATTGATACCCACGCTGGGATCGAGATTGGTGTTGCGGCAACCAAAACCTTCACTGCCCAACTTGTGGCGTTTTACTGTTTAGCGTTAGATCTGGCCTATCGCCGTCAGGCTGTTCCTCTAAAACGGCTAGAGACCATTATCGAAGAGCTGCGGCAACTGCCTGCTCAAATCGAGTCGATTCTGGAAGTCCAGGAGCGCTACGTTGAGGAACTAGCACACCAGTTCAATGAGACGCAGGACTTCATTTTCCTAGGACGGGGCATTAATTTCCCAATCGCCCTGGAAGGGGCGTTGAAGCTCAAGGAGATCAGCTACATCCATGCTGAAGGCTACCCAGCGGGTGAGATGAAGCACGGCCCGATCGCTCTGTTGGATGAGAAGGTACCAGTGGTGGCGATCGCCATGCCTGGTATGGTCTATGAGAAAGTGCTGTCGAATGCTCAGGAAGCCAAGGCTCGTGACGCTCAGTTAATTGGAGTGACGCCGATGGGCGACCCAGAAGCCGCAGAAGTGTTTGACAACGTATTGCCTGTTCCGCCAGTTGAAGAATTACTGTCACCCATTCTGACGGTCATTCCTCTCCAATTCCTTGCATACCATATTGCAGCAAGGCGGGGGTTGGATGTTGACCAACCCCGCAACTTGGCAAAGTCGGTCACTGTGGAGTAACATCGCTTGGTTTGCTGCTCATTGCAAGCGCGAAAGTCTCGGAAGGCTGATAGAGTCAGGGTTCCGAGGCTCTTGCTTGGATTAAAGCAAGATGTCCGTTAACATCAGCGTGTCTCGACCTCACATAGTGACATTTGGGGATAAATTTTTGAGAGGCGCACAAAGTGCGCCTCTCAAAAATTTATCCCCGTCATTCCTCCTGATCATCGGAACTGCCCGGATCTCAAAATCCCGATGATGAGCCAAAGCCCTAGGAGACTGGCAACCCCAAACAGCATCGCACTAATCCAAGAAACCTGACTGATCTGCGAATTGGCCGATACGATCGCGGCTCCAATAATCAACGATCCCACAATGATACTGAAGGACATTCGGTTTGCTGAGGTATCGAGCGATCGCCGCAGGGTATCTAGTTCTCGCAGATTCAGGTTCCAGGTCAGTGTCTCAGAGGTCACGCGATCGAGCAATTGTTCAAGCTGGCGGGGCGACTGCAACGAGAGACTTTTGATATCCAGTAGTGTTCGCAGGAAGGCGGGCAGAGGGGCATCGCCAACTAACTGCCTGCGGAATAGATCGGTCATCAGCGGACGGATCTGTTCTGGGAAGTTAAATTCGGGGTCGAGGATGCGGGCAACACCCTCTAGGTTGGCGATCGCCTTGGCACATAGCCCCAGATTTGCAGGGACGCGGATCTTGTTTGCCCTGGCAGCCTGCAGCACTTCGTAGAACAACTTACTGAAGTTAATCTCCGCCAAGTTCAGGCTGTAGTACTGGCGCAACAACCGCTCATACTCAGCCTCTAACCGGACTAGATTAATGGGTTGCTCTGAGGGAGCCAATTGCAAGGTCAATTGAGCGCAGCGCTGCGAGTCGAGGCTGACGATTGCCAGGATTAGCTCTAGCAGAATGCTCTGGGTGCGCGGATCAAGCCGCCCCACCATGCCGCAGTCCAGTAACGCAATGCGGCCATCATTTAGGTAAAACAGGTTGCCGGGATGGGGATCGGCATGGAAGAAGCCATCCAGACAAATCTGCTGGAAGAAGGCGCGCAAGAGGAGATTAGCGATCGCCTTTTTCTGCTCCTCGTTGCCTAGTTCGCCACGATGCTTAGCCGCCAGTAATGGCACTCCGTTCAGCCACTCCATCACCAGCAACTTATCAGAGGTGTACTCCCACACAATTCGGGGAACCACCAGCTTTTCTGGCTCAAACCAGCGACTCGTTGAGAGGTTATTGCGTAACTGATCGGTGTAGCGACCTTCCAGGGTAAAGCGCAACTCTGCCCGGAGTGCTTGGGCAAACTCCTCAGCAAGAGCTTCCACGGCATAGGTCTTGCCAAATTCCGTCTGAGCAACCAGCCCCGCCACCAAGCGAATCAGGGCAATGTCTTGTTCCACCACTGTTTCTAAGCCCGGACGCTGCACCTTAAGAGCCACTTCTCGTCCATCCTTCAGCGTAGCTCGGTAGGTCTGGGCAATCGAGCCTGCCGCCACAGGCTCGGGGTTGATTGTCGCAAAGATGTCTTCTAAGGCACTAGGCAACTGCTGCCGGATCAAAACCTCAATCTCGTCCCACCCAACCGGGGGCACCTCGTCCTGAAGTGTGCTGAGGGCATCAATATAGGCGGGAGCAAGTAGGTCTGGGCGTGTACTTAACAACTGCCCTAGCTTGACATAGACTGGCCCCAAATCCACCAGAATGTTGCGGAGAACGGCGGGCGGAGGTAGTTCCGGCGCGTCTGGTCTTCCCCCAGTCAGCAACCGACGCATGTAGTCCCAGCCGTGACGCAGGATGACTTCGATGATTTCGCCTTGGCGGGAGCGGGTCTGAACGAGGCGAGTAAGCATGGGGGTGAAGCTCTAGCAGTAAGGAAACACCAGGGCAACAGAGCAAGGGTTTTCTCAGTTGTCCCCCTTCTAGCCTATACGCTGTCAGAAATTTCTGCTGTGCCCATGCTCGGCAGTCTGATGTTCATCAACATAAATTCGGGATCAGAAAAAACAAGGGTGTTAGGGCACCGCGCTCAGTGCAGTGCTCCAACACCCTCTGAACGAGGACTAAGGGTAATCACTTTAATGCTGTAAAAATTCTAATCAAGAGTAGCATCAGGCTCTAAAATCCAGAGGGCAAACCCTTTTGCCGTGTGCGTAATCACCGTTTCATCCCCCCGATAGCGCAGTCGATTGATCAACTCAAGGGCCTGTGGTAAATCATCTAAGACTTTGAATAAGCTGTAGTACTGGCTTTGATAACAGATGGCCACCAACCGTTTCTCTAAGTCTGGCACTCGAATATAACAGGGCTGATACTGCGTAGGGGAGTTGAGCACTCTCAAGGCGGTCGCGAGTTTTGGAGTTACAACGTGCGTTCCTGCGGTCGCAAAGATGCTAGCGACTTCTGCTTCTGGCTCTAAAATCCAGACCGCATAAGCTTTAGGAGTCTGGGTCAAGAGGACGGTATGACCCTTGCGGAGCAGGCGATCGCCGATTTCCCTGGCTCGGTCTTCAGTTTTCTCAACTCGAAAGAAACTATAGTACTGACCGTTATGTGCGATCGCTGCAACCCGTTCGCTTGAGCCGGGCAATCGCACATGGCAGGAACGATACTCCTGCCGAGAACGCAGGATAGGGAGAGGGTTGGAGGCATGGTTTGAGAGGGGCGATCGCACAGGGGACTGCATAGGAAACCAACAAAATCCGTTGAAGTTTGTCAAGACAACCTTGCTTTTCGTCCATTGTTTGTTGAAATCCCTGAAATGCCATCCGGTAAAGTACGGGAGCATGGCTAAATTCAAATAACGTCAGTTCTGGCTAAGAGGGTTTTGGGGCACCGCGCCTAGCGTGGTGCCCCAAAACCCTTGATGTTCCGTGCGCGACGCACACGGGAACATCAAGGGGTTCTGCTTATCGGGAATGCACGTTCCTTTTGTCAGGGAACTCCTTACCCGAGTATGAACACCCGCAACGAAACGCGACCGTCATACGTTATACGTTGACGGTCACGTTTTACCGGGAGCCTCCTTCAAACTGCGTCCCTAGTACCTGTTTAGAGAAGCGACATTACTTACTCATCATCATCCATTTCATCCATCTCATCTATGTCATCATCGTCGTTGTCATTGCTGCCACCAACGAGATCGTCACCGAAGTCATCATCCAAAATCGCGGAGTATCCTTCACTGCCGAAGCCATAACTACCACGACTAAAGTCTGAACCTTCACGGCGGATAGCATCGGGCGGGAAGATGTCAAACCCGCCTTCCATCTCATAGGTGCGGGCGGTGCGATCGTCTAGCACCACATCGCTGATCAGCTCATCCTCAAACATAGAGGACTCGTAGCTCAGATCGACATCCACCGAGTTAGATTCCTCGTAGGCATTAAAGCCCGTTCCGGCGGGAATCAAGCGACCAATGATCACGTTTTCCTTCAGGCCACGTAGCCAGTCTGACTTGCCTTCGATCGCCGCTTCCGTCAACACACGAGTCGTTTCCTGGAAGGAGGCCGCCGAAATGAAGCTATCGGTATTCAGAGAGGCTTTTGTAATCCCCAGCAATACCGGGGTGTATTCCGCCGGGGCGCCACCAGTGATCGACATCGCTTCGTTCACCTGCTGAATTTGACGCAGTTCCACTAGCTCTCCTGGCAGCATGGTGGTGTCTCCTCCGTCATCCACCCGGACTTTATTGGTCATCTGCCGCACAATCACTTCGATGTGCTTGTCTGAGATCTCAATCCCTTGAGATTGATAGACCGACTGGACTTCGTTGACTAAGAAGGTCTGCACCTTCTCCAAACTCAACAGGGCAGCTTCGTATCCTCCCAAACTCTCGCGGTGGTACTGGAAGAAGACTTCCAGAATTTCGTGTGGGTTGGCCGGACCATCGGTCAGGGGTTCGGCTACGCCAACCTCCTGACCGTCAATCACCAGCGCATTCTGACCGGGGCCAATGGGATAATCGGTGATCACACCATCCGACTCGATGATCTTGATCTCGACCGTTTCATCATCGCTGTAAACAACTTGGGCCGTTCCAGGACGAGCTGCTAAAACACAGGCTTCCTTGGGTTTGCGAGCCTCCAACAGCTCCTCAATCCGGGGCAGACCCTGGATAATGTCGCCGGTCTTCGTGCGCTCGAACACCAAGAGTACCAGGTTGTCACCCCGCTGTACTAAGTCACCATCATCAATGTGGAGTACCGCCCCAGCGGAGACGCGGTAGGGGCGAGCCAGACGCAATCGCACCTGATTGTCGCTCACCTCTACAACCTGGCCAGATTCTTCAAGAACAACCCCTGGAGCAAGGGTGGAGCCAGCAACCAACAGATCGCCCTGACGGACACTGGGGGGTTGCCCGTTGGTGTTGACCGTCATCTGGTCTAGTTCACGCACCACAAGAATCCGTCGAACGGCTTCTCCATCGCGAATCCCACGAACTTCTCCGCCTTCTTTGCACTGAATTTCAGTCCGTGCAACAACAGCGCCGGGTGCGATTTGGTCGCCATCCTTCACCAGGAGACGGGTTTGGGTGCTGCCTTGGGTCTGATCAGCAGATACATCCCGGCGGATCACCAGAGATTCCAAGATCACTAGCTGAAGTCGCAGCGTGTTGGGGTCGGACTCATCGGGAATGAGCTCGATGTCTGCGGCTAGCTGTGGTGCGTCTTTGTCAATTTCCAGCACCAGTTGGGTTCTCAGCAACTCGATACCTTCAACGGATTTAACGCGCTCCCCGTCTTTATAGAGAGTCCGTTGTACGGCTCGCAGACGGATTGAACGACCAGACTCCTCACTCGTCGATTCCTGACTGGGAACAGAGGGTTCGTCGGGAACATGGAATTCTGTGACCGGCCGGAGCAGCACGGCTGGGCCTTCGGGAGACTCCACGTATTCCATGTATCGCAGATCATTGGCAGTTAAACCGGGGATGACCTCCTGACCGGGGCTGATAATCGTGCCATCCCTACCCATCACTGCTTCTGGATTGTCCACCATGTGCAGTTCACCGGGCTTGATGACAATTTCCCGCAGAATGTCGTTTTTCTGGGTCACTTCAACCACACCGCTGCTCTGGCAGAAGATGTCCTTCACCACTTCGGTTCCGGCTTCGACAAATTGACCATCTTCAACCAGCAGCAGTGAAATGTCCTTGTTGACTTCGTGAGACTCTTCGGGGATCCACAGAATTGTGCCCCCTTTGGTGATTTCGTAACCTTGCTTGGCTTTGCCCCGTTTCGCTGTCTCAATGCCAGAGAACTTGATGATGCCTCCTGTGTGTGTGTGGTAGCGATCGTCAATTAACTCGGCAACGACTTGGTTGTTTGTCACCTTTGTGCCGGGTGTAGCAATCAGGGAGAAGCGCTGGCCATTGGCCGTTTCCACTAGGTAGTGCTCACGTCCCTGGGAGCTTTCAACGATGACGCGGGCTTGGTCGAGTAGGACAGAGGCAGTGATAATCTCGACTTCGCGACCCCCCTTGCCTTCGCTCTCCTGGGGAATCCGCACAATCCCACCACTTTCGGTGACGAGCTTGGTCTCCGCGAGAATATTGCCAGCTTCGATGCGATCGCCATTTTTTACCACGGGTTCCGCACCGGGCGGCAGGTTGTAGACCTCGCCCGACAACACCCACAGCAGACCACCCCGCTGAGCGATGCGGGTAGTGTTGCCTTGGCGATCCTTCTTTTCTTCCGGCACCACATCGGCAAACTTCACTTCTCCCGCCAAGTCAGAGGCCACGTCTTTGGTGGCTTTCTCCGTCACCTTGCGGACACGCCCCGTTGCAGGCATCTCGACCAGCATCTGACCAGCCTGGACGGATTCACCCTCCCGCACAAAGAGAATGGAACCGGTAGGAAGTGTGTGCGACTCTTTGCGATCGCCCGCTTCCAGGGTCATATCGACGTTGGTCTCCAGAATCAGCGCATCTTCTCCGTGGCGAGTGCGGAAGGGGCGAGAACGGAACTGCTTCGGCTTCAGGTGAATTGTTCCATCAAAGGCGGCCCGGATCTGGGGAACCTGCTCCCCAGTAAACGTGCCACCTGTGTGGAAGGTACGCATGGTAAGCTGCGTACCAGGCTCACCGATGGACTGGGCGGCAATAATCCCAACCGCTTCCCCCAAGTCTACCAGGGAGGCATGGGCCAGACTCCAACCATAGCAGGTCTGACAGACGGAGCGAGACGCTTCACAGGTGAGGGGCGATCGCACCATGACTTCTTCGATCTTGGCTTTGCCAATAATCTTTGCCATCTCATCGGAGATCGGTTGGTTGCGAGCCACTAGGACTTCACCCGTTTCGGGATGCACCACATCGACGGCTGCCACTCGCCCCAGCAGACGGTCTTGGATGGGAATCAGGACTCTTTCCCCATCGGTCATACTGCGGATGGGGATACCCCGTTCAGTGTTGCAGTCAATCTCCCGAATGATCACATCTTGGGAAACGTCCACCAGACGACGGGTGAGATAGCCCGAGTCTGCGGTTCGCAGGGCGGTATCTACCAGTCCCTTACGAGCACCGTAGGAAGAAATAATGTACTCGGTAACAGTCAAACCTTCTCGGAAGTTAGTCTTAATCGGCAGGTCAATAATTTCCCCCTGCGGATTTGCCATCAGACCCCGCATCCCCACCAACTGACGCACTTGGGAGATGTTTCCTCGGGCGCCAGAAAACGCCATCATGTAAACGGAGTTAAGCGGGTTGCTAGTCTCGAAGTGTCGCACCACTTCGTCCTTCAGTTCCTCGCTGGTACCATTCCAGGTGTCAATGACTTTCTGGAAACGCTCCACTTCAGTGATGTCGCCCCGGCTGTAGCGCTCCTCAGTCTTGCGGATTTCTTCCTCCGCCGCTTCCAAGAGTTGACGCTTGCTCGGGGGAACCTGCAAGTCGTCCACACTGATTGAAACCCCAGCTTTAGTCGCAAACCTAAACCCTAAATCCTTCAGGTCATCCGCCATCTGCGCAGTGCGGGCGGTGCCGTAGTGGGTGAAAGCCCAGTGAATTAGGTTCCGCAGTTGCTTTTTGTTGACGACCTGGTTGCGGAATGCGATCGCCTGCTCTGACTTCTGAATTGCGTTTTGTTCTGCCATTGTGAATTCCTTTGCCCCTCGGAACTTCGATGAATCTCCCTCAAACTGGCGATGGTTTGGGAGGGAAGTCTCTGGCTGCCCTCCCACATGACTAGCTCACCAGTGCATCCCGAATCGCCTTGTTGTAGATAATGCGCCCCGGCGTAGTCTTGATGTACTGCGAAATCAAGTTGCCTTCAGCATCCTTGCGAACACGGCGGAACTTATATAACTCTGTCACGGAACCATCCTCAGCCGTTTGGACTTCAATCGGCTCATTATCTGGTTTATCAGTCTCAACTGATCCATCAAAGCGCACCCAAACATAGGCATGGAGATCAACCTGCTGCTGGTCGTAAGCAATCATCACATCGTCCATGCTGGAGAAATAGCGGCCTGCCCCCTTGGTTGCTGCGGGGTTTTCCGCAGTCAAGTAATAGCAGCCCAATACCATGTCCTGGCTGGGAGTAATGATAGGACGACCAGTCGCAGGCGAGAGCACGTTGTTAGAAGCCAACATTAGCAGGCGCGCCTCTGCCTGTGCCTCCAGCGAAAGCGGAACGTGAACCGCCATCTGGTCACCGTCAAAGTCTGCGTTAAAGGCAGGACAGACCAGTGGGTGAATTTGAATCGCGCGTCCCTCCACCAGCAGTGGTTCAAAGGCTTGAATACCCAGACGGTGGAGCGTCGGTGCCCGGTTTAGCAGAACGGGGTGTCCATCAATCACTTCCTCCAGCACATCCCAGACCTGAGGATCATTGCGCTGAATCAGCTTCTTAGCGGCCTTGATATTATTGACAAGCCCCTGCCGAATGAGGCGGTGGATAACGAAGGGCTGGAACAACTCGATCGCCATTTCCTTCGGAAGACCACACTGGTGAATCTTCAGCTTTGGCCCCACCACAATCACCGATCGTCCAGAATAGTCAACCCGCTTACCCAGCAGGTTCTGACGGAAACGGCCCTGCTTCCCTTCAATAATGTCGGAGAGGGATTTCAGCGGACGGTTGTTTGCCCCCACAACAGTGCGACCTCTGCGTCCGTTATCAATCAGGGCATCTACCGCTTCTTGCAGCATTCGCTTTTCGTTGCGGACGATGATCTCAGGCGCAAGAATTTCTTGCAGACGTGCCAACCGATTATTACGGTTGATGACTCGCCGATACAGGTCATTCAGGTCAGAGGTGGCAAAGCGTCCACCATCTAACTGCACCATCGGACGTAGGTCAGGCGGAATGACGGGAATCACCGACAGCACCATCCACTCTGGCTTGGATTGCGTCGCAATGAAGTTGTCAATCACCCGCAGACGCTTGATTAGCTTGGCCCGCTTCTGTCCCTTTGCCGTCGCAATCTCTTCCCGCAGTTGCTCGGCCTCTTTCTCCAGATCTAGATCTTGTAGGAGCCGCTGGAGTGCCTCTGCCCCAATGCCCACCTCAACTCCAGCCAGTTGCGAATCTTCGCTGTAGAGCTGATCCTCAATCTCAATCCACTGGTCTTCCGTCAGCAGTTGCTTATAGCTGAGGTTCTCTGCATTACCTGGGCTGAGAACCACGTAGGAGTTGAAATAAACAATCTGCTCCACATCCCGTAGGGGCATATCCAGCAGAATTGCCATGTAGCTAGGGATCCCCTTCAAGTACCAGACATGAGCGACGGGAGCTGCTAACTTGATGTAGCCCATGCGGTGGCGGCGCACCCGTGACTCGGTGACTTCTACACCACAGCGCTCACAGACGATACCCCGATGACGTACCCGCTTGTACTTGCCACAGTGACATTCCCAGTCTTTTGCAGGGCCAAAAATTCGTTCACAAAACAAGCCATCCATCTCTGGCTTTAGCGTCCGATAGTTGATGGTCTCAGGCTTAGTCACTTCACCTACCACCATGCCATTGGGGAGTGAACGTTCTCCCCACTGACGAATGCGCTCCGGAGATGCCAGACCAATCTTCACGTAGTCAAACCGCTGTTCGAGCTTCGGCATCGATGTGTTTCCCCTAAATTACGTGCGGTTAATTGAGCAGTTAAGTTAATTGAGCAGTTAATTGTTTGCGATGCTTTGAATTTGCGGGACTGTATTCGGTTGCCAGGGCAGTCATTCAACCACGCCCAGATCGACAACCGAAAACACGACCTGCGCTCAGGACTACTCATCCATATCGTCCATCTCGTCGCGCGAAATGGACTCATAGGTTGGGCGAGAGGGAGCGCGACGACTGCTGACATCAGCCATCAGGTCGATTTCAACGTCGCGGCTGGTCCCATCTTCCTGGGTTTGCAGCTTATGAGCCGCAATGTCCAGACAGAGCGATTGCAACTCGCGCATCAACACCTTAAAGGATTCAGGCGTACCAGGACGTGGAATTGCTTTGCCCTTGACGATCGCATTCAGGGCTTCGTTGCGGCCCTGCATATCGTCAGATTTCACTGTCAACAGCTCCTGCAGGATGTAGGCCGCACCAAAGGCTTCCAGTGCCCACACTTCCATTTCTCCGAAACGCTGACCACCCTGCTGCGCCTTTCCACCCAGCGGCTGCTGAGTCACGAGTGAATAAGGGCCTGTAGAACGAGCGTGAATCTTATCATCCACCAGGTGAACCAGCTTCAGCATATAGGCTTTACCCACAGTCACTGGCCGGTCGAACGGCTCTCCCGTGCGTCCGTCGTAGACTTGGATCTTGCCAGGATTATCAGGATCAAAGACCCAATCATTCCCAGTCGCTTCCCGCGCTTTATCCAACAAGCCATGAGTGGTCAACCGCGATGCTTCCTCGCCGTACATCTCATCGAAGGGAGTCATCTTGAAGCGAACGCCCAGGTTCGCTGCCGCCCAACCGAGCAGACACTCAAACACCTGACCCACATTCATCCGCGAGGGCACCCCCAGTGGGTTCAACACGATGTCAACCGGCGTACCATCGGGCAGATAGGGCATATCTTCCAGGGGCAGAATGCGGGAAATAATGCCCTTGTTGCCGTGGCGACCGGCCATCTTGTCACCCACCTGGATCTTCCGCTTCTGGGCCACATAAACACGAACCACCATGTTAGCCCCAGGCGGCAGTTCATCACCTTGCTCACGAGTAAAGACGCGCACGTCTACGACACGACCCTTTTCACCGTTGGGGACGCGCAGGGAGTTGTCGCGAACGTCTCTGGCCTTTTCACCGAAAATGGCCCGCAGTAGCTTTTCTTCCGGAGGCTGATCTGATTCCCCTTTGGGGGTCACCTTACCGACAAGAATGTCACCGCTCTCGACCCAGGCACCAATCCGGATAATGCCCGTTTCATCGAGATTGCGTAGGGCATCTTCACCAACGTTGGGAATTTCCCGTGTAATTTCTTCAGGGCCGAGTTTGGTCTGACGGGCCTCAATCTCGTACTTCTCGATGTGAATAGATGTGTAGGTATCGTCAGAGACGAGCCGTTCGCTGATCAGAATTGCGTCCTCGTAGTTATAGCCCTCCCAGGGCATATAGGCAACTAGGACGTTCTGTCCCAGCGCTAGCTCTCCCCCTTCGGTAGCAGAACCATCTGCCAGGATTTGCCCAGCCACGACGCGATCGCCCTGATCCACAATCGGACGCTGGTTCAGACAGGTGTCCTGGTTGGATCGCTGGTACTTTTGCAGGATGTACTCGTATTCCTTGCCCGTCGGATCTTTGACGCGGATTTGATTCGCGTCCACATAGGTCACTTCACCATCGGTGCGAGTCACAACTACCATCCCAGAGTCGCGCGCTGCCTGAGCCTCCAGGCCTGTACCCACGAGCGGACGCTCAGGCCGCAGCAAAGGCACCGCCTGACGTTGCATGTTGGAGCCCATCAGTGCCCGGTTAGCGTCATCGTGTTCCAGGAAGGGAATCAGCGACGTTGCCACAGAGATGATTTGAACCGGAGACACCGCCACGTAGTCCACCTCAGCCGGGGTCGTGGTTGTGAAGTCCTGACGATAGCGAACCGGCACCTGTTCACCCAGAATGTAGCCGTCCTCATCCACAGGAATGTCACCTGGGGCAACCCGCAAGTCGTCTTCCTCATCGGCAGTCATATAAATGGGAGGACGGTCTTTGAGGACACGACCATTCTCAACCGGATAGAAAGGGGTTTCGATGAAGCCGTAGGCATTGACCCGGGCGTGGGTGGCCAGCGAACCAATCAGACCTGCGTTCGGCCCTTCTGGTGTTTCAATAGGACAGATGCGCCCGTAGTGAGAGGGGTGAATATCTCGGACTGCAAAGCCTGCCCGTTCCCGTGTCAGACCACCGGGGCCAAGGGCGCTAAGACGCCGCTTGTGAGTCAACTCTGCCAGCGGGTTGGTCTGATCCATGAACTGAGAGAGCTGAGAGGAACCAAAGAATTCTTTGATGGCAGCCACCAGTGGTTTGGGGTTGACTAGCGAAGCAGGAGTCAATGCATCGGCATCAGAAACCGTCATCCGTTCCCGGATGATGCGCTCCAAACGGTTAAGACCAACACGCACCTGGTTTTGCAACAACTCACCGACTGAGCGCACGCGTCGATTGCCCAAGTGGTCGATGTCATCAGTCATGCCGATGTCGAACTCCAGGTTAATTAGGTAGTCGATCGCCGCCAGAATGTCTTGAGGCGTAAGGACTCGAACGGTATCGGGCACACTCAGACGCAACTTTTTGTTGAGTTTATAGCGTCCGACACGACCCAGGTCATATCGCTTGGGGTCAAAGAACCGAGAATCCAGCAGTTGCTGTCCCCCGGAAACTGTTGGCGGTTCACCCGGACGCAACTTGCGATACAGCTCCATCAGCGCTTCTTCTTCGCTGAACTGGCCTTCCTTCTCAATCGTCTTCTGGAAATATTCCGGGTGACGCAGCGCATCAAAGATCTCGCTATCACTCAATCCCAGTGCCTTAAGTAGGACTTGAGCAGATAGCTTACGGGTCTTGTCGATCCGCACCCACACCAGGTCATTCTTATCGGTTTCAAACTTTAGCCATGCACCCCGGTTGGGAATTAAGCTAGCGTTGTAGGTACGACGACCATTTTTATCAGTCTCGGCTTTGTAGTAAACACCGGGACTCCGGACAATCTGGTTAACGATGACCCGCTCAGCACCGTTGATAATAAAGGTGCCTCGGTCGGTCATTAGCGGCAGATCACCAATGAAAACTTCCTGTTCCTTAATTTCCCCCGTTTCTTTGTTGATCAGACGGGTGGGAACATACATCTGGACCGCATAGGTCGCGTCTCGCCGCTTGGCTTCATCCACATCGTATTTTGGACGTTTCAGTTTATAGTCCTTGCCGAGGAAGTGGAGTTCGAGCTTACCTGTATAGTCGGTAATGGGCGAGAAACTGTCCAACTCTTCGATCAGTCCCTCACTCAGAAACCAACGGAAGCTAGCGCGTTGGATTTCAACCAGATCGGGCAAAGCAAAGTTGGCGGCTGCTTGGATTGAGTTTGTCATGCCTCTCCTCAGACGGTTGCACTCAGGGAAAATCCCTGAAACGACGGTATAGGGTCAAAACATCAAGATGGGCTGCCGACTCCGGGGGAGGAATCGTAGCCCACAAAAATCAGTCTGGTCAGTTCTGAATTACTTCAGAAAAGTGAATCAAGATACGTTTCCAATCTAGAAAAATGAATGGTTTTGCGATCTGCAAAGAAAAATCGACGCCTCTGGCAAACTTTTGGAGGGAGAGCGGCGCTGCCTGAGAAGTACATTGTCAACAGTTGGTTGGGAAGTTCTCATACTTCTTAAAATTATGCCCCATTGTTGCCCAAGTGTGGGTTGAATTATACATGAACCGCTTGACAATCACCCAAAATTTTTGTTAACGGGCGCTCACGAGTCTAGCAGCTTCCCCTGAACCCGTCCTTGTATCGCTCAGATTAAAGAGCTTATAGGCATTGGCAGTGGTTTGAGCGGCGATCGCCTCGACCGTCTCTCCCCGCAGCTCAGCTACGCGCTCTGCCACCTGACGCACGTAGGCAGGCTGGTTTCGCTTGCCGCGCCAAGGAACGGGAGCCAAAAAAGGACAGTCTGTCTCAACCAACAAGCGATGGGCTGGCACACGTTGCACCGACGCATGCACCTGGGTCGCATTCTTGAAGGTGACGATGCCACTGAAACTAATGTAGAACCCCAGGTCGAGGAACCATTGGGTTTCTTCAGGAGTGCCACTCCAGCAGTGCATGACGCCTTTAACGGTCTGACCATTGGCCTGGAAAGCACGGACGGCCTGAGCAAGTTCAGGCGCTGCATCTCGGCAATGAATAATGACCGGTAGGTTGAGTTGATGGGCGATCGCCAACTGAGCCTGAAACGCCTCAATCTGTTGAGCACGGTTCTCGGCCTTATAAAAGTCCAAACCCGTCTCGCCGATAGCAACCACTCGTGGATCAGACTTCGCCAGGGCAAGAATATCTGCTGTCGAAGTCGCCATCCACTTCTCCTCCACATCCAGAGGATGCAGGCCGACTGCAAAAGAAACCTCTGGGAACCGATCGGCGATCGCTCGGATGGCTGCAAATTCTCCCGGTTCTACGCAAGAATGCACCAAACGAACAATGCCCGCTTCTCTCCAGTGTTGGGCAACGACTTCCAGGTCGTCTTGGAACGACTCAAAGTTTAGGTGGACGTGAGTGTCAACAAGTTGCATGAATGAGTCAGGCGAATAGCCTGAGAAAACTGCCTGCAATTAGGACGCTGCCCCGGCTGCTTGCCGCTTCAGCGCCTTCGTTAGACGAGACTTCTTGCGAGCGCCATTGTTGGGATGCAGCACACCACGCTTGACGGCCTTGTCAATCTTGCTGAAGGCTGCTGACATCCGCTGCTGAACCTCTGCTTCCGTTTCCGGCGTGGGGTTGGCAAGATGAGCACTGACGGCTGTAAAATACCGCTTCATCAGGGTTCTCACAGCAGACTTATAGGATTTGTTCCGCAGGCGGTTGCGCTCTGCAATCTGAACACGCTTAATCGCAGACTTGATATTAGCCACAGTTCGTCTCGGGTTGTGTAACTCTTTTGGCAATAGACTATAGTAGCGAAAAACTTGCCCATTCGCCAACTAAATTGCCCAAAACGACTGTCACCCAAACCACCAAACCTTTGAAAATCCAAGCTAATCTAGTAAATATCAATCCGTCTATCCATCCTGACCTCGCTTCTACTGACCGAGGCGGATGCTCAATGGCGGCTCTTCCCTAAATCCCTGGTGGCGATGCTGCGAATTATTCATCAGCGGTCTGAAGCCCTTGCCGAACTCCGGCGCATCTGCGATCGCACCCGCGACGATCAGATCACCCATAAGGAAGCAACTGTACATCAGGTGCTTCAAGCGGTCAGGCGGCAGGGAGACCGTGCCCTCCTCCACTACACCGAAGAATACGATCAGGTCACCCTGAAACCGGAAGAACTGCGAGTGAGCGGTCTAGAAATAGATGCAGCCTACCAACAGGTATCCAAAGAACTTCTGGCAGCGATTCAACTGGCCTGCAAAAATATCGAAGCCTTCCACCGACTGCGTATTCCCAAAAACTGGGTGCAATTTGGTGAGCATGAAGTGGTTCTAGGCAAACGCTATACTCCCGTTGACCGTGCCGGACTCTACATCCCTGGTGGTCGAGCCTCCTATCCCAGCACGGTTTTAATGAATGCGGTTCCGGCAAAGGTCGCGAACGTGCCTCGCATCGTCATGGTCACTCCACCAGGGCCAGATAAATCGGTGAATCCCGCTGTTCTGGTGGCCGCCCAGGAAGCTGGGGTGACGGAAATTTATCGAGTCGGGGGCGCTCAGGCGATCGCCGCTCTTGCCTACGGCACCGAAACGATTCCGAAAGTAGATGTCATCACTGGCCCCGGCAACATTTATGTCACGTTGGCGAAGAAGCTTGTCTACGGAACGGTGGGAATTGATTCCCTGGCTGGCCCCTCAGAAGTGTTGGTGATTGCCGATTCCTCCGCCAATCCTGTTCACCTTGCTGCCGATTTGTTAGCTCAGGCAGAGCATGACCCAATGGCAGCCGCAATTCTGCTAACGACCGATGCCATGCTGGCCAAAAAAGTGGTGGATGAAGTGGAGCGGATGCTGGTCAACCATCCCCGACGCTTACTCACAGAAAAGGCGATCGCCCACTATGGCTTAGTTGTCGTGGTTGATTCGCTCGATGTTGCCGCTGAACTTTCCAATGAATTCGCCCCAGAACACCTGGAGCTAGAAATTACTGAACCGTGGTCGCTAGTCGAAAAAATTCGCCATGCCGGAGCCATCTTCCTGGGACACTCAACCCCCGAAGCAGTGGGAGATTACCTGGCAGGACCAAACCATACCCTGCCTACGTCCGGTTCGGCCCGCTATGCCTCTGCCCTAGGGGTAGAAACCTTTATGAAGCACTCCAGCTTGATCCAGTATTCCCCCACGGCGCTTCAAGCGGTTGCAGGCGCAATCGATGCGCTAGCGACAGCGGAAGGACTTCCCTCCCATGCTGACTCCGTGCGTCTGCGGGTACAAACGCCTGCGGCGATGGAGCCGGAAACACCCACATTCCCCATCAGTCCTGAGTCGGGGTTTTAGTAGGGCATATCTAGGCTACGCTGAAAGCACGCGCGCCTGTGAACGCTGCATATTACGTTTTGAGTCATTAACGTTTTGAGTCATTAACGTCAGCTCTGGTTAAGAGGGTTTTGGGGCACCGCACATGGCTCAGCGCCTCAAAACCCTTAACTTTCCATACGAAACGCGCACGGACAATTAAGGGTTTCAGCTTATCCAGAATTCATGTATCATCACTTGCGGATCATGCTAACGAGACCGTTGCTGGTGTAAAAACGACCTGAGCTGCATCAGGTTCAGAGTTTGCCCCAAATTGAGAGGAAGTAAGGAAATCCCTTCCAGAGAAGATTGCACCCAGCCGTCACCCCAACACCAGTGATGGTAGCCATCGATTCCCTTACTTAGGCTCATCTTCAACGAGTTGCGCTCAACCTCCACCACCTGGTGCTGGATAGAGACTGGCCCCAACCACGTAGTAAAAACTTCTCCGACCTTTAAGGGGTCGGAAATGGTCTCAGGAAATTTTTGGAACCAGAGCCACTGTCTTAAATAGGCAGGACGCAGTAAAGCATCTCGGATCAGCAATTCAGAGGCTTCAACTTCAATGCGCAGATCGCTACTCTGAAATGTGCCCAGCATGGTTGTGAAGCCCCACGTATTACTTAGCAACTAACTATCGGGTTCGATGGTACTCGTTAAACCCTGACTCTTGAGCCCCTCGGAATAAAACTCTGCGTGCTCTTGAGTACAGGTGATCACTAGTGCCACCCCATTCGTGTGAGCCTCCATCATAATCGAGACAGCTTGGGGGACAGTGAGACTAGTCACGGTTTTGAGCAAAGCCTGGACAACGTACTCCATTGAATTGAAGTCGTCGTTGTGAAGTAGAACCTTGTATCGGGGAGCTGTCTGACGGATCGTTGATCGTTTCTCAATGGTTTCGACAGACACGGGAATATCCTCTCAAACAACAAATAAACTACTAGTTCACACTTGGCATAGCAACCACTTGCTTGCTTTGGACGGAGTGCAGCAATCGAACCTTTGCGCTGGGGCCATCCCTAACCTCCCTGCGATTGGCGCATCAAGGACCATGGAACAACCCCTTAGGATGGACACACCATCACTTTCATATCTCCCAGTGGGCACTCTCTGGTGCAGTACAGCTAGGGAAGGCTAAGCCATGAGGGGGGCGATCGCCTTGCTCCATCTCAGCAGCCCAGTCGGGATTTGACAGGCCTCTTCCGATTGGAGAAAAACCCAGAGCTAGAATCACTGGAATGTAACTCTTGACTCTATAGAATGCAAATTACCTTCAAATTACTCAATATTCTAGTCGAGTTACCTCAGAGGTTCAACAGCACTTCTCATTTTGGACTTCTAGTGGTTTTAGGCCGCCACGAGCGGCCTAAAAACACTAGAAGTAACGTGAATTCCGGATAAGCGGAAACCCTCTTCACCAGAACCAATACTAGAAGTAGGATGTTCGCGCAGGTGCGAACATCCTACTTCTAATTGCATCCTGAGAATTGCTAGAGGTTCAATGCTTAAACAGTTAATCTATCCATCAGACTGCTACGATCTCAGTGAGTGTTACTTATAACATCACAACTTAGAGGGAGCTTATCCTCAAAGTGCTAGATTCAGGCCCCCTGATGGAGAGCCTCTACTATCCCCAGCGACCCACATGAGTGCACTATCAACCTTTTCGGTCAATCAGGTTCTGTGTATCGAACACGACAATGCATTCCTATACTCAGAAGTGATTCAGATAGCAGAGGAACGATCGATTTGCTGGGTGCGGCCCCTCGCCATTAAGATCGTTCACCCCATCACTCATGACGGCGGCATAGTGAATCATGGGAGCGGAGAGGAACACTATACTCTTTATGACTTAAGGCAAAGTGTTGATCTACTGCTTCCTTGCATACTGTTCAGACCTGCCCTTGACACCGAAGTCCTTCCGCTGATTGCTGCTCTAGGGGAAGCAAAAGTCCAATCGGGTTATAGAGATCTGGCTCACCAACAGATTCGGCGGTTTACCCATCGCTTGTGGATTGAGCGCCCTACAGTGTTCCAGAGAAGCAGTTGATGTCCCTTAGAAGATAATTGTCCCTTAGAAGATAACGTTTCACATCCAGTTCTCGCAGCACTGTTCTCGAAGAACTATAGGTGTTGCTGATTTGACCACTGATTTTCAAGGGGTAGTGCACGCCGCGCACCACCCCTTCAAAACCGTATCTGGACTAAGCAACGTCGAGCTATGGACTAGGAACCAATCTAATGCGACCGGCATCCATTTCAGACATAAGTAACTCTAATGCTTCATAATCTGCATCAGAAATGTATCCTAACCGGCTTAACTCATAGTTAATTTCATTCTCAATGTCAGGAGTCAGTTGCTTTATGTAGAGTGCTTTTGCAACAAGTTTACGAATGACATGAGTCGTTTTCATTGGAATTAATCCTAAGATCAGGGGGTAAGGGGCAATTCAGTATCAATCATCTATGGAAAATTAAAACTGACAAGTGATCTAAACCCAGATTAGTTGTGATTTGAATCACGAGTCAAGGAATCACCCAGCAAGCAGTTTTCGTGATTTTTTATACATATCGTCTTTTCATTTGTGTCTTCATAAGCTCTTCATCAGCGTTGAATTGTCAACTGATTTAACTTTGTTTGATGGTTTTACGATTTAACCTCGCCTAGAGTCATGCATCGTTTGAGATGCACTCAGCAGATTTTCAGGACTTCAAATATCGATTGATTCACAAAGTCTAGAAAAACTGCTGATTTGCATGGGGTTCATCGCAACGGTTTGTTGATGTGTTCAGGCTGCACGAACCTGTATTTCCAAGTGAGTTTAGTGATTCTAGTCAGGACTGGAGATCATTCAGTCGTTGGGGCTGATCCTGATGGTGTGATGCTGTGGGGGAAGTGCGAAGCACCCCTCCCACAGCATGAGTTTTAGGGAGTTAGCAAAAGCAGGATGCAGTCGAGCCGTTGAATAAAAATCTAAAATTAATCTGAAATTTAATTTGAATTGACTACACTCAAACACGGTGAATTTTAAGACAGGGGTTATCTACTGTGACGTATGTAACAAGGAAGTGGCGATCGCTTCACTTTTGATCACTATTCGTTAAAAAACGTAGCCCTGCATACTTTTTCATCGATTTTCTTGCTGAAAACTTTAAATAAGTTGGCGTCAGGAGTAAAGATTCAGCAAACCCCCTGCGGATTTCACGGTAGCTTCCGGAGAGAACGATATCTTCAAGGAAGTTTTCAGTGTGGTTACTTGAGTGACAAGTTCATCCAGGATTGAACGATGCAGAATTTAATTAGCTCTTCTAAAATTGCTGTTCTACGGCCAGTGGGTTCTATTAATGCTGCTAATGCGGCAGAGTTTCGTAGTCAGCTTTTGGAGGCAATTGCTGCTGATAGCCATAGCGCAGTATTGGTAGACATGGCTCACGTCGATTCTTTGGATAGTGCTGGTTTAATGGCGTTGGTTTCAGCCTTGACCCAAGCTCAGCAATTGCGGAAGCGATTTGGTCTTTGTCATGTTTCGCCATCTATTCGAATTATTTTTGAAGTCACTCAGCTCGATCGAGCCTTTGAGTTATTCGCCACGGAGTCTCGCTTTGAGACTGCGGTTGCAGCTTGAGATTGTAGCCTTTTCGCTAGTCCACCAGCATTTTCGCCAGCATTTTTGTCAGTTCTGAGAGACCTCTACATTCGTCAGTTCTGACTAAAGCCTATCTCGTTGCGGTTGGGTTTTTGACGATTCCTTGCCTTGCCTCACTAGCATCAGTTCAGGTTAAGAGGGATTTGGGACACTGTGTGGTACGCTGTGTCCCAAATCTTTGATTGTCTAGGTACGTCACGCATGGAAAATCAAGGGTTTCAGCCTATCCCGCAGTCCCGTTAACTAGGGGCCTAGCGACCGACAGCCGCGGTCTCTTTTTGTGCGATCGCGTCCATTCGATATAGTGAAGTCATGTGAAGTTGATCCTCGCAAGCGGACTAGGTTACTGTGGTAGTTGCTGTCGAACGTCTTCTGACTCCTGAGATTAATCGCCCCGCCCGTTATCTGGGAAATGAACTGGGGGCAGTTCATAAGCCGTGGGACGACGCAGTGGTTCGGTGGGTGTTAACCTATCCCGAACTCTACGAGGTGGGTGCATCAAACCTAGGGCACATCATTCTATACAGCATTCTGAACCGTCAGCCGCGTCAGTTGTGCGATCGCGCCTACTTACCCGCTGCGGACCTGGCCACGAAGCTGCGCGACACGAACACTCCGCTGTTTGCCGTTGAATCCAAGCGGCCTCTCACCGACTTCGACATCCTGGGATTCAGTCTCAGCTATGAGCTTGGCGCCACCAACATTCTAGAGATGCTGTCTTTGGCGCAAATTCCCCTGACTTGGCAGGAGCGCAGTGCGACAGGCGCTTGGAATGTTGAGCAGGGAAGCTATCCACTAGTGTTTGCTGGCGGACAGACTGCCACCTCCAACCCCGAACCCTATGCCGATTTCTTTGATTTCGTTGCACTAGGGGACGGGGAAGAACTACTCCCCGAAATTGGACTAGTGATCCAGGAGGGTAAAGCTGCTGGGTTGAGCCGCACAGAACTACTGCTCGACCTTGCACAGATTCCCGGTGTGTATGTGCCACAGTTTTATGCCATGGCAGAGGATGGCTCCGTACATCCAACTCGCCCCGATGTACCTGCCCGGGTGCTACGCCGAGTTGCTACCCCAATTCCAGCCTATTCCATTGGTCTGGTGCCTTTCGTCGAGACCGTTCACGATCGCCTGACGATTGAGATTCGTCGAGGCTGCACCAGAGGTTGTCGATTTTGCCAGCCGGGCATGCTGACTCGCCCTGCCCGCGATGTAGAGCCAGCTCAGGTCGTTGATGCGATTGAACGAGGGATGCGGGCAACGGGGTATAACGAGTTTTCTTTGCTCTCCCTCAGTTGCTCAGATTACCTTGCTCTGCCTGCTGTGGGCATGGAGATTAAGAACCGCCTCAAAGATCAGAACATTTCCTTGAGCTTGCCTAGCCAGCGGGTAGACCGGTTTGACGAAAACATTGCCCACATTTTGGGGGGAATGCGTCAGGGTGGGCTGACCTTTGCCCCAGAAGCCGGAACTCAGCGGCTGCGCGACATTATCAACAAAGGCCTGACCAATGAGGAATTGCTGCGGGGGGTCAAAACTGCCTACGAGCAAGGCTGGGACCGGGTAAAACTCTACTTTATGATTGGGCTACCGGGAGAAACGGATGCCGATGTGCTGGGTATTGCTGAGACTATGCGCTGGCTTCAGCAGGAATGCCGCATCAAGGGACGCAAACCTCTGAGCTTTAATGTCACCATCTCTAACTTCACGCCCAAACCCCACACTCCCTTCCAGTGGCACTCTGTTTCCACAGCAGAGTTTGAGCGGAAGCAGCAATTGCTCAGACAGGAATTCCGCACGATGCGAGGCGTGAAAGCAAATTTTACCGATGTGCGGATCTCAGCCATGGAGGACTTTGTGGGACGGGGCGATCGCCGTCTGTCCTCAGTTGTTCGACGCGCCTGGGAGTTAGGGGCGCGGGAAGACTCCTGGTGGGATAGCCTGGAACGAGCCTTTGCTGCCTGGACACAGGCAATCGCCGAAGCAGGACTAACCTGGAAATATCGTCAAGTTGAGCAGGGCGAGTGGAACCTATTTCAGGCATCAGGCACCTCCCTGTCTGAAACCACCCCAGCGGCAACTCCCAACTTGGAGATGCCTCTCCCCTGGGACCACTTAGACACAGGCATTGATAAAGCGTGGCTTAAAGCTGATCTGCAACGGGCCTTGGAAGCCGCAACTGTACCCGATTGTTCCTTTGCAGAGTGTTCTCATTGTGGAGTGTGTGGAGCCGACTTCGGCCACAACGTTGTCATCCCTCCCCCACCAATTCCCATCTTTGCCGGATACTTTGTGCCTCCTACTGAACGAGTGCAACGTTTGCGAGTCTGGTTTGGGAAGTTAGGCAGCCTTGCTCTATTGAGCCACCTTGACTTGGTTCGCTTGTTTGACCGGGCCTTACGCCGAGCCGCCCTACCCATTGCCTTTACGGGTGGATTTCACCCAGGGCCACGCATCGTACCAGCCAGTGCTTTGCCACTGGGAATGACGAGTACGGGCGAAATTGTGGACTTTGAACTGACACAGGTGATGGATGCCGACGAGTTTCGTGCCCGTTTGTCTGCTCAACTGCCGGCTGAACTTCCCCTCCACCGCATTGAATCTGTCGAGGCTGGTGCACCTGCTGCCACCAAACTTTTAGATCGAGCTGAGTACTTTCTTACCCTGGAGTTGCATGAGGGCGAGGAGCAGTCAGTGGTTAGTGCAGAACCTTGGCAAACTTGGATTGAAGCTGTTTGCAATGCCGGTGAAATTTTGATGGAGCAGACAACAAAGTCGGGCAAGACTCATTCAGTCAATCTGCGCGATCGCTTGTTTGAACTTGCGCTGGCCTCCACGCATCCAGTCTCTGCATGGGCTTCCCTGATATCTTTTCCGTCAGCTAAAGTCGAGAAAAACAATAGCAGTGGCCGGGGCGATCGCTCAGTCGTCATTCGCTATATCGGCTCCTGTCGCAACGACGGAACACTGCTGCGTCCTGAGCATGTGGTCTATATGCTGGAGTCTGCTGCTGGACAACCAATTCAGCTACGGCAAGCCCATCGGCATCAGATTTTTTTAGCTGAATCTGCTGGCTTATGCCCTTCCAAGTGAGTCTATACTGGCCCAGCAATTCTTAGGATGAAAATTAGACGTGGGGGTTTAGCCCGCCACGGGCTAAACCCCCACTGGAAGCCCAAAATGAGAATTGCTGAGCCTCGTCAGAAGCCTCGCAGAGCAGCAGGCTGACCGACTTCTGCCAGAGTGTTAAGCAGTGCTAAGGGATAAGCTAGTAACGTCAGTTTTGGTTAAGCGGGTTTTGGGTCACCGCGCCCGAAACCCTTGCTTTTCCCGAATTCACGTTAGTAGAGTAACCCTTCAGTTGCTATATCCCTTTGGTTGCTAGACCTGGGGTTGCAGGAATAGAACTCCTGTGTGGGAGATACACCCCTACGCTTCCTGTAGCCAGCACCTCATCTGCTATTGAGAGCTTAAGCCAGAACTTAAGAGCCAATTTTTCACAAATTCCTTACTTCCTAGAGCACATTCGTTTCTACACGCTATAATTCAATTCAAACGGAGGTTGCGAACAAAGCCCTTCTCGAGTTGCGTAGCGCAATTGACAGGGCATTCTGAGCAATGTTCGCTTCCGCGAAGCTTTTGTCTCAACCTGAATTAGGTGGGTTCCGGCCTCTTTAATAGGTCAGTCCTTTCTGACAGGTTTGGAGTGTTTCTACAGCAGTTGTTTTTCTGGACATCTCGCGCAGAGGCGTAAGGGGTGTCTCTCTAGCAGGTAAGGCTCCTGCTCTAAATGTTCATGCTGGAATTTTCTACGTCTAAAGCTTTGACGGTAATTTGCAGAATAGCGCTTGCCTGGATCGTGCGACTTCCAGCACTAATCTTGAGGAAATTGAATGTCAAAACAGATAATCATCGCAGAGCAGCACCGCATCGCTGCTGTTTTTTCTGAAGATCAAATACAAGAACTAATCGTTGCAACGGGTAGCCATCAAGTCGGTGACATCTACCTAGGAACTGTCGAAAATGTTCTACCGGGAATTGATGCGGCCTTTGTCAACATTGGAGATAGTGAACGCAATGGGTTTATCCATGTTACCGATTTAGGACCATTGCGCTTAAAGCGTTCCGCTGCACCCATTACTGAATTATTAGTGCCGCAGCAGAAAGTGTTGGTTCAGATTATGAAGGAACCCACTGGCACTAAAGGGCCGCGTTTAACCGGCAACATCAGTCTTCCAGGGCGCTACCTCGTGCTGATGCCTTTCGGTCGAGGAGTCAATCTCTCGCGGCGGATTCGTAATGAGAATGAACGCAACCGTCTACGGGCACTGGCAATTCTCGTGAAACCTGCGGGCATGGGGCTTTTGGTTCGCACCGAGGCTGAGGGGGTGCCCGAAGAAGCAATTATCGAAGACTTGGAGGCGCTCCAGCGTCAATGGGAAAGTATTCAACAAGAAGCCCTCACCACTCGTCCTCCCAGCCTACTAAACCGGGATGATGACTTTATTCAAAAGGTGCTGCGAGATGTTTACAGTGCGGATGTAAACCGCATCGTCGTAGATTCTCACACGGGGGTAAAGCGGGTTAAGCAGCATTTGGTGAACTGGAGCGGCGGAAAAAGTCCGGCTGGCGTACTGATCGATCATCACCGAGAGCGGACTCCGATTTTGGAATACTTCCGGGTGAATGCTGCCATTCGAGAAGCACTCAAGCCACGGGTTGACCTACCTTCCGGGGGATACATCATCATTGAACGGACTGAAGCCTTGACGGTGATTGATGTCAACTCTGGTTCTTTTACCCGCTCTGCAACGGCTCGTGAAACAGTGTTGTGGACGAACTGTGAAGCTGCGACAGAAATTGCGCGACAGTTGCGGTTACGCAACATTGCTGGCGTCATCGTGGTGGACTTCATCGATATGGACTCGCACCGCGATAAGTTGCAGGTGCTAGAGCAGTTTAACAAAGCACTGCGGGCAGACAAGGCTAGACCTCAGATTGCTCAACTGACAGAGCTAGGACTAGTCGAACTGACTCGTAAGCGCCAAGGGCAAAATATTTATGAATTGTTTGGTCGTCCTTGCCCCACCTGTGGCGGCTTAGGGCATCTTGTTCACCTCCCTGGTGACGCGGAAAATGTGACGCAACCTCTAGAACCGCTACGCCCTGTACCTGTTGCTGAACCCCGGACTGCCCAGTTCCGCGAACCAGTCTGGGATGCAGTCGCTGAAGAGGCTGCGTTTGAGCCAGCCTCCGACTTACAAGAGCTTGACTTGACCAACCACCCCAGCTACCAAGAACGCGGTAGAAGTAGCGATCGCCGCCGCCGCCGCAGTCGAATGCGGGCCAGTGAGCCAGCCCTCCGTACCAACGGTCGCATGGTTGACTTAGACACTGACGCTGATTCTGGCGTCGCTGTAGATGAAGCATTACCGATGGCAGCGCCCGTTCCTGCGGCGCGGGAGGGACGGGCCGAAAGAGCAGAGCGGGAACGGGGTGGACGGGCCGCTGGACGACGAGAAAAGCCTGCACCCGAACCCCCTCAACTGATTTCGGTTGAGATGACTCCTGAGGAGCAGGAAATATATGCCATGATGGGCATCTCGCCACTAGTCTTAGCGCAGGAAACGGTGAAAGATCCGAAGTCTGTCTTGATTGAAGTGACGCTTCCTGGCCAGAGCCATCGAGCTAGTCCTGCGGAGGTGCCAGCCCTAGCTGCGGTTGCTTCTGCAGAAGAAACTGAGAAGCCTGTTGTGCGCGAAGCCGTCCGTTTGAAACTCCCGGACGTTGAGCCAGCCAGCCCCTCTACAAATTCGCCTGAGCCAGCGTCTGGAGAAACCGAAGCAGAGGAAGTGGGCGGAAATCGTCGTCGCCGTCGCCGCCGTTCTTCGGTTGCCACTGCTGACTAAGGATTCTCAAAAAATGCAAGCGATGAACTTTTTCGTGGGTGGGCAGCTCTGCCGCCCACTCACAAAAAAGTTGGTCAAGTTATTTTGCAAGGACCCTAATACCGACTCCGTCGGTTATTCAGTCGGTTGTCGTGGTGTAA
>DVEB01000138.1 GCA_015295905.1 Synechococcales cyanobacterium M55_K2018_004
GCGCGTCGCGCCCGGAAAAGCAAGGGCTTCAGCGTATCCGGAATTCACGTGTTTTAGCGTATCCGGAATTCACGTTATGCCAGGATAGCCGTGAGTAGGGTTGAGAGTTCAGCAGCGCGACTAACGATCATCAGATGGCCGCTGTCGGCAATCGTGATATCGGGCTTGACGTAGGCAATGGGGAGGAGGCGATCGCCCGTCCCGTGGATATGTACCACCTCTTTCGGCGGGGTGGTATTGTCCCAGTGCAGCACGCCGTCGATGGCCCATTGCAAAAAAGCGGGGTCAGTGTCTTGCAAAACGGAACGCAACAGGTCATGTTCGGGCTGAGACGCTACAGAAAACCACCAGTCTGCGGTGATCAGACTAAGCTGCTGAGTCACCTGGATCGGGATGTAGCTGTGCAGCGGGAAACCCCGCAGGAGTTGGAAGTAGGGAGGCAATTCCTCGCGCGTTTTGACGCTAGAAATCAGGATTAGTTTTTCAACGGGCATGAGTTTTGCCATCTCGACGGCAATCATGCCTCCGAAGGAGACGCCAATCAGAATGGGGCGATCGTGTTCAATTTGTGCGGTGAGGCGATCGGCGTAGTGCTCCAGCGTTTCCTGGGGATAGGGCCTAATCCACCGGATGTAGTGACGCACGTAGCCGGGCAACTGAAGGAATTGAAAGATGCGTTCATCGGCGCCTAGCCCACTCAGGAAGTAGAGGTGCTTCATGCCGGTATTAGTCCTTGATCAGCTCATCCTGCTTAGCGTCTCGGTTAGTCTCTCCGAGGGGAACGACTAGCATCTTATCGACCCGGTTGCCGTCCATATCCATCACTTCAAAGCGCAGGCCATGGTACTCAAAGTGGTCGGCGGCAGCGGGGATGCGTCCAAGTTGGGTGATCACAAAGCCGCCGAGAGTCTGGAAATTGCCCCGCTCCTCGCCAGGTAAATCCTCCAGATCAAACAGTTCCTTGAGGCGATCGATGGGTAACATGCCATCGAGCAACCAGGAGCCGTCTTCACGCTGCACAACAGGAGACTCGAAATTGTGGTCGGCAAAGGGAACCTCGCCAATAATTACCTCCATCACGTCATTCAGGGTGACGACGCCCTGCACAACGCCGTATTCATCAACGACAAGAGCAATGTGGGTGCTGGACTGCTTGAACAATTCCAGCAGCTTCAAGGCTCCCGTGCTTTCGGGAATAAACAGGGGATCCCGGATGTTTCCTGCTAGGTCGAGGGGTTGGTTTTGCAAGGAACGGTTGAGCAGGTCAGTGACGTGGACAACGCCCAACACATTATCGAGGGAGTCTTGGCAGACGGGGTAGCGACTATGCCCGTTTTCAATCATCTTGCGGCGATTGACCTCTTCTGGGTCGTTGAGGTCTAGCCAGACCACCTCTAGGCGGGGGGTCATGAGGGCGCTGACCTGCTGATCTGCTAGGTGAAACACTCGTTCCACCATGTCTTGTTCGGCTTCCTCAAACATGCCAGCTTCTGTGCCCTGGCGCACCATGACTTTGATTTCTTCTTCTGTGACGAGTTGCTCCTCAGTGGCATGGGAAATCCCCAAGAGGCGCAAAACTGCGTCGGTAGAGATGCTGAGCAGGTGAACCAGCGGGTAGGTGACCGTAGACAACCACCCCATGGGGCCAGCAATGACCATGGCAATCTGCTCAGAGTGTTGGAGTGCTAGCCGTTTGGGAACCAGCTCGCCGATGATGAGTGACAGGTAAGTAATGATTAAGACCACCAGGCCAAAGGCGATCGCCTGGCCATAGCGTCCGATGATGGGAAGGGGCGCAAGCACAGTGGTCAATCGTCCGGCGATCGCCGCTCCCCCAAAGGCCCCGGTCATAATGCCGATCAGCGTAATCCCCACCTGCACGGTTGAGAGAAAGCGATTGGGGGCATTGGCAAGGTCGAGTGCGGCTCGGGCACGGCGATCGCCCCTTTCTGAGAGTTCCTGGAGCCGGGTTTTGCGTGCCGAAACAATGGACATTTCGGAAATCACAAAAAGACTGTTGGCCAGGATGAGCAGCAGAATAACGACGATTTCAAACGTGATAGAAGCCATTACGGAGGGGGTGCCAAATTCGGCAAGCGGCTTGAGGCACCAGCGGATTGGTGCCAGCCAAGGACAAGCGGGATAGCGTCGGCTAGGAGGGTGCAATTGCAGCGAGAGCGAAACTCACAGTCAAAACGCACTGCCTCAACCCAGGCAGGAACGCGGTGGAAGCGCCGCTGTTCCTAAGCAACACCCAACAGAATACAGAAGAATGGGAAACTCCATAGTCCTCAAGACCACTCAAGGCAGACTTGCAGGAAACCCTCTCCCCACTAACCCTTGGGAGGTTGCCCTATCCATGAGGTTAACATTCCCTGTTGAGCGAAAAAGTAATCCGAGGGCCAGCTCCTAGATGGAAACCGCGATTGCTTCCTAGCACGGGGTCTTGCTGAAGAGGCTGGCTAAATTTAAACACCCTTAAAATTAAAGAATGTAACTGTTGACCGACGCTCTGGTCTGTTGCCTCATTATCTATGGCTTTTTCGTCAATCACCCGCCTGATGGGGCGATCGCCCCTCACCGCCGAACTACTGGCCAAACTGCACCAGCAAAAGACATTGCACCTGAATGGGATCGCTCGCATTCCCAGAGGGCTGGTCGTATCTACACTGGCACAAGTCGAGCAGCGTCCGTTGTTGGTGATTACGGCCACACTGGAAGACGCAGGCCGCTGGACGGCGCAGCTTGAAGCGATGGGCTGGGATACGGTTTCCCTTTATCCCACCTCAGAAGCCTCGCCCTACGAACCCTTCGACCCCGAAGCCGAAATGACCTGGGGGCAGTTGCAGGTGCTGGCAGATTGCCTGCACGCTGTGCCGGAGGCCAACCGCTTTGCCATCGTCACCACCGAACGCGCCCTTCAGCCCCATCTCCCCCCCGTTGATGCCTTTCGTCCCTACTGCCTGACCCTGACGAAAGGCCTAGAGTTAGACCTAGATGAATTCAGCCGCCAGCTCGCAGCGCTAGGGTATGAGCGAGTCGCGTTGGTGGAAACAGAAGGACAGTGGAGCCGTCGTGGCGACATTATCGATGTGTTTCCCGTGGCGGCGGAGTTGCCCGTCCGCCTGGAGTGGTTTGGCGATGAGCTAGACAAACTGCGCGAGTTTGACCCCGGTACGCAGCGATCGCTCGACAGCATCAACCGCCTCGTACTGACGGCCACCAGCTTTGCCCCCATGATTGTGGGCGCACTGGCCCCCCCTGGCAAAACGCCTCATCCCCTCGCACCCTACCTCTGTGCCGAAGACCTGGAGCAACTCAACCAGGGCAACCTACCGGAAGGCACTCGTCGCTTTTTGGGACTCGCCTTCGAGCAACCGGCTTCCCTGTTGGACTATCTCCCCGCCCAGACGCTGGTTGCCATCGATGAGATGGCCCAGTGTCGGGCGCATGGCGACCGCTGGTTTGAACACGCCGAAGAACACTGGGCCGAAGTTAACGCCACCTTTACCCCGCCGCTACCCAAAACTCACCGCCCCTTTGACGAGTCCATTGACCAGCTCGAAGCCTACGAGCGTCTCTGTTTGTCAGAGCTAGCAGAAGAGGGCAGTGGTCTCAACCTTGCCAGTCGGCCTGTGCCCGCAATCCCGCATCAGTTTGGGAAGTTGGCGGAAACCATTCGGCAAGAGCGCGATCGCAACTTCTCCATCTGGTTGGTGTCGGCCCAACCCTCCCGCTCGGTTGCCTTGTTGCAGGAGCACGACTGTCCGGCCCAGTTCGTCCCCAATCCACACGACTATCCTGCAATCGAGCGGCTCCAGTCGCAAAAAATTCCTACGGCGGTCAAATATTCCGGTCTGGCGGAACTGGAAGGCTTCGTGCTGCCCACGTTCCGCATCGTTGTCATCACAGACCGGGAATTTTTTGGGCAACACACCCTTGCCACGCCCAACTACATCCGCAAGCGTCGCCGCGCCGCCTCCAAGCAGGTCGATCCCAACAAACTGCAGCCGGGCGATTTTGTCGTCCATAAGAACCACGGCATCGGACGGTTCCTCAAGCTCGAGAGCCTGACGCTCAACAACGAGACGCGGGAATATCTGGTGATTCAGTATGCGGACGGTCTGCTGCGAGTAGCTGCCGACCAACTGAATGCGCTGTCGCGCTTCCGGGGGGTGGGTGAAAGCAGACCCGAACTCAGCAAAATGACGGGCAAAACCTGGGAGCGCACCAAGAGCAAAGTTCGTAAGGCCATTAAAAAAGTCGCGTTTGACTTGCTGCAACTCTACGCCCAGCGATCGCAGCAACAGGGCTTTGCCTATCCCCTCGATACGCCCTGGCAGGAAGAGATGGAAGACTCCTTCCCTTACCAGCCGACGACCGACCAGCTTAAAGCCATCCAGGACGTGAAGCGCGATATGGAGAGCGATCGCCCGATGGATCGGTTGGTTTGCGGTGACGTGGGCTTTGGCAAAACCGAGGTGGCCATCCGTGCCATCTTCAAGGCGGTGACCGCTGGCAAACAGGTTGCCCTGCTCGCCCCCACCACTATCCTGACGCAGCAGCACTACCACACCCTGAAGGAACGCTTTGCTCCGTACCCGATCCAGGTGGGCTTGCTCAACCGCTTCCGCACCAATGCCGAGAAGCAAGATATTCTGAAGCGACTAACCACAGGTGAACTGGATGTCGTCGTTGGGACGCACCAGCTCCTCGGCAAAGGGGTGCAGTTCAAAGACTTGGGGCTGCTGGTAGTGGATGAAGAACAGCGGTTTGGTGTGAACCAAAAGGAGAAAATCAAAACCTTGAGGACGCATGTGGATGTGCTGACCCTGAGCGCCACGCCGATCCCCCGGACGCTCTACATGGCACTCTCGGGTGTGCGCGAGATGAGCCTGATCACCACGCCGCCGCCCTCCCGTCGCCCCATCAAAACCCACCTCGCTCCCCACGACTCGGAGATGGTGCGGACGGCCATCCGTCAGGAACTTGACCGGGGGGGACAGGTTTTCTACGTGGTGCCGCGAGTGGAGGGCATTGAGGAGACAGCGACTAGGATCCGCGAGATGGTGCCTGGGGTGCGGCTGGCGATCGCCCACGGACAGATGCCTGAAGGGGAACTCGAAGCCACCATGCTCACCTTCAGCAATGGCGAAGCGGATATCCTCGTCTGCACCACCATCATTGAATCGGGGCTAGACATCCCCCGCGTCAACACCATCCTGATTGAGGATGCCCACAAGTTTGGCCTTTCCCAGCTCTACCAACTACGAGGCCGGGTTGGACGCGCCGGCATCCAGGCCCATGCTTGGCTGTTCTACCCCAAACAGTCGCAACTGAGTGATGCGGCCCGACAGCGACTCCGTGCCATTCAGGAATTCACCCAACTTGGCTCTGGCTATCAACTGGCGATGCGTGATATGGAAATTCGCGGTGTGGGCAACCTGCTGGGGGCAGAGCAGTCGGGACAGATGGACGCGATCGGCTTTGACCTCTACATGGAAATGCTGGAGGAGGCGATCAAGGAAATTCGCGGCCAGGAAATTCCTCAGGTGGATGACACGCAGATCGACCTCAACGTGACGGCTTTCATTCCAGCCGACTACATCCCTGACCTTGACCAGAAGATGAGCGCCTATCGCGCAGTTGCAACAGCTCAGACCAAGCAAGAGTTGACCCAAATTGCCGCAGAC
The DNA here is from genome assembly GCA_015295905.1 of Synechococcales cyanobacterium M55_K2018_004. GTDB lineage: Bacteria > Cyanobacteriota > Cyanobacteriia > Elainellales > Elainellaceae > DVEB01. The sequence goes on from DVEB01000138.1 coordinate 5,694, forward strand.
TGGAGCGATCGTTATGGCACCATTCCTCCAGCGGCACTGCAACTCTTCAAGGTGATGGAGCTAAAGCAAATCGGCAAAAAGCTCGGCTTCTCGCGCATTCGCGTTGAGAACAAACAGCACGTCGTCCTCGAAACTCCCATGGAGGAACCCGCCTGGAATTTACTCAAAGAAAAACTCCCGACCCATTTGCAGACCCGCTTTGTCTACACCCCCAATAAAGTCACTGTGCGCGGGCTGGGCGCGTTGAGTGCTGACTTGCAACTCGATAATCTGCTGGATTGGCTGAGTCAAATGCAGGGGGCCATTCCCGAAGGATTGGCGGTTAGCGCGACGGCTTCATGAGGTATCGCGCCATAACGTCCTGTTAATTGGGTTGCTCACGCGGGTTGCAATTCGTGGGCACGTTGAATTTGCCGACGCACAGCCTCTGCTGAAGCATGCAGTGCTGCCAACTCAGCATCTGTTAAATCGAGTTGCAAAATACTCTCAACGCCTCGGCAGTTTAAGCGAGTTGGCACACCGATAAAGATATCATTTAACCCGTATTCACCTGTGAGATAGGAGGCGACGGGGAGGATGCGAGACTTGTTGAGCAAGATTGTTTCCACCATCTGACAGACCGAAGAGGCGGGAGCATAGTAGGCTCCGCCCGTCTGCATCAGTTCCACAATCTCAGCGCCCCCATTGCGGGTGCGTTGCACCAATCGTTCAATGGTTTCTTCGTCCATGAGTTCTGTGATGGGAACACCGCCGACTGTAGAGTAGCGAGGGAGTGGCACCATCAGGTCGCCGTGGCTTCCCAACACCATTGCCACCACATCCGCATTCGAGACGCCTAGTTCCAGCGCGATAAAGGTCTGGAAGCGGGCAGAGTCGAGAATCCCTGCCATGCCCATGACCCGTTCGGGGGGGAGTCCGCTAGCCTGCCATGCTAAATAAGTCAGCACGTCTAGCGGGTTCGTCACCATGATGATAATGGCTTCAGGAGAATAGGCGATCGCCTTCTTGGTTGCCTGTACCACAATCTCAGTATTGACCTTGAGCAGGTCATCACGGGTCATGCCCGGCTTGCGAGGAAAGCCAGCGGTGATCACAATGATGTCGGAACCGGCTGTCTCGGCATAATCATCAGTGCCATAAATAAAGCGCTCATGCCCCTCTAGGCCACGGGCCTCCATCAAATCCAAAGCAATTCCCTTAGGACGACCCGGCATGATGTCAAGCAACACCACGTTTGCCAAGTTGCGTTCCACAATCCTCTGGGCGAGGGTTCCGCCCACATTGCCAGCGCCAATGACTGCCACTTGAATGGATTTGCAAGCGATCGAGGGACGCAACGTGAGGGCATTACGGACAAACGTAGACATGGCTAGAAGCAAAACTCATTTACCTCTAGCCTATGTCGGGTTATGGGGGAAGGGGCGAAACTTACTCAAATTTTTCCAATTGGTCAGCCCGCAGCCACATATTAGGAGTTGGCACCCGACCAAATTTCACGAGCATATAGTCGCCTCGCACATCGACGATCTCTCCCTGCGTTTCAAAAATATAGGGAGGAAAACGGTTGTCGCTTGCCTTGGCCTCGAGGCTGCCCTCTAGCTTTTCGCGCACGACGCGCACGAAATCACCTTTTTTGACTGCCATAACTGCGTCTTAGTTGCTTAATCGGTACAGAAGTGATCTTACTGATATTGCACTCAATGTGCTGCTTACAGGGAGTGCAGGGGCTGGCCCACCCTCCGCAACTGAAGGGGGGCTGGTCTGGTTCCGCAACGCATGAGTTGCCTCAATGCTTGCCTCAACGCATTGTACGGTGGTGGGGCGATCGCTGCATCGATGAGAAATCTTGGCAATCGATAGAAAACTGCGGCGGCGTTTCTGTTAACGGAACTCTGCCCGGCGCGGTGCCCCAACCCCTTGATGTTCCGTGTGCGAGGCGCATCGAACATCAAGGGGTTCAGCTTATTCGGAATTCACGTTAGGCTAAATCTGCAACGCCGCAGGCTGAAGCAATGCCAGGGAACTGTCAGAACCAGTTAGTGCTGACACTTGCAGCAGAAATGCGCCGATCGCCCCGCTAGTTTGAGACGCTCAATGGGACTGCCACAGACTCGACAGGGTTGACCCTCTCGATCGTAGACCCGTGCGTGGTGACCATAGTTGCCGTTGATACCGTAGACAGTTTTGAAGTCACTGAAAGTAGTGCCGTTGGCGGCGATCGCCTCCTTCAAGACTGCCACAATTGCCGCATGGAGCCGTACTACCTGGCTTGGTCTGAGGGTGGAGGCCAGCGTTTGGGGACGGATGCCACTGATAAACAATGCTTCATCGGCATAAATATTGCCAATGCCGGCCACCAATGCCTGATCCAGCAAAGCATTTTTAATCGGACGATGACTCTTCGCCAGGCACTGTTGGAAGTGCTGCACGGAAAATTCCTCTGAAAGAGCCTCTGGCCCTAGGCGGCTGAGACCTGTGATCACGGTTTCCGGGGCAACTCCCGGGGGCACCCACCACATTTGTCCAAAGGTCCGCTGATCGACAAAGCGAAGTTCTCGCGAATTAGAGCGATCGCCCTGTGCGTCTTGCTCAAAAAACAACCGCACCCGCGTATGCTTCTGCAAGGGTTCTGCTTGATCGACCCAGAGAAACTGCCCGGTCATGCGTAGGTGTACCCCCAGATAGCCATGCTTCCCTACCCTGCCATCCCAGCCTCTGGGGTGCTCTAAGTCCTCCTGGCTTCCATCCTGCGCCTCGGTTTGTCGCTCCAGTTCTGCCAGCAGATATTTGCCCCGCCGGTGCCAACGGGCGATCGCCTTTCCCCTTAAGCCATCCAAAAACTCGTTGACAAAAAGCGGATGGGCAATGGTGCGTTCTAGCAGGACATCTCCACCCGTAATGGTTTGATGTCGGGTCGTCTGGTTAAGACCCCGGCGGACTGTTTCGACCTCAGGAAGTTCGGGCACAGTAGACCAAGCAGAGGAACATCGAGTGGAGTCGGGCAAGAATCTATCGCCCCACCCTTCCAGGATTATGCCAGGATTATCTGATCGCTATAGCGCTACGCGCATAGGTTAGGGCAAAGCTTTTTGTGGGAAACCCCGCGCAGCAGGGTTTCCCACAAAAAGCTTTTTACATCATGAGCGCTTAGCGCCCTATAACAACGTGCGGGTGGATTCAGTACAGCACTGGCTCCACCCGCACACCGTTATGGCACTTGAACTAAGACCATGGTGGCAGGCTTTCCGTGGAGAAAAACCTGCCATCACAGCAATTAAGAGACTTTTAAGAGGCTTTTTTGGCTTTAGGAGCTTCAACTTCAACCAGCTCATCGGGAGCGAAATTGTTGGTGTTTACCCCGCCAGCACTACCGCTGTAGCCGTTGTAGTTGACTTTATCAAAACGGACAATGACGGAATATTTGATTCCGCTAGTGTCGATGGAAGCAACCGTACCAATGTCGTTGTACCAGTAGGATTCTTTGCGGAGAACCCGAACCTTTGAACCACGTTGAACCATAAGTCCTTATTCCTTAAAGATGATTCATCATCACGGCATTGTTTCTCAGAGTACTATCCTCGCGGCTTCCTCTGATATGACTAAGCTTAAAGTTTTATTGCTCCACACCCTTGATTTTGCAACACTTTGAGACATTACTAGCGCAGCCCTGCAACTTTGAGACATTACTGGGAGACACTACTGGCGCAGCCCTGCGGCAGGGCCTTCCCCGCCACCGCTCACGTTAAAATAGCGGCTGTACATGAAATAACTGGGAAAGCCCTTTTAAGATGACTGCTGTGCAAACGGGTTCTGCGCCCTCTGCTGACAAATTTGCTCCAACCCTGACGACCCGTCTGGTCAACGGTATTCTAGGCATCAAACCACTCGCCTCCTTAGCAAAGAGGCGTGCCCGCAGCATGATGATCCAGCGGGCTAATGCCATTGGTGTGTATTGGCTGGAGGAGGTGCAGAAGTTGCGATCGCGCAATTCCACCAGTGACTTTGCCCCGGAATGGGCGGCAGAGTTGGAGCGCGTCACCAACCCCGACCTCACCTACCCCAGCTACTATACCTGTTCTTTCCACGCTTACGAAGAGGGCAACCTGGGTTGGGAGCCGGCGATGGAGGTGGAAGTTGCGGCCCACGCGGTGCATGCGCGGATCTGGCCCGATGGCGGTGCGGCGGGGGATGCGCGGCTGCGGCAGAGTTTCCATGAGGTTCTGAAACAGGCGATCGCCACTCCTCCCCAGGACATTGTGGATCTCGGCTGTAGCGTCGGTATGAGCACATTTGCCCTGCAAGCTCTCTATCCCCAGGCCCGGATCACCGGGGTTGACCTGTCGCCCTACTTTTTGGCGATCGCCCAGTACCGCACCCAAACGGGCACCACCGAACTGCCCTACCACCCCACCCCGCAACCGGGATCACCGACTCCCACTTGGCTCCATGCGGCAGCAGAAAACACGGGACTCCCCTCGGAGTCGGTGGACTTGGTGTCGGCACACCTACTGTTCCACGAGCTGCCCCAGTCAGCGGCGATCGCCATCCTCCAGGAAGCGCGTCGCCTGCTGCGTCCCGGTGGGCATCTGGCAGTGATGGATATGAACCCCCAGTCGGAGGTCTATGCCCAAATGCCCCCCTACATCCTGACGCTGCTCAAGAGCACAGAGCCGTACCTGGATGAATACTTTTCGCTGGACATCGAGCAGGCGATTTACGATGCTGGGTTCGAGCGCCCTACCATCACCCGCAACACCCCCCGCCACCGCACCGTGATTGCCAGGGTTCGTTGAGGTGGAGAAATAGCAGGTGTGTTTCGCGAACACTTGCTGTTTGGTTGTCTGGGGCTTAGATTGTTTGAGTGAGGGACGCACGCTGTCCTTCACTCAAACAATCGCACTTGGATGAAGCAATATTGATTGTTTGCGCGGCTCAGTCCAAACTCCACCTACAATGTCGGCATGAATATCCTTAAGCCCGCCGCCCTGTATTTTGCCGTTGTGTTTGGCACTGGATTTGTCCTGGGTGTGATCCGGACGTTGTTCCTGGTGCCTCAGGTTGGCAACCGGACTGATGAGCTGATCGAAATGCCCTTCATGCTGCTGGCGATCGCCCAGGTTTTTGAAGAATCATGTCGCCTGATCAAAACCGTAGTTTCTGATACAACTTTTTGGGCACCATGGAATCAGGAGATCAGAATTTTTCGCCTCACTTCGTCTGATCTCGAGGAGTTTTTATGCCCGAAACATTGCTCTCAGATGCCAACCAGCGGCTAGAAAAAGCATTGCGCTACGTCACGATGGATCCCGACGTAGCAGCGCGGTTGCACTATCCTAAAGCTAGCCTGATTGTCTCGATCCCCGTGCGGATGGATAATGGCACCTTGAGGGTATTTCAGGGCTATCGGGTGCGCTACGATGACAGCCGTGGCCCTACCAAAGGTGGTGTGCGCTACCATCCCAGTGTGACTCTGGACGAAGTGCAATCGCTGGCGTTTTGGATGACCTTCAAATGTGCAGTCCTGAATCTGCCGTTTGGCGGTGCCAAGGGTGGCATTACGCTCAATCCCAAGGAACTCTCAAAGTTTGAACTGGAGCGGCTGACGCGCGGTTATGTAGATGCGATCGCCGATTTTATTGGTCCTGATATCGACATCCCCGCTCCTGATGTCTATACCAATGCCATGGTGATGGGCTGGATGATGGATCAGTACAGCATCATTCGTCGGCAAATTACCCCAGCCGTGGTGACCGGGAAGCCAGTCACAATGGGGGGCAGCCTAGGGCGGGAAACCGCAACAGCAATGGGAGCCTTCTTTGTGATGCAGACCGCTATGCAACGGCTAGGCCAAAATCCTGCCAATACAACAGTTGCTGTGCAAGGGTTTGGAAATGCGGGATCAATCATTGCAGAACTGCTTTCAAAAGCGGGGTATCGGGTTGTGGCAGTGAGCGATTCCAAAGGGGGAGTCTATGCCAAAAAAGGGTTGGATATTCCCAGTATTCGTCGCTTCAAGGAAGCGAGCCGGGGACTGAAGGCGGTCTACTGTGAGGGCAGCGTCTGCAATATCGTGGAACACGATGTGATCACCAATGAAGAACTGCTAGAGCTGGATGTGGATGTTCTGGTTCCCGCTGCGCTGGAAAACCAGATTACAAAGGACAATGCTGATCGCATCCGTGCTCGCTACATTTTTGAAGTGGCCAATGGTCCGGTGACTTCCGATGCAGATGAGATTCTCAATCGCAAGGGGATTCAGGTCTTCCCCGATATCCTCACCAATGCTGGGGGGGTCACTGTCAGTTACTTCGAGTGGGTGCAGAACCGCAGTGGGTCCTACTGGCCATTGGAGAAGGTCAACCGCAAATTGGAGCAGTCCATGAATGCAGAGACAGATCACATCTGGGCGATCGCTCAGGAACTCTCGGTTGATCTGCGGACTGCCGCCTACATCCACGCCCTCAACCGTCTGGGTGAGGCGATCAGCGCCAGAGGAACGCGGGAGTTTTATTTAACTTAGGGTTTGCCCGCATCCCCTCACCCCTTTGCCCACAGGAGAAGGGGGACTTGCTAGTGCAAAAGCGGCATTCACATTCCAAGTCCGGACGTTACACTAAAAGAATTGCGAGATCACCCCAAGGCGTGATGACTGACGGACAGAACCGTTCTGTTCAGGCCATGATGTCTGAATGGGACAAGGCGTTGAACAATAATTGCAGCAATTTTGCAGCAATTGCCGCCTCGAATTGCACCCTCGCAACTGTAACCTCATCTGATGAATCCCACTGTGAATTCGACCGTGAAGCCAACCGCTGAAGAACTCGCTGCCCTCGACAACGAACTCTCGAAGCGCTACATCGAGCTTGATCCCAAGGGCTATTTCATTATCTACATCGATCCCGAAGCGGGACTCATCTGCACGAAGCACTACACCAACGTGATTAACGACAAGGGGTTGGCCTGCGATCCCGAAACCGGAAAACCGCTGCCAACGAGGGGAAAAGTGGAGCGTCTGCCCGATTTTACCCTGACTGGCAGGACGGCTAAGGAACTGTGCATCAAGCTATTTGAGGAAATGACTCCTTCCCCCGTCTCTTCGGCAGACCACGCAGCTTATCTGGGACGCGAGTTGATGCGGGCAGAGTTTGCGTTGGTGACTGGAGGGGAGTACGTCCAGGACTAGTTCCCAGTCGCAGGCGGAACTGGCAGGCGATCGCCCCGGTTGCCGCATGGGAAAGGGAGGCTGATTTGAAAGATGAAGGATGAGTATGGAGATGAGCGATGGACTTAACGTGAATCCTGGATAAGCTGAAACCCTTGATAATTCCGTGTGCGACGCGCACAGAATTATCAAGGGTTTTGGGACACCGCGCACAGTGCGGTGTCCCAAAACCCTCTTAACCAGACCTGACGTTACTGAGAATGTTGCTCCCTCGCCCACGCATCCCCAGACTGGGCAACACGATTGAAAGAAGCAATTGACGAAAAAACTGTCAAATAGAACACAAATGTCAGGAAATGCCAATCATTTTCATCCAATTGCCTTATCCAAAACCCAGCAATTGGAATTATTGTGGTATCGCTGGGTTCTGTAATTAGGAAGGGATAACGATTCAATGGATTGCAGCCAGATTCAGTTTTGGGTTCACGAAGGTTCTGCGCCTCAGAGCGAATGTGCGCCCATCAATCTCAGCGAACTGAAGGAACTGTTTAACGCCGGGGCATTTTGGGCCCGCGATCGCCGCGAAGAAGAACTCGCCATTGCCATTCGCAACAGTCACCCCGTTGTCAGCGCATGGGATGGCGATCGCCTGATTGGGTTTGCCCGCGCTACGTCTGATGGCATTTACCGCGCCACAATTTGGGATGTCGTGATCCACCCCGATTACCAGGGAGCGGGATTAGGTCGCAAACTGGTGGAAACGGTGGTCATGCACCCCCACGTCAATCGGGCGGAGCGGGTTTACCTGATGACCTCCAATCAACAGAGATTCTACGAACGCATCGGTTTTGAAGAAAATAAGACCACCACCATGGTGCTCTTCAACCGAGTGGTTTACCGTGAAGAACTGCCCGTGCTTCAAGAAACAATGACGGAATCCGCTGTATAGCGATTGGTGTTGCTTACGCCAAAGATGATCGGTCACTACTCAGCCTGCCTACCCTGCAGGAAGTAAGCTACACCCGAAATCCCTCTCCCAAGCTGGAAGAAGGACTTTGAGCGGCTCGGCTCCCCTTCTCCCAACTTGGGAGAAGGGGCTGGGGGCCTGCAAAGGTGACATGCTCTCCTTGCAAGCTCTCTTGAAGTGAAGATTTCTTCAAAGGTCTGATGTTAGTCGGTCAATCCGATAATGAAGTGCTATAGTAAAGAGGCTCGTTTATTGAGCGACTATCAAGACTGAGATTCTTTATTCGGCGTTAAGTTGCACCTGTATATTTTGCTTTTTCAGACAAAAGTTTTTACAGACAACACTCCGACTAGTTAAGTCTCTTCAATTGTTCAACCGGAGTGGTTTATGTCGATTTACGTTGGTAATTTGTCCTATCAAGTCACTGAAGACGCAATCAATACTGTTTTTGGTGAGTATGGTACGGTTAGGCGGGTTCAGATCCCGACTGATCGCGAAACTGGACGTGTGCGTGGCTTTGCATTTGTAGAAATGGCCTCTGACTCTGAGGAGCAGGCTGCCATTGATGCGCTCGATGGCGCAGAGTGGATGGGGCGTGACCTCAAGGTCAATAAGGCTAAACCCCGCGAAGAGCGCCCCTCTTCTGGTGGTTGGGGCGGAGACAACCGCGGCAGACGCAACGATCGTCGCTACTAAAGCTGATTCAGCCTGGGTATGTCGTGTCTGAAATTAAGGCACGGCATCCGGGTGTGTTTGTGTCGAGCGCTGGGGTATTGTTCACCAGCAAGCTGAAGCGTTTACTAGCGAGGAGTTGTGGATATGACGCAGGTTATTTTGGGCGAAAACGAAGGGATTGAATCTGCCCTGCGACGGTTTAAGCGACAGGTCTCAAAAGCTGATATCTTCGCTGATATGAAGAAAAATCGTCACTTTGAGACCCCCTTAGAAAAAGCAAAACGCAAGGAAATTGCTAGACGAAAGAAGCGTCGCTTCCGCTCCAAAAGCTAGAACTTTCAAAGTTAAGAGCCGTTCGTACTACGAACGGCTCTTAACTTTAACGTGAATTTGGGATAGGCTGAAACCTCCTAACTCGAACTGACGTTAACCTGAAAGCGTGCTTAATTTGCGTGCTTAATTTGACGAGAGTGGCGCAGAGTATGCCCCTTGTCTAAAAATTCAGCCTTAAATTCAGCCTTCAAAGCAGTAGCCCCTGAGGTAGAAGGGGATGCCCTAGTGAAAAACGTAGGCAGATTCTAATGCCCAGAGAATTAGACCCGCGATCGCCCCAATAATCAACGCACCTGTCACAGAGACCACCAGCCAACTGTCTGCTTCTAAATACTTGGGATTTTCCGGGTTAATATTTGCCATATGATTTTCCTCCTCGGCATTCCGCATCGATTTTAGCCGCAGTTTTGTGAAACTGCGGGTTTTGTATCCTACTCTTAAGGATTGCTGCGTTCCTGCTGTAAAGGCGACGGCTCCATGACAGATGATTTGGCTCTGGGTATTGATTTTGGGACCTCTGGTGCGCGGGCGATCGCCATTACACCTGAAGGAACGATCCAGGCTCAGGTCAGTCAGTCTTTCCCCCCACGTGCTTCAGCAGCGGATGGTGGTCTCGCTTACGTCTGGAAAGAGACGCTATTCGCTCTATTGGCAGCATTACCGCTTTGGGTGCGTCGCCAGACAAGGGCGATCGCCCTAGATGGAACCTCTTCCACCGTCTTGCTTTGCGATCACCAGGGCGTTCCTCTGGGGGAACCCCTGCTCTACTCCGATGGGCGGAGCGGGGCGGTACTGGATGCCGTGAGGGCGATCGCCCCTGCCCAGCACACGGTCATCAGCGCCACCTCAAGTCTGGCAAAACTGCTGTGGTGGCAGCAGGTTGTGTTAGAGTGGTCCCGACCGTCAACCCAGCCTGCCCCCTACTTTCTGCACCAGGCGGACTGGCTCAGTTATTGGCTGCATGGGCAACTGGGCGTAAGCGATTATCACAATGCGCTGAAACTGGGCTATGACGTGGGGGAATTGCGCTATCCTGACTGGCTGCTGGCGGCAGAGCTTCTCGTTCGGTTGCCAGAGGTGCGAGTGCCTGGGGATGCGATCGCCCCTGTTACTCCCCAAATCTCTGCCCAGTTTGCGTTTCCGTCAGACTGTTATGTTCATGCAGGCACCACCGATAGCATTGCGGCCTTCCTCGCCAGTGGTGTCCACACGCCAGGAGAGGCAGTGACCTCGTTGGGGTCCACACTGGTGTTGAAGCTATTGAGCGATCGCCGCGTGGATGATGTGCACTACGGCATCTACAGTCATCGCTTGGGAGATCTGTGGCTGGTAGGGGGGGCATCCAATGTAGGCGGAGCGGTGCTGCGCCATTTCTTTACCGATGGGGAACTGGTGGAATATAGCCAGCAGATTGATCCTGAGAAAACCAGTCCATTGCAATATTACCCCTTGCTCACGCCGGGGGAACGATTTCCCATCGCCGACCCCCACCTGCAGCCCCAGCTAGACCCCCGCCCTGAGAACCCGGTCGAGTTTCTGCATGGGTTGCTCGACAGTCTGTCGCGCATTGAGGCCCAGGGCTATGGGTTGCTCCAGCAGCTTGGCGCCACACCTCTGAGCCGGGTCTATACGGCCGGGGGAGGGGCAAAGAACGCCGTGTGGATGCAGTTGCGATCGCGCTATCTGAAAGTACCCGTGTTGCGATCGCCCCAGACTGAAGCCGCCTATGGGAGTGCCCTGCTGGCGCTACAGCAAGCCTTCTAATACCATGTCAGTTCGGGGTTAAGCGGGTTTTAGGGGCACCGTGCCCGGCACAGTGCCCCTAAAACCCTTGATGTTCTATGCGCGTCGCGCACAGAACATCAAGGGTCTCAGCTTATAGTGCTACACGCATAGGTTAGGACAAAATTTTTTGTGGGAAACCCGGCGCAGCGGGGATTCCCACAAAAAACTTTTTACACCATGACAAGCCAACTCAATAACCGACGGAGTCGGTATCACACGGTGTCAGACAAGGGCAAGCCTCAGTCTGGGCAGTGCTGCACCACCCAGACCGGGGAGGTTGTGTCAACCCTTGAGCGTGCTACTCAACGGGCACTACGCGATTACAACCACTATGCGACCACAACCCACTATGCGACCACAACAATGTCGAACCGGGTCATCGCTAGACTTGGAGCCAGTGTCGCAATTTGGGTGCTGCCACCTGCGAGAGTGCCATTGGCATCGAAGAACTCTGAATCTGCATCTCCCGATTACACAAATCTGAAATCTCTTGAGATGCTGACGTTCGTAGAGTCTTGAACCACAGCAATCAAGTCATTGCCAAAGTAGATACCAGTATCTAGAGCAGAAGTGCCCACGCCGAAGTTGCCACGGCGGAGAGAATACTGGCTAGCAGTCCCTCTGACTTCAATGTAGTCAGAGGGCCATTCCCAATCCTTAATCGTGGCATAGCCATTCCCTCGGTAGGAGACACCCCAATCGCCACCAAGGACAAAGGTATCAGAGCCGGTTCCACCGTACAAATCATCGTACTCGACACCGCTCGTGGCATAGCCGTCGAGGCGATCATTACCTGCCCCGCCGTAGAGAATGTCGTTACCTCCCATCCCGAGCAGCGTGTCGTTGCCGCTGTTGCCCCAGAGAATATCACGACCAGCGCCACCATTAAGAGTATTGCCTAAGCCATTACCCGTTATGGTGTTGTTCAGGCTGTTACCATAACCTGAAACTGCACCTCCAATCAAAACTAGGTTTTCAACGTTGGCTTCTAGCGGAGCAAATCGACTGATCGACGCATAGACTGTGTCAATGCCACTGTTGAAGAGTTCCACAACTTGGTCAGCCGCATTGTCAACGTAGTAGGTGTCATTCCCCGTCCCTCCAACCATGAGGTCTGCGCCTAACCCACCGTTGAGGATATCGTTGCCACTGCCACCAGACAGACTGTCATTGCCATCCTCCCCGTAGAGGAAGTCGTTTCCTTCTCCTCCGTAGAGGGTGTCTAGTCCGTTCCCTCCATACAAAGTGTCATTACCCGAATCACCTGCGAGGACATCATTGCCATCATATCCTCTGATCGTATCGTTGCCAGCATCACCGTAGACAAAATCATCGAAAGCGGTTCCGTTGATGATGTCGTTACCCAAAGTGCCATTAAAGAATGCCATAATAACCTCCTGCATCCATGCTTGAACTCTGCCTGCTGCAGATATGTCGCAGAGGTGCGATTGAGGCAGCTAGAAGCGCAGCCACATCTGCCGATGGTGCATAAGAAGGAAGTGTGCCAACAAGGCCACTCCTTATCCCCTCGACGATTCGTTACTAGTTGTGAGGCTCTGCCGCAGGCTAAGGAGACAACTGTCCTGCTTTAACCTCTAGAATCAAGATTCTGTATCGATGAGAGATGAGTAAAGGAGTTTGAGATTGGTGAAGCGGTTCAATTTAGGCTAACCCTTCTCATCTCCAGTCAATTGCAGATGGCTCGACTGATTTTATCTCCCGATTCTGAAGGTTTGTCTTATCTGTGAATAACGTTTGTGTTCTTTTACCAGATGCGCTATGAAACTCTGCCGACATCCTAAACATCACTTCCCTGAAACAACCAACTTAAGTGTCTTTGTTTTTGCTGCTATTGGGTAGGTTGTATGATTGAGTGATTTTATCTGATGTAGTGATTGAAAAATCTACTTTACCTCCTCTATATATTCTATTGCAGACTTTTTGGGTCATTTAGAGTCTAGACATATTTTTTTACTAAATTAGACAAATTTGTCAAAACTAACGTCAAGATTTGGCTTTTTTAGTCATCAATATCCCATCAGATCAGCGAACTATTGTGGCGCGTGATCTCTGATTGAATGTTTCAACAGCGTCAGAGGATGTGTCCTTTAGGTTTGTCATGTTTGATTGAATCACCTCATGGATTTAAGCTGTTAAGTGAAATTATCTGATGAATGACAGCTTCTAGCTTTAAAGTTGATTTTTGATGCGCGACACGCACCAAAAATCAACTTTGTCAAATGACCTCTTAGGTAACGACTCAGGTTATTCTCTGGGTGCCGAGCTGTCCTCATCCCCCCTAACTCCTTCTTCTCCCAAGCTTGGCGGAAGGGAAGCTAGATTCAAGGTTTCTCTCCCATTTGTAGGAGAGGGCTTGAGGGGGCGGGTTGGGTAGTTACTCTCTTAGAGTCACTAGGGCTAGTGGTTCCATAATTCTAAGATTCTAAAGATCTTCGCTGTTCCCTAATTTTGTTAACAACATCTGCTTGACGCGCAAGGCAGTGGCTGGTGCAAGCAGAATGCCATTGCGGTAATGCCCCGTTGCCAAAAATACGTTGTCATACCCTGTGAGGGGTTCGATGACAGGAGCCGGACGGTTGTAGGGGCGAGGACGCAACCCCGACCATTGCTCAACAATTGCTGCACGTTTCAGTGCTGGACAGAGGGCGATCGCTCCTTCCAGCACTGTTTGTAATTGGGTTGGACTGGCGGCAACGGCTCCTGCCTCGTCAGGAAACTCCACCGTTGCTCCTACCCAATACTCGTAGCCCTGTTCTGCTGGCGGCAACGGCACGATGTGAATGTCATTGCCTGTAAACGCAGGTTGGAAATTAGGAAGTCCCAGGGGTTCAGCACACTGCACCCGCACTGCCTGTCCTAGCACTGGACGGACTGAGAGTGTTGGGGAAGGGTGGAGAGAAGCCAGCAGCGGGGTGGTGCCCAGTCCAGCCGCAACAACCACCCAATCGACGGCAAGCAGGCCGGAGGTGGTCTTGAGTTGATGGCAATGCTGGAGGGGGGAAGGGGGTTGGCTCAGTGAAATGATCTGTTCGGCTGCCATCCCAATGTGGAAGGTTGCTCCATTCTGCTGGGCTGCTCTGATTAGGGCGTGGGTCAGGGCAGTGGGGTTGACCTGCCGATCTTGAGGTGAGTAGACCGCAAAGGCGATCGCTCCCGTATCTAGGTGGGGAGCGTGTTGCTTCACCTGATCCGCATCCCAGATTTGCAACGAGAAGCCCTGGGCACGGCGCACCTCTGCCAGGGCCGCCCAAGTTGCCTGCTCCTCTGGCTCAAACACCAGCTTCAGAATGCCCTGGCGATTAAAGGGAATGGCTTCTCCTGTGATGGCTTCCAGTTCGGGGATGAGCGTCTCGTAGCGTTGCAAACTGGTCTGTCGCAAATTCCAGGCGTTTCCCTTGGTTTTCTGGCTGATGATGCCCATCAGCACTCCCAAGGCGGCCCCGGTAGATGCCTGGGCTGGAGGCTGGGGGTCTAGCACCATGACTTCAACGTGGGGAATGCGGCTGAGTTCGTAGGCGATCGCTGCACCAATTACCCCACATCCCACAATGGCAACGGTTGTCATGATTGTTCGTCGTTGGTTCCCGAGTGTTCTTCCAATTCTACAAACCCTCACGACAGATTCTAGGGAATGAGCGGGGGGATAGAACCTCCCGCAAGAGCGCATTGCCCCCCTTGATCCCATCTGTCGCCCCAGTTTCGCCCTAGTTTTTGGAATTGGTGGTCGCCATCTTCATTATGGAAGTTCAGCAGTGCCGTTACCATGAGAATGGCTGCTCTGGTGCTCGTCTGCTCAACACCTTTCACGTCATCCTCTATGATTAAGACGGGTTCATTTGTTTATTGTGCAGGGGAGGCGGGAAGGACACGGAGGCGCTCGATCGCCTTCCAGGCGGTGCAGAGCACCATCAACAGGCACGATTTGCCTGCGTTGGGGAAGTACTCCACTCAACCGCTCCTGCGGCAGGAAAACGCTCATGATTACTGCGATTGCCAATCAAAAAGGGGGGGTAGCCAAGACAACCTCGACCATTGCGCTGGCAGGCTTGCTAGCGGAAGAGGGAACCTGTTTGGCGGTTGACCTTGACCCCCAGGGCAATTTGACGATGGGGTTAGGCATTGAGCTAGAAGAAGGCCAATTGACCACTTACGATGTAATGACGGGGAGAGCGACAGCCTCGGAAGCCATCATCGAGACCCTCTACGATATTGATCTGTTGGCGGGCGACATTACTCTCGCCAAGATTGAAAAGGAATTGCAAGACCATCCCGACCGCTTTTATGCCCTCCGTAAGAGTCTAGATGAAGTAGCGGAAGACTACGAGCAGATCTTGATCGACTGTCCCCCCAGTTTAGGGATGCTGACGATCAACGCCTTTGCCGCGGCGGATACGTTGCTTATCCCAGTCCAGTGCCAGTTTTTTGCGTTGAAGGGGCTAGAAGGGCTGTTGGAGACAATTGAGTCGGTCAAGAGCCGGATTAATCCTGACTTGCAAGTTCTGGGGGTGCTGCCGACCATGGCGGAACCCAACACGGTGATTACGCAAGACATTATGAAAATTCTGCGATCGCAGCTTGATGGCATTCGCGTGTTCAACCCCGTCCCCAAGTCGGTTAAATTTCCGGCCTCCAACATGGCAGGCGAACCGATCCACCGTCATACTCGTGAGTATCGAGTGGTGCAACCCTACCGCGAGGTCGCGCGCGAAATGCAAATCCTGGCAGAATGATGGAACACCTTCAGGCCGAGCGGATTGAGTCTTTTAAGGCGGGCGTGGTAGGAGGCATTGCCGCAGGGGTGGTCTTCCTGTTCAGCTTGGGCCTACACTGGGCGATCGCTCAGTCTCCTGTCGCGCCACCCACTCGCTTTGTCCTCCTGCCCACTACACTGCTGACCAGTCAGGGCTGGGTGAGTGCATTGTCCATCGGGATCACGGGTTTTTTGTTTGGGGTCGCCTATCGCTATATCCTCCGCCAAGACAACAACCTCCAGCTAAAATCGGGTGCTGTCCTGGCCTTTGGCTTGACTCGCGCCCTGGCCCAGATGGAAATGGGGCTGGCCCTTGCCGCCACACCCTGGATGGTGACATTGCTAGCGGCTGAGAGCCTGATGATCGTGATGATCGCCCGGCTTGGTCTGGATTGGGCGATCGCCCACGGCTGGGTCAAACCCTTCAGAGGAGCGACGGTGTCTGCTGTTGCCCAGGAAGACGAGCAAGCCGCACACGTTGCAGAACTGGATTAGGCAGAACTGGATTAACGTGAATTCCGGATACGCTGAAACCCTTGATTTTCTGGGCGCGTCGCGCCCAGAAAATCAAGGGTGTTGGGGCACCCAACACCCGCTGAACCAGACCTGACGTTAAGTAAGGCTTGTTACTCCTTCAAGTTGCTCATCGGTGAGTTCGTAGAGTTGCCGCAATTTCTCTAATTTGTCTTCGCTGGCGTGCCAGAAGCCGCGTCCGTGGGCCTCCAGCATCCGTCCGACGATGTTGCGGAAGGCTTCAGGATTAGCCTTGCGGAGCTTTTCGGCCATCTCTGCATCCAGCGCATAGGTTTCAGCCGCTTGGTCGTAGACCCAGTTTTCCTTGAAGTCGGCAGTCCCGGCCCAGCCAATCATGGCAGTCATGCGTTGAGAGATTTCGTAGGCCCCGCCCGACCCCTGGGCAGCCATGGCTTCTGCCCACTTGGGGTTGAGGAGTTTGGTGCGATATTCCAGGCGCAGCAATTCTTCCAGGCTGCGGGGGGTGGTATCTTTCGAGAAGCTTTCTACAAAGGAAGCCGCGACCTTCTTCTTTTGTTGCAGTTCTGCTGCCTTTTTGAGGCCGCCAGTGTTGGCGTAGTATTCCTGGATGTCGGTTAGGCCGTATTCGACGGAATCAATTTGTTGGACGATGCGGTTGGTGGTGTTGAGGAGCGATCGCAACACTTCGGGCCTGGCCTGTCCCTTGTCCTGGCGTCCGTAGCTGAAGACGTTGCGGCCTGCCCAGGTGTTGCCTAGGTCTTCGCCACTTTCCCAGTTGGCGTCGGTGACGCGGTCGTTGACAAGTGAGCCATAGTCCCCTGCAGGGTTCGAGAACAGACGAGCGGTTGGGTTTTCAACTCCCTGTTGTTGCAGGGCGATCGCATGTTTGCGGATGAAGTTTTGCGCTTCTGGCTCATCCACCTCAGCTGCTCGACGGAATAAGTCGTCTAACAATTCGAGGATATTCACGAAGCTATCGCGGAAGATGCCGGAGAGATTGGCCAGCACATCAATGCGGGGATGCCCTAGTTGATCGAGAGGCCGCAGGTCATAGCGGACAATTCGTCCCGTTCCTTCCTTAACGGGTTCTGCACCAACCAACTCCAGCAGAATTCCTAATGATTCGCCCTTGGTCTTGATGGCGTCAAGTCCCCACAGCATCACAGCGACCGTCTCCGGGTAGGAGCCGTGTTCTTGGAGATGTTGGGCCATGATTTTGCGGGCAATTTCGCGGCCCCGTTCGTAGGCAGCAGGAGAGGGCATGCGGTAGGGGTCGAGGGCGTGGATGTTGCGTCCGGTAGGGAGGACGCCGGGGCCATCGCGCAGCAGGTCGCCCCCAGGGGCAGGCGGGATATATTCTCCGTTGAGGCCACGCAGCAGGTTGGTGAGTTCGTCGGTGGTCTGGGCCAGCAGGGAAGCGATCGCGCAAGCCTCGTCGATTTTGGATTTGAGCGTTGAGAGTTGGGAGTTTGAATCTAGGGATGTGGCGGGGTCAAGGCGCGGGGGAGTGGTGGGATTGGTAGCGATCGCTCGGATCAAGTCTGCGGGGAGTTCTTCGCCAAAGTAAGCTTTTAGGTAGCTCTCGAGTTGTTCGGCGTCGGGGGCAGTTCCCAAGGTGTGGAGGCCGCTGGAAAAGAGGCGGTTTTCGATGACCTGGAGATAGTCGTAGAGTTTCACCAGGTAATCATCAAAGGCATGTTGACTGAATAGATTGAGATTTTCGGGGGTGAATTCAATGCCAAGTCGTTTGGCTTCTTCAAAGGCGCAATCAGAGTCTAACCCTGTGTCAAGGATTTTCTTGCAGATGGCTTCCTTGAGGACGTAGTTTTTTCCTGGGTCTTCTCTGTACTCTGCAATTAGATCTCGCAGGTTGATCAGTTCTTTGTAGAGATTGGCTCGACCGTAGGGTGGAACGTTGTGGGAGATCAGGACGCCGTATCCCCGCCGCTTTGCCAGGATGGATTCGGAGGGATTATTGGCGGCGTAAATGTAGAGGTTGGGGATATCTCCCATGAGGATGTCTGACCAGGAGTAGCCAGTGTTACCTAAGGGAGCGCCAGGCAACCATTCCATAGTGCCGTGCATCCCGAAGTGGATGACGGCATCGGCCTGAAAGCCCTCTTGGAGCCATTTGTAGAAAGCTGCATATTGGGGATGGGGCGTCAGGTCGCGTTCAAACATCAGGCGCATGGGGTCGCCTGCAAGTCCGAGGGGCGGTTGAACGCCAATCCAAATATTGCCGAGTTGCACCCCGCCTAAATGAAATTCTTCGCCATAGGTACGGATGCCGCTGGCCGTCAAGGAGCCATTCCACTGATGCTCGATTTTGCTGGCACGCAGGTAACCTAGCGATTTTTCGAGCGATCGCACATGCACCATCACCTGCCCTTGGTCTTTCGTCCGTACCCCAGTTTGGGTTTCGCCTGTTTCCCAATCCTTAAAGCTCCAGTCTGCCGTTGCCAATCCCCAGTCGCCCACAGGCATCGGTTGCCAGTCGCCTTCCACGGCTTCATCGGCCTCTTTCACTCGTTGAATCAGTGCTTCGCCATCCTCTGGCAGGTCGCCCACAGTGTAGCCCTGTTCCTTGAGGGCATGTAGCAGGTTCATCAGCGATCGAGGGACGTTGAGCAAGGCTGCCGTGCCAATGGCTCCATAACCCGGCGGAAAACCGTAGAGAATAATTGCGATTTTGCGCTCTGCGGGCGGTTTTTGGCGCAAGGCCACCCACTTTTTCAGTCGCCCCGTCAGTCGGTGCAACCGTTCGGGAACTAGGTAAATCTGATCGCCCACTAACCCGCCTAGGGGAACCGGGTCAATCGCACCATCCAGTTCCGGCAATGCGTAGAGCACTACACTTTGCAGCCCACCCACGCCCTTGCGCGTCCAGGAATAAATATCCTGAATCAACAACGGAGCCGACACAAAATAGGGCACATTTTTGGCACTCAAAATACGCTTGGCAACCGCCACCTGTCGCCCTGCTTCCATCGAGCCAGCAGGGCCGCCCACCAGCGGAAACCCAATGGTGGAAACGATCGCATCGACTTTCACTGCGGCTTCCGATAAGGAGGGATTCTCATTGATCCCCTGCTGTCGCTGCTGTTGTTCAAACTCCGTCGTCAACCAGTCGCGCACGGCCACATGGCCTTCCACGCCGTTGATGAAGATGGGCACGGGAATCAGCCCTGCTTGCTCAAAATGCCGAATCAACTGGGGGATGTAGGGCTGTTTGGTGATGACGTGCTTGCGATAGAGGAGGATGGCGACTGTGGGGAGTGAGGCGGGGGACTTGTTCGTTCGTTCGAGATACCACCTTAGGTAGGCGCGGGGGGACTCAAAGTAGCCAGGGTAGTCGGGGTGGAGCAGGCCCATGTTGGGGGTTTCGATGGGTGGGGGGAGTTCGCCAACAGGGAGATTCAGGTAGTTTTGGGCGATCGCCCAGAACATGGCCGCCACATTCTCTGGACCGCCTGCGTTCCAGTAGCTATAGATGATCAGCCAGTTGCGCAGGTCTTGGACTTTGCCAATGGGAATGAATTTCAGCAGCTTGGGGCCGACTTTAAGGAAGCTGAGGTATCCGGCTAGCTTGTCTTCTTCGCGCTGGTTGCCGCCAAATTTACTGAGGATGAACTGCACGGGTTTGGGCATTCCCTTGGGCTTATCGCCAATGGAAAATTGACCCAGTTGCGTCAGGCTCATCAGTTCCAGTGCCGACTCAAAGATGAGGCGAATGGGAATATGTTGCGCCCGATCGCGCAGCCACAGTACTTGGTCGTAGTCAAAAATCAGGCTGGCAAAAAAGACGTCGGCTCCCTGCAGAGCTTGTTCGACGGCAGCAGGGTTGGCCGTAAGGTCGCGATCGCTAAATACACAAATCTCTAGGTCAGGACACCGCTCCTGGGCCTGCTTGGCCGCCTTGCGATAGAGGTCGGCATTGAACGACTCAAAGCCCGCAATTAGAACAATCCGCTTCATGATGCAGTTGCCGATACCCATCTACAGCTTTAGGATAACGTGAATCTAGAGGATGCTGGATAGGGCTGCTACGGCAACCTTGAGGGGGAAAGAGTTTGATTTGACTGTCTTTGTTGTTTGACTGTCTTCGTTGAATAAACAATTCGTTGAATAAACAATAAGTGCCAGATATCCGGTTAAAGATCGGTGATACCATCAGGGAATTCGGTTTTGGTGGGGAGCAGCCACCAGACGTAAGGGGGAAAGCGTAGTGCAAAGCTACCACTGTCCCGCAACTGTGATCCGGTTTTGGATTTTAGATTTTGGATTAAAGGCATTGTGTATACACTCCTGTCCCCAATCCAAAATCGCCACTCCCAAATCGTGTAAGTCAGGATGCCCGCCGAGTGGAATTGCTTGGTTTGATTGATGAGTCTGCGAGGTACAGACAAAGATGAAAAAGCATCGAGGGGTAAGCCTTGCCATGATGGCAGGGCTGAGTACTTATCTAGTGGCTGGTTCGCCTACGCCAGCCTACGCCATGCACATCATGGAAGGGTTTCTGCCTGTTGGCTGGGCTGTGTTTTGGTGGGTAGTGTATCTGCCATTTTTGGTTTGGGGGGTGCGATCGCTCACCCAAATTACCCGTCAGCACCCTGAAACCAAGCTATTGCTGGCCTTGGCAGGGGCGTTTACGTTTGTCCTCTCTGCCTTAAAAATTCCCTCAGTGACGGGCAGTTGCTCGCACCCGACGGGGACGGGCCTGGGAGCCGTGCTATTTGGACCAACGGTGATGTCTGTTTTAGGGGGAGTAGTGTTGTTATTTCAGGCATTACTCCTGGCGCATGGCGGCCTCACGACACTTGGTGCCAATGCCGTGTCGATGGCTGTGATTGGGCCATTTGTTGCCTATGGAGTTTATCACCTAGTAATGCGCTCCAGCCGTCGGCAAACGCTGGCTATTTTTGGGGCAGCAGCCCTGGCAAACCTAATCACCTACGTCGTCACCTCTCTGCAACTGGCGCTGGCGTTTCCCGCAGCAACGGGCGGTGTGGTCGCGGCCTTTGCCAAATTTGCGGGCATTTTTGCGCTGACACAAATTCCCCTGGCCATCAGTGAAGGACTGTTGACGGTGCTGGTGTGGAACTGGTTGCAGACCTATAACCGTGAAGAGTTGCAAGTCCTAAATGTCATCAAACAGGAGTCATAATCGATGCGTCAAGACGGTCAACGTTGGAACAACTGGGTAGTGGGTGGGGTGGTACTCATGCTGGCGATCGCCCCGTTGTTTCTGGTGCGCGAAGCAGAATTTGGCGGGGCCGATGGCGAAGCAGAAGCCGCAATTCAAGAAATGAACCCCAACTATCAGCCCTGGTTTAGCCCTCTAATAGAACCTGCCAGCGGTGAAATTGAGTCGCTGCTGTTTGCGCTGCAAGCGGCTCTGGGAGCAGGCGTGCTTGGGTATGTGATGGGGGTATATCGAGGCCGGCGTGAGCAACAAGTAGCTCAACCGCCTCTGGAGGTGAACCACTCTCGTTTAGACCTTAAGGATCATTAGTGGAATAGATGCATCATCACCTCGATGCCTATGCTTATACCAACCGCCTCCGATCATTACCCCCCCAACAAAAACTGAGCTTTGCTTTGGTGGTGATGGCGATAGCACTGGTTGCTCATCCCATCACCCAGGGACTCATCGTTATTTGGCTGAGTATTTGGACTGTTGGCTATGCTCGCATTCCAGCCAGAGTCTATGGTTCAGTGTTGGGTGTGATGTTGGTCTTTTTGTTGACCAGCATCCCGGCGTTAGTGTTGGAAATTGTCCCGCTGCATCAACGCGCGATGGTTCAGGAAAATTCGTGGGCGGGGCTAGTGTTGGGCAACTGGTATGGCTTTATCAGCCAACCAGGACTGCTGCAAGCCGTGTCAGTGGGGATGCGATCGCTCGCCTGCACTGCTTGTCTGTTATTCATCCTATTCACCATTCCCTTTGCAGAACTCTTGACAGTACTGCGTCAATGTCGTGTCCCAACTGTATTCATTGACCTGCTACTACTGATGTATCGTTTCATTTTTCTATTGCTTGATGTGTTAACCCAACTCCAACTCGCACAACGGGCTAGGGGGGGCTATCGAACTCGTCAACGGTGGATGCAGAGTGCAGGACTATTGGTGAGTCAGTTATTGGTGCGATCGCTGCAACGTTACCAACAATTTTCTCTAGGGCTAGCTGCTCGTGGTTTTAACGGTACCCTTCATGTTGATTCAAATGTCTCCTATTGCTATTCCAAACGCTATGCAGTTGAATCCCTGCTGGGATGCGTGGGCTTAGTGGTCTTAGATTTTAACGTCAGTTCTGGTTAAGCGGGTTTTGGGGCACCGTGCATCGTGCGGTGCCCTAAAACCCTTGGTGTTCCATGTGCGTCGCGCACAGAACATCAAAGGTTTCAGCGTATCCGGAATTCACGTTAGATTTTAGATTTTGAATTCTTTGATCTATTACTTTTCATACTTTTGATCATCTTTTTTCTCTATACCATGTCCTCAGTGCTTCTAGAATTCCAAACAGTCTCCTACACCTATCCTGGTGCGACTCAACCTGCGATTCAGCACCTCAATTTAGCAATCTTGGCAGGCCAGAAAACTGCGATTCTAGGCCACAATGGCTGTGGCAAATCAACGCTATTATTTCTGGCCGATGGGTTATATCGCTGTAGCACTGGTGCGATTTTCTGGAAAGGAGAACCCCTCCACTATCATGCGTCTGCTCTGAATCAGTGGCGACAACGAATTGGCCTGGCCTTTCAAGATCCGGAACAACAACTCGTGGCTGCCACCGTTGCCGAAGATATTTCCTACGGACTCTGCAATTTATCCCTTTCTAAAGCTGAGATTGCTCAACGCCTGCGTCAGACCCTACAGGATTTTTCCCTCCAGGATATTGCCGATCGCCCGCTCCACCACCTCAGCTTGGGGCAGAAACGACGGGTGGCCCTAGCTGGTGTGATGGCCTTACAACCAGAATTGCTGTTGCTCGATGAACCAACGGCTTACCTGGATCGCTTGCAAACGCGCCACTTATTGACAGAACTCGATCGCATTCAGGCCAATGGCACAACTATTGTGATGGCAACCCATGACCTCGACCTTGCCTATGCCTGGGCAGATTGGGTGATTGTGCTGCATAGAGGACGACTGGTGCTCTCAGAACCAGCGCAGCAGGTCTTTGCTCAGGTAGATGTCTTGAATCAGTTGCAACTAGGGATGCCCACGCTGCTGGAATGCTGGTATGCCCTCCCAGCGGCATGGCGCGATCGCCGATTGCCTCCTAAAACGATCGCCGAGCTGTGGCAATACTCCGATAACGGCAATTGCAGTGCTGTGCCCCAGCGTTAGCCAAACACCTTGCCAGGAACACCGGCTCTAGATGGCGATCGCCCTACCGACCGGAAGCCACGTTCTCATCTGCGTCATTAACGTCAGTTCTGGTTCAGCGGGGTTTTGGGCACCGCGCACGGAACATCAAGGGTTTTAGCTGATCCGGAATTCACGTTAATTCGTGAAATTAGTCCAAAATCCAGCAATACTGGCTTCAAGACGGTGACTGCCAGTGAAATCCCCTCTTGAGTCAGCAGGTCGCCAGTCAAAACCTGGCTAGCGCTGACTGCCAGCGAAATCTAAGGAGTTCCCAGCCTTAAGAGTTCGATTAACACGACAGTTTTTAATGTCAAGGCTATTGCAATATTTATTTACATTGCGTTATATTTTGTTACATAGCAATTAAGCAAAAGGAAACAACGTCATGGTTCGTGGACAGGTCGTAGAAGAGGGCGGGCGCGCTAATGTTTATGCAGTAGAGCCCAAGATGTATGTGGATGACACTCAAAGATTTGGTTTCAACGAATATGCGGAAAAGCTGAATGGACGGTTGGCCATGATTGGGTTTGTTTCCGCCCTAGTTTTGGAGATTGTGACCGGACACGGTGTGATTGGTTGGCTGACAGGACTCTAAGTTGCTGCTGTTGGCGTTGCTGATTTGACCAAAGATGTTTGACTGGGAGGTGTATTGGTTGCACCTCCCAGTCGAATCATTCTCAGTCGATTCAGCAACACCATTGCTGCTGCCCGTCGTTTTAGAACCTTAGTTCAGGAACTTTTGTGTTTGCAATCGTATAGCTCAGTGCAATGTCAATTGGAGGAACAGCAATGAGAACCGATTTTGATTTTCCCAACAAGTACTTACTTGGCCCTGTAGTGTTCAGACCCGACTTCAACACCCATGCTGAAGTGATTACGGCTAATCAGGCATGGTCGCTATTTTTCACTGCGGGCCAGGAAGATAAGGTGCTTGGTTTTAACGCAGAGGCAGGTCGCTTCTTTACAAACGTGCTGCTGGCTGTAGGCGTAGCAGGAATCCTGTGGGCAACGCTGTTTAACGCGGCAGTGTAGGTTTCTTGCGAGCAGACTTGTGATACCGATTCCGTCGGTTATTGAGTCGGTTTGTTGTGATGTAAACCGTGCGCTGTGTACACGGTTTACATCACAACAACCTGATACTTTACAGACGGATTCTGTATGAGAAACTTGCGTTCAATCAACGAATTTTGGGGTGAGGGGTGCACCTAATCCACCCCTCACCCCAAAATTTGTATTTGGATTGATCTACGCCTTAAACGCATATCACATAATACCGACTCCGTCGGTTATTGAGTCGGTTTGTTGTGGTGTGAAACGGGCGCGCAGCGCTCGTTTCACACCACAACAAACAGCTACTTTATAGACGGATTTCGTATAAGAAACTGCGAGGGGGGGTGAGTCAGGCGCGGAAACAGGAGAATCAAGCCAAGAAGAGTCAGTGAGTGCGATGTGAGCATGCGTTTGCTGGGGTGAAGCGATACAGGGGTGTCAGGGAGATATCAGTGACATTTACAGAAATCGTGTGAATGCTGTTGATGACCGGTCGATGTTGACTGCAACTGGGTTATAGAACTTCTATTTGATGGCTGCATCGTTCGCTTGAAAGCAACAAGAGAAGTTCTCTCTTATACCAAGCTTTATTCCGCAACAAGTCTCTTGCTTCCGTCTTCTTAGCGTAATGTTAGCGATCGCAGCGTCCTGGGTAATCTTATAAACGATGTCTTAATCTTTTCCCAGGGCTATTTCATTCTAAACAGGACTTTGAGCGTGTTAAGAGTAAAGCCAGCG
>DVEB01000281.1 GCA_015295905.1 Synechococcales cyanobacterium M55_K2018_004
ATCGCCCGGTTGTTCAGCCACAACCCCGTCCGCGCAGGCGGACATTGACCCTATAGTCGCGCTTTCAATCGCCCGGTTGTTCAGCCACAACCCCGTCCGCGCAGGCGGACATTGACTGTATAGCCGCGCTTTCAATCGCCCAAGTCTATTTATTCCATAAAAAACGATGAAAACCCTGATCATTACCGTAGGCACCCGCCAAGTCGGCTGGCGCTGTAAAGATGGCATCGTGCGCAGTTTGGGTGCTGATGGCGATCGCGGGCATCCTCCTCACATTGACGAACTGTACGCAGAATTGGGATTGGAACGGGGCTATCACAGCGACGAATCCAAAGAGAGTAAGTTCTTGAAAATCTGGGAAGTTACTTTTCTGGTGTGGCTGGAGCTAAAACGGCAGAACATTTCCCTCGCATTTCTTTACTTTAGTCAAACTCTGGAGCGTCTTCTGTTTCTCCGCTATGAAACGGAAGACTGGATCAACCAGGGCTGGCTGAAACTACCTGAAGATAAACAGAGTTGGGGAAGCAACTATAAAGCCAGCTTTGGCGAGCTTTGGCGGGCGTTTCAGGCCATGGAGCAGTTGCCGGACGACGCGGTGCTAGCCAAACAATTCGAGAAGATCAACGAACTACGAAATAGCGCCGTCCATCGCCGCGAGCCACTCACGATTGATGCTCTGAATCAGAAATTATTTCCAGAGCTACCGCAGCCAGATTGGGAAAAGACTTATCAAGCGATGGATCATCTGTGGCGATCGGTTTGTTCAAAGGACTGGTCAATTCCTGAGGATACGCTATTACGATCGCTCTATCGGTGGGGATTGAATGCACTCAATCCGGCTTGACGCATTCTGGCGGGGCAATCGCCCGATAAACAGGGAATGATAAGGCTACTGATCAAACGTTATCAAAATAAGGAGACACGACATGATTCTGGGTAGAAAGCAAGGCGACCCCCGCGTGAAACGGATGTTGGATGCTCTGGAACTGAAGTATTCCATCGACTCTGATGGAGATTTTAAGGTGGTGCTAGAGTTTTCGGATGGGCGATCGCAGATGGCCTATATCGATTCCGAAACCGAGCATATTGGCGATTTTGAGATTAGGGAAATTTGGTCTGTGGCCTATATCTCAGAGGGGTTTCTGGATGCAGATATAGCAAACAGGCTACTGTTGAGAAATAGCGAACTGAAAATCGGCTCTTGGCGGTTAATTTCAGGCGGCAACAATACGTTTCTGGTCGCCTTCTGTATTCAAGTTGCAGCAGATTGCGATCCAAACTCCTTTGCACACTCTCTAAGCATTGTGTTGCAAGTTGCAGATGAAATGGAAGCAGCCCTGACAGGGGGCGATCGCCTATAGTCAGTCATTTCGTTGGTTGAGAACGCGAAATGCAGAGGCGATCGCCCCTCTCCTTTCAGACCAAGCTGGCTGATTACCCCACAATGGAGTTGATAGCATGATCCTGTACCTCTTACTTTCCATACCTGTTTATGCCTATTCTCGAAGCTGACAAGATCTACCTGTTCAGCCAGTTTACAGAGTTTAGTCAACCCCCTGACGAAATCCTCGCTGAACTCGGCTATCGGTTGACCATTCAGCCGCTCTCGCTGCCCCAAGCATCAGTTCCTGACCTCACTGAGTTTCAGCACACGCTAGAGCGCCGCATTCAGTTGACTCCCCTCACCAGCGAACAGGCGCGGCGAGAAGCCCTAGTATCTCCAATTTTGTTTCGAGTCGTGGAGCAACTAAATCTTCGGCTGAATATCGAATATCCCCTGTCTGGTAAGCGCAGCAAAGGGACGGTCGATTACCTGATCCGTGGAACCAACACGCTGCCGGTAATTGAGGCCAAGCGTGATGATCTGACCCGTGGGTTTACCCAACTGGCTGTCGAGATGATTGAGCTGGGAGACTGCTACGGCGTTGTGACCACAGGCAATATTTGGCAGTTTGCCCAGCTCGTTAGGACGACGATTACGCAAGACCTAAACCTCTATCGAGTCCCCACCGATCTGTCCGAGTTGATGAGTATCTTACTAGGTATTTTACAGTAACCCAAAATCGCAAATCCAAAATCCACATTCTATTCCCCCTATGCCAAGCATCCTTCTATCCTTTGTTGGACAGCAAGACCCGGTTTCCGATAATACCCAAGAAGACGGCTCCATCGTTAGCCTGATGCGGCACTTAGTGGCGGCGGGGCAGACTGTCCGGCATGTGGTGCTGCTCCACACGGCGGGGACGCAGGAGCGGGCAGAACTGACGCAGGGCTGGCTGATGGATGCGCCGTTTCACTTACCAAAGGAAGCCATTACCCTGCTGCTCACCAACGAGGGACTGTCGGCAGACCCCGTCAACCTGTTGCTGGCTGTGGATGAGGCGCGGCGCGGTCTAGAATGGGCGATCGCCCACCGCACGGCACAAGACATCCTGGAACTCAATGCCTCCTCTGGCACACCTGTGATGAAATCGGCCTGGAGCATTTTGCAGGCGGCGGGCTATGTACCCCAGGGGCGAGTGTGGCAGGTTCGCAATCCCAAAGAGATGCGAGAGGGACAGGAACGAGTATTTCAAACAAATGTGGATGGTTTGAAGAATGAATTTGACTTGAAAGTGATCAAACAACAGATCAAAGACTACAACTACAGTGGTGCATTAGAAACTCTAAAACTGACACACTTTAATCACACTGTTGTAGCCGCACTGCTCAGGTATGCCCACTGTCGGTTTAGTCTGGATTTTGATGGAGCGTATGCGGCGATCGCCAAGCTAGGTGATCTGGGAACCCCTCCTGTAGACCCCCGCTGGCATCAAGAGATTGCTCGGCTGCGGCAAAGCAGGCTAGATCGCCGATTTTTGCTGCGCGAAGCCTACTTCAATGCATTGATCGAGTATCACAATCAGCAATATGCCGATTTTTTGGTGAAGCTGTCGCGGTTTCAGGAAGGCGTGCTAACTTACTTGGTCAGCGATCGCCTCGGACGAAAATTGCCCGAAAGGTATGAGGAGTGTGAGGCATTCTGGCAGTTTATTCAACAGTTTGAACAGGGCAACCTCTACCACTTTTTGCAAGGCTATCGGTTTCGCGGCAACCCGCTGACCCTGCAACGGTTCCCCAATCGTCCTGTCTTGATGGCAATTGTGGAATACGACCCGCAGTTTGCCGACGTCTTGCAATCAATCAAGGCCCTCAGTGAGGCATGCGATCGCCGCAACCAA
The DNA here is from genome assembly GCA_015295905.1 of Synechococcales cyanobacterium M55_K2018_004. Taxonomy (GTDB): domain Bacteria; phylum Cyanobacteriota; class Cyanobacteriia; order Elainellales; family Elainellaceae; genus DVEB01. The sequence continues at coordinate 3,222 of DVEB01000281.1, forward strand.
GTCATTCATAACTTTGAGGGGGTGTCGCAGATTGAGGATGGAGCATCCCTCTTGCAGCAGATGCGGGCAATCCTCAAAAAAGTTGCCCCAGGCAAGCTGGAAAATCCCTTTGATGCGTTGAATCAACAGCTTGAAACCCTGCTAGGGACGACGGCAAGATCAACCATCACTGCGTCGGCGACAGGGATTTTGTGAAATCGCTGTGGGTATTCTAGGCGAAGAACCGCCTATGAATTTAGCCAGAGATAGACACAAAAGCGTTCCACTGCCACCACCCCAAACCGAAACCATGAAGGTGCATCTGACTCGCTAACCCTATCCCTCACAGGCAAAGTGCAATGTATATTCCACCTCGTGCGGCTCAAGTCCGTAACCTGTCCGTCGCAGCAGTCAATGGCCTAATCACCCTCGTCATCCTGCTGATTGCACCGCTGGGTCTGCTGGCCGTCATTGTCAACACCCTCCTCGTTATGGTCGCAACCTACGCCACGGCCACAGCGGGCGATCGCATCATCCAATCTCTCCTAGACAGTCAGCCGCAGCGTGTCCGCTTGACCTCAGACCCCGGCACTAGCTCCATTCGTCGGGCTGAGTCATCCTCCCTCGATCGCTTTGAGGACGAGTAGACTCAGCCCATGCGGACTCTTTACGTCTCTCAGCAGGGCTGTGTGCTGATGTTGCAGCACGAGCAAGTGGTGATCCGCCAGGGGCAAGCCGTCCTGGATGCAGTGCAGCTTCCCCTGCTGGAGCAAATCCTCATCTTTGGCAAGTCGCAGGTCACCACCCAGGTGATCCGCGCTTGTCTGCAACGCCATATACCCATTGCCTACCTGTCGCGCATGGGCTATTGCTACGGGCGAGTGTTGCCCATCGAGCGCGGCTATCGCTCCCTAGCGCGCTATCAACAAGAACTCCAGGCCGTCGATCGGCTGCTGGTGGCCCGGCGGTTGGTACAAGCCAAGTTGCGCAACAGTCGCGTCATTTTGCAACGCCAGCAGCGGCGACGACCGTCTGACATCACCACCACTGCCATTCAGCAACTCGACGTTTGGGCAGAGCAGGCTGGCCATGCCGACACCATCGAACGGCTCATGGGCATCGAAGGCACAGGGGCCGTCAGCTACTTCAATGCCTTTGGCGAGTGTCTGACGGGCCACGGGTTTGTCTTTTTGGGGCGATCGCGCCGTCCCCCCGGCAACCCCGTTAATGCCATGCTCAGTTTTGGCTACCAAGTGCTTTGGAACCATCTCCTCAGCCTCATCGAGCTGCAGGGGCTAGACCCCTACCATGCCTGCCTACACCAGGGGTCTGAGCGCCATGCAGCCCTAGCCTCCGACTTGGTGGAGGAGTTTCGTGCACCTATTGTAGACTCGCTGGTATTGTATCTGGTGAATCGGGGCATCATGCATGCAGAGAATGATTTTGAACACCGAGATGGCGGGTGTTACCTCAACAACGCGGGCCGCAAAAAGTTCCTGCGGGCGTTTGTGCAGCGCATGGAAGAACAACTCACCATCGACCACCACGAACAACCCCGCTGGGACCTGTTGACCCAACAGGTGAAAGCCTATAAACAGTTTGTCTACAACCCCAGCACAGGCTACCACCCCTACCAGATCCGCTAAATGCTGTTTTACCTAGTGACCTACGATATTCCTTCAGACCAGCGCCGCAAAAAGGTAGCCGATCTGTTGGAGGGCTATGGTCGGCGTGTGCAATACAGTGTATTTGAGTGTGTGCTAACGCCGCAAAAGTATGATGAACTGCGGCAACGCCTGCGGCAACGGGTCAAGCCAGGGGAAGACAGTGTGCGGTTTTACCCCATCTCGCGCCACACGCTGGCCCAGGTTGAGGTATGGGGCAACCCACCCGTAACCCAGTTACCGAGGTCAACAATTGTCTGATGTGCCTATGGATGCTGCGAGAGATTGCAAAACTATATGCAATGCTAGTTGTTTCGTCGTCACCCTCGAAAGCTTACCCTACTTGCGTTTTGGCGATTCTGAGCTATGCTGGTACTAACTCGATCTTGGTATCGAAATCGTTCCCTCGCAAATGCCCTCTGGACTACCCACAGCATAAGGCATACAGCGTAGGGGGTCCCCACTCGCTGGGGAAATCAATTGAATGGAAACGTGATTCTCACTATTTTCACA
>DVEB01000314.1 GCA_015295905.1 Synechococcales cyanobacterium M55_K2018_004
CGCCACTGTGCGGCCGCTGTCGGATCCTGCCACTGTACTTGCAGCGGTTGACCCAACGCCTGAGGGATTAAGGTCAGAAGCAGTTCGTTGTGATTGACAATCAGGCTATTCACTGGGGCACCATACCCAGCCTGGAGGTCTTCCCATTCCCAGTTGGGGTTGATGGGGTCGCCCCGGAAGTAGGTGTCATCGACAATCAACCGATCGATCTGAGAAACACCGCGATCGCGCAGTTGTTTTGCCAAGTCCTGCAATTGGGCATCGGTCAGGCTGGGGTCGCCCCGTCCCACAACGTGCAACACCGTCCCGGTGGCGGCCACCCGATACACGGAAGTGCGGATGCGGTAGGTGGCCCCGAGGTGGGTGAGCGCCGCTGCCGTTGTGAACAGTTTGCCATTAGAGGCGGGGATGAAAAAGCGATCGCCCTCGTGGGCAAACAGTGTTTGGTTGTCTGCCAGCGATCGCACCACCATGCCCCAGCGCGAACGGGCGGGTAACTGCTGGGCGATCTGCTGGAGGTGCGGCCCTAACTGCACCGGACAGATCCCTACTGCCGACTGAGCTGTTGCCAGCAGCAGAGACAGAACGCTTAGCCCAAGGCCAACCCTCAAGCCCGCCCATGGACGAGCAGGGTGCAAGCATCGGCAGAACGGCAGAGGAGCGATTCCTTGGGAGGCATAGCTGCCACTGACAGGCTTTAAATTTTTTCGTTGAGGGGCTTGCAAAATTCCTCCAGGCCAGTCTTCAAAACGTAGAGCAGCACGGGGGTCGCCAGTGGAGCCGGGACATCGGTAGAGAGAGCCAGCGATCGCACCGCTTCTGGCAAGTTGCCTGCCTCAATAGTCTGCCGGAGGTCAGACTGGCAGAGCGTCACCCGAAACCGTTTGGCATAGCGTTCCAGCCAGCCCTCCGATTCCCCGGGTTCCTGTCCTGACCGCAAGGCCAGAGCGATCGCCGCATCCTCTAGATCGCCCTCACAGTCGTCAATCATGGTGAGGGCGCGGGTGGCGATCGCATCATCGGCAAAGACTGTCCGATAGTACTCGATTTCGTTGGGTGTTAGAGTAACCATGCCGTCAATTTAACATTAGTGGATGAGTTCGGGCGATCGCTTTTTGTGCAGGGATGTCTCACGCTGAGTCATTGTGGTACACCGTCAGCAGAGTAGAGAGGCGTCATGAAATTAGGGCAATGGATTGGCTTAGTCGTACTGTTGGTGAGCCTGTACATCCTGTGGCAGGTGCGGCAGCTCTTGCTGCTGACGATGGTAGCCGTGGTGTTTGCAACGGCCCTGAACCGCCTGGTGCGCTGGTTGCAAACCCAAGGGCTGAAGCGGGGGCAGGCCGTGTTTCTGTCTGTCTTTGCGGTCTTGAGTGTGCTGGTGCTGTTTGGGGCAATTATTGTTCCCCCCTTTGTCGATCAGTTTCGGCAACTGACCCTGCTGGTTCCGACGGGCATTCGCCGGCTCGAAAGCCTGCTCAACCAACTGCTGGATATGCTACCAGGGCAGTCGAGTGACTACATCCCCGGTTTCAATGACCTGCTGGCCCAACTGCAACCCCTAGCAAGTACGCTGGCGAATAACTTTCTGGGTGTGTTTGCGGGGTTCTTTGGGGTGACGCTGGGGATTTTGTTAGTAGTGGTGTTGACCATCATGTTTCTGCTCAACCCCCAGCCCTACCGTCAGGGATTCCTCCGCTTGATCCCGTCTTTCTACCGGCGGCGCACCGATGAAATCCTCTCTCTATGTGAGGTTGACCTAGTGAGTTGGATTATCGGCACCTTGTTCAACATGGTGGTGATTGGCATCGCCAGTGGAATTGTGCTATGGATTCTGGGGGTAGACTTGGTGCTGGCAAATGCATTGCTGGCCGGACTGATGGAGGCCATTCCCAACGTCGGGCCAACCTTGAGTGCCATCCCCCCCGTGGCGATCGCTCTCCTCGATGCTCCTTGGAAATCGATCGCCGTCCTGATCGCTTACATTCTGATCCAGCAGTTGGAGCAGTTCTTGCTGGTGCCGATTGTGATGGGTCAACAGATCTCCTTGCTGCCAGCAGTTACCCTGCTGGCCCAGCTCTTTTTTGCGACCTTCTTTGGTTTCCTGGGGCTGTTTCTGGCCATTCCGCTGGTGGTGATTGTGCGAGTGCTGGTCCGAGAGGTGCTGATCAAAGATGTGCTGGATCAGTGGGGCACGACAGAACGGCTGCAAGTCGTTGAACCTAGTATCATCCTGCCGTCAGATGGGATGCCGCAGGCAGGGATTTCTGCCCCAGAGGATAAATCAGCAGAGGCGTGAAAAACCCGTCGTCATGGGGCGGATGCCCTCGGATGAAATGGCTGGGATGTGACAAGATGGAAAAGGTATGTTGTGCGATCGCTCTTCATGACTTCTGCTGACGCTTCTCTCGAGCAATCTCTGACTCGTTTGCGTAACTTTCGGCTGGCACTCCTCCGCCTCCATAAAGCACTACTCGACTCCGAACGGGGCATTTACGAGCAATTTCACGGACGCATTCGGTCTAATACTGAGTTTTTCCAACTCGTGATCCAAGATGACGGCTGGTTTAGCTGGCTTCGTCCCATGTCGCAGTTCATCGTGCAGATCGACGATGTGCTGCACGCGAAGGAACCTGTTACCCAGCAACAGGTGGAGGATCTGCTCAACCAGGCCGAAGTGCTGATCCAACCCGCTGAGTTTGGTACACCGATGGAGAAGGGGTACTTTCGCGCCATCCAGCGAGACCCCGATATCGCTCTTATGCACGCTGACATGATGCAGATCCTCGTGGGCGATCGCTGATGCAACGCCCCACTCAGCCTGCCCACCCTGCGGGCAGCAAGCTTCATCCAGCGGCCTTCTTCCACATTTGTAAAGAGAGACTTGTGTAAAGAGAGACTTGGAAGCTGGCTCCCCTGCTGCCAAGTTTGGGAGCAAAGGAGTGGGGGGCTGAGGGCAGATCCTCACTCAGACACTACCTTGAGCCATTGTCCTGCTGCCTGGCGTGGGGAGCGCTGCACGTCCTCCACACTCACCCCCTCACTCACCCCTTCACTCAATGGGTGACTCACGTTTTGTTCACATGACTTTACAAATCTGCCACGCACTAGCATAATGCGTCCTAGTTAGGTTATTAACCGCAGTTATCCCACGGTAAGCGAGAGTTATGTACATCGTACAGATTGCCTCTGAGTGTGCTCCGGTAATCAAAGCAGGTGGGCTGGGCGACGTTGTTTACGGTCTCAGTCGTGCTGTTGAAAGTCAGGGCCACTGTGTGGAACTAATCCTGCCGATGTACGACTGTATGCGGTATGACCACATCTGGGGCCTGCACGATGCTTATCGGGATCTGTTCGTCCCTTGGTATGACGGCTATGTGCACTGCTCCGTGTTTTGTGGTTGGGTGCATGGTCGTCTGTGTTTCTTCATCCAGCCCCACTCACTCGATAACTTTTTTAACCGCGGTTGCTACTACGGCTGTCAAGACGATGTGATGCGGTTTGCCTTCTTCAACAAAGCTGCGCTGGAGTTTTTGTTGAAGAGTAACAAGCGTCCTGATGTGATTCACTGTCATGACTGGCAGACAGGACTGATTCCTGTACTCCTGTTCGAGATTTACAAATACCATGGCATGGAGCATCAACGGGTGCTCTACACTATCCACAACTTCAAGCACCAGGGAATTAATGGGGTCGAAGTTCTCACAGCTACTGGGCTCAACCGTCCGGAGTATTACTTTGATCAACTCCGGATGCAGGACAATTTCAACCCCTTTGCGATCAACCTGATGAAGGCAGGAATCATTTTCTCGAACCATGTCAACACGGTCTCGCCTCACCATGCTTGGGAAGCGCACCACGGCATGGAAGGTTATGGTCTTGGCCACACACTACATCTGCAACAACACAAGTTCAGCGGAATTCTGAACGGCATCGACAACGAGTTTTGGAATCCAGAGAGCGATCGCTACATTCCTTTCCCCTACACTAAAGAAACTTTCCAGGACAAGGCCAAGAACAAGAAAGCATTACGCGAGCGCCTCAACTTAATGGATGATCCTGAGAAGCCAATTGTCTGCTATATCGGACGACTGGATGACCAAAAGGGGGTTCACCTCGTCCACCACGCCATCTACTACGCCTTGGGTCGGGGTGCTCAGTTTGTCTTGCTTGGAGCAGCAACCGAGCCTGGTATCAATAACTGGTTCTGGCATGAAAAGAACTTTCTGCACAGCAACCCCGATGCCCACCTGGAACTGGGCTTTAACGAAGAACTCTCACACCTGATCTATGCGGGCGCTGACATGATTGTGGTGCCCAGCAATTTTGAACCCTGCGGCCTCACCCAGATGATCAGCCTGCGCTACGGTACGGTTCCCATTGTGCGGGGTGTGGGAGGTCTGGTTAACACTGTGTTCGATCGGGACTACGATGAAAACCATCCCCCCGAGGAACGCAACGGCTATGTCTTCTACCAAACTGATCATCACGCCCTAGAGTCTGCGATGGATCGGGCGATCGGGTTGTATAAGTACTATCCTGAAGAATTTGAGAAACTCGCCCTACAGGGGATGAGCTACGACTACTCGTGGAAACACTCGGCTGAGGATTACATCAAGCTCTACGACTGGATCCGGCACAAGTGGGAGTAATCTCGCACGGGTGAGCAGGTGCGATCGCACCGCTTGCGGTCCAGCAAGGATACCTGAACCAATGTTCCTGAACCGACCTGAATCAGCTAGATCGTGCCGCAGATCATCCATCCCTTAAGTCAGCAAATTGTTTCCCTGTTCGGGAGCATGGGCCTATTGTGGGCCAGTCCTCTGGTATCTATAGCTCAACCTCCGCTGGCAGTTCTCCACTCGTCTGCCGCTGCACTCCAGAGCGTACCACCTCTCAGTCCTCAGGCCCCACGGGTCACGGCTCGCCTGCAAACAGAATGGCACACGGGGTTCTGCATGACCTTTGCAATTGTCAACACTGGGACGGCCCCCATTACCAACTGGCGGCTACGATTCACGATGCACCAGGCCGAGATCTACAACCGCTGGAATGGAACGTTTCATCGGCAAGGAAATCAGTACACCGTCATACCCGCCCCTTGGGGGCGCAATCTCTCGGTAGGGCGACGAGTTGACCTGGGCTTCTGTGCCACTAAACAGGGACCAGATTTTTTACCGGGCGAGATTGCCGTTGACCTGTTGTGAAAGCCTCTCAGTGTCTTTGAATTGGAGTTTAGGCTCAGGTCTAGCTGCTTGCCGTGGTGTGGTCACAGACCATTGTAAGTAACGTCAGTTCTGGTTAAGAGGGTTTTGGGTCACCG
>DVEB01000266.1 GCA_015295905.1 Synechococcales cyanobacterium M55_K2018_004
ATGTCACCTTTGCAGGCCCTCATCCCCCAGCCCCTGCTCCCAAGTTGGGAGCAGGAGAGCCCGAACCTCTCAAAGTTCCTCTCCCAAGTTGGGAGAGGGATTTAGGATGAGAGCAACCGTGACATGCACCCCAGACCACACCACTCAACCCCTTAGCCAGCAAGATTTTGTGCAGCGTGGCTGTCTCTCATAACTATGAAAACCGCTATACAATAGGGGGAAACTGAGGGGGAAGACGACCTATATGCGGAAGCTAGGCGTGGTAATCCTAGTCTTGGTCACGCTAGTGGGGGTGCTGGGGTGGCACTGGTTCGTCCAACCCTTGAGGCCACCCTCCATCATTGGGCAATCGTCACTGGCAGGAACCGCCGCGATCGCCGATCTGATTGCCCTAGAAACCACTGACTTTGCCGCAGTGCAAGTTAACTCCAGCCGCCTGCTCGCGGATGTGGCTGCCCTCTCCTTCATTCGCCACAGCCCGGCAGAGCGCGATCGCGCCCGTCAGTACATTACCACGGCCTTGCAGCAAGCGGGTTGGACAGTGCAAGCACAGCCCTACACTGATGGTTCCTTCTCGGGGATTAATTTGGTGGCAGAGCGGGCGGGCACGGATCCTTCAGCAGGTGTGCTTTTACTGGGGGCGCACTATGACTCTGTGGAGCGATCGCCCGGAGCGGATGACAATGCTACTGCGGTGGCTACGGTGCTGGAAGCGGCTCGCCTCTTTGCCAACCTTCCCACCCCCCGGACTCTGCAACTGGCGCTGTTTGACCAGGAAGAAGTGGGCTTAGTTGGCAGCAAGCAATTTGTTGAGCAGATGGGCGATCGCCCTAGTTTCAGTGGTGCCGTCATCCTCGAAATGTTGGGCTATGGCTGCGATCAACCGGGGTGTCAAACCTATCCCGACCTTTTACCCATCACACCCCCCACAGACCGAGGAAACTTCATCGCCGTGATTGGTGATCAGGGCCATCAACCCCTGATTGATGCCTTCTCCCGATCGCAAACAGCCGACCTTACCCCCGTTTTGACCCTGGCGGTGCCACTGCTGGGGCCACTCACTCCCGATCTGCTGCGGAGTGACCACACCCCTTTTTGGAAACGGGGAATTGGGGCAGTAATGGTGACTGATACGGCCAACTTCCGCAATCCGCACTACCATCAACCCAGCGATACGATGGAGAACCTGAATCGAGAATTCTTGTTGGACACAGCCCAGGTGGTGATGAGGGCGATCGCCCGTCTGCTGACCCAACCAGGTCGCTTGGCGACTGGCCGCTAGGGTGGTGCGGTTGGCAATTCTCCTTGCATCTGGAATTCATGTTATTCGGAATCCGCTTATAAAGTAGCAGTTAGCTTTTGGTAGAACGCGCGCGCAGCGGGTGTTCTACCAAAAACTAACCGACCCTATAAGCAACGGATTCCGTATTATTTAACGTCTGCGATGACGCCAGTGCTTTCGTTGGCGAGGCGGTCTACCGTGCAGAGGGCGTAGGTGCCAGGGGAGAGGATAAAGCTTGTGACGGTGGCAGGGAGGATTTTTTTCAGGTTCCAGGCGGTGCCTTGCCGCTGGTAGAGGGTGAAGCAGCGGGTGTTGGGGGCAGCGCTCCAGGTGAGTCTGCCACCCTGCGATCGCACGTTTTGCGGGGGGGCAGGGGAGGTGGTGCCCAGCCAAGGCATGGTGGGGGGGAGGGCAGGGGCACGATAGGTCTCAGCCTGGAAGCGATCGCTGATGCCCTGGCGATTGGTTGTGAATGCTTTGGCGCTGTAGAAAATATTGCCCAGAGCCAGTTTGGATGCCAGGTTGCGCGTGATAGCCACCTGACGTTCAATTTCGTTTAAGTCCCAGGCTTTGCCATCTAGCTGAGCCAGGTTATTGCCGACATAGATGTGGCGTTTTTGGGGATTGTTGTCGGCCCACCAGTTGAGTAGGACGGGATAGCTCTGGGCCGGTGGGTCAATTCGCCAATAGAGTTGAGGTGCGAGATAATCAACCCAGCCGCGCTGCAACCAGAGCAGTGCATCGGCAAACAACTGGTCGTAGGCATCCAGTCCTTGAATCCCCGGTGGTTGACCCGGACGGTAGATGCCGAAGGGACTGATGCCAAATTTCACCTGGGGTTTGGTGGCACGAATCCCCGTGGCCAGTCGTTGCACCATGCGGTTCACGTTGTCGCGTCGCCAATCGTTGAGGGAAAGAGTGCCGCCACCGGCTCGATACTTCTGGTAGGTGGCAGCATCGGGGAAGGTTTGTCCGGCGATTGGATAGGGATAGAAATAGTCATCCAGGTGAATGCCGTCCACGTCGTAGCGGCGCAGCACATCCATAATCACACTGTAGGTGCGATCCTGGACGACCTGCACACCAGGGTCCATCCACAACTGGTTGCCCCAGGTGTAGACGACATCTGGATGAGTGACTGCAATGTGGGGGGCCACATTCACGGTCTGCGCTGAGGTACGGGCGCGGTAGGGATTGAACCAGGCGTGGAGTTCCAGGTTGCGCTGACGACACTGAGCGATCGCAAACTGCAAGGGGTCATACACTGGGTTGGGCGCTTTGCCCTGGGTGCCCGTCAACCAAAAACTCCACGGCTCCAGGGTAGACTGGTGCAACGCATCGCCTTCAGGCCGCACCTGCAAAATCACCGCATTGAAGTTCAATGCCTCTAACTGGTCTAGGATGGCAATCAATTCGGCCTGCTGTTGGGTGGTGGTGAGGCTGCGTGTGCTGGGAAAGTCAATATTCCACACGATGGCCACCCAGGCCGCCCGAAACTCTCGCCGATGGGCCACCGACACCAGCCGCACCCAACGCACAATCCACTCCGAGTCGATTGGGGAGGCCAGATCCTGGTCGAGATACACTAAGCTTTGATAGACAAAGCTGGCAACATCCCCACGGGTCGCAGCTTGCTGAGGCCGCAGTTGCGTGCGGTCGGGGTAGTTGACTACAATTCCCGCTTCCGTAGCTGTGGCGATCGCACTGCTGGCCCAGCCTGGAATTTGTGCCGCATCCACAAACAGGTCTGCAAGGGGAACTTGCCCTGAGGCCGTCATGCCCAGCCCGCTCACCAGGGCAACCCAGGCTTGCACCCGTGGAATTACCTCAGCCGGGCGAAACTCACGGTTGGGATAGCCCGACATGAACCCCGTCTCGTAGGTCCAGCGGATTGCCGCTGCCGCCCAAAAGTTTGGCGGCACATCGACAAACGGCACGTAGGGGCGCTTTGGGGAGACGGTAAAAGCTCCCCGCAGCATGGCAGCAAATTCGGCACGGGTGATTGTTTGGTTGGGGCGAAAGGTGCCATCCCCAAACCCTCGCACAATGCCCCGTGCTGCCAAAGCCTCGATAAACGGACGCGCCCAGTGGTTTTGGATGTCGGTGAAGGAGGAAGGAGGTGCAGTCATAGGATTAGGAGGGTGGGGGAGACGTTGTGATTGTACCGATTTTCTGGGCAGCGGCAGCAGGTCTTTGGCATCACTTCAGCCTTGCTACCCCGGCTAACCCGCCAACTCAACGGCTCCCGCCGTACCCAACCTCAGCGCAACTGCTTCATCAAAGTGATCATGCCCTCCTGAGCATGGGGCTGCAAGATAATCCGTGACCAGTCGTTGGGTTCGGCAAGCCCCTTGATGTGCAAAATATATTGAAAGCAGCGCAGGGCGGTGGGATGCCCCATAACCAAAATGCGCACCGTGCGTTCTTCCGGTGAGAGGCTCTCAAACTCAACGGTCATTAGTTTTCTCCTTTTTGTTTTTGGGTTGTCAGGAAACCCAAAAACTGAAGCCGCCCCGTTCAAATTTGCAGCAGAACGGAGCAGCTATGACTTAAACTCGTCTTAGCCCTTGCACTGCCTCCATCAGTGTGGGGGTTAGCCTCCTGGAAATGTTGGCGCATCTTCAGGAGGCGCATCAGCTTTTGGTGATTAGACAAAACAGTACAGAAGTTTTTTCGTTCTGACAAGCGTATTGGCTTAGGAGATTGATGATCTAGGAGATTAATGATCTAGAGGACTGCGTACTCCACGCCCACCCCGGTTAAGGACGTGGGTGTAAATCATGGTCGTTTTGATATCTTTGTGACCCAGCAATTCTTGAATCGTGCGGATGTCGTAACCACTTTCGAGCAGGTGGGTGGCAAAGCTGTGGCGAAAGGTGTGACAGCCGATTCGCTTGGTGATTCCTACAGCGCCTGCTGCTCGTTTCACTGCCTTTTGGACTCCACTTTCATGCAAATGATGCCGACCCACTAACCCACTGCGTGGATCTTTGGTCATTGAACTCGATGGGAAAACATACTGCCAAATCCATTCCCGGTTTGCGTGTGGATACTTACGCTCAAGTGCAAAGGGGAGAAGGACAGATCCAAACCCGCGACTCAAATCTCGCTGGTGTTGCCGCTGCACCCCCACAAGATGGTCACGCAGTTCTGCAGCTACCGTTGATGGCAGCATTGTGACTCGACTCTTGCTGCCTTTGCCGTCTCTAACCACGATTTGCTGTTGAGCAAAGTCCACATCCTTCACACGCAAGCGCAATCCCTCAATTAGCCGCAGCCCGCTGCCGTAAAGTAGCTTTACCACCAGTTGATAAATTCCGTCACAGTGTTGAATGACTGCGATCGCCTCTTGCTTAGTCAAAACGGTTGGCACATAGCGCGGGCATTTGGCTCGAACAGCATCGATGCCCGCCATTTCCAGATTGAGCACTTCCCGATAAAGAAACAGCAAAGCACTGAGGGCTTGGTTCTGGGTTGACGCAGAAACCTGTCCCTCGACGGCGAGATAGGTGAGAAAGGCTTCGATTTCAGCTCTACCCATCTCTCTGGGATGGCGCTTATTGTGAAACAGGATGTAGCGACGAATCCACTGCACGTAGGTTTCTTCCGTGCGATAGGCGTAGTGCTTGAGACGCATGGCATCCCGCACCTGATCCAATAATTTTTTAGGAGGTGGCTGCATAGAGATAAGTAGATGCACTGTGTGTCTAATAGTACACCTGCTCACCTCCGTAGGGAATCTGAAATTATGCGGAAAGATTCTGGCAAATCAGCTTAAACGGCGTATTATGTAGCAATAGTCGCCATAAGTAGTGCATTTGGGGTGTTATGCCGAATCATTCTGCCTAATCCCCCAGTTTGGGATCTTAGGCGGAAAAATTCAGTCTATTAATAGTTAGACCGCTAGATCTCGGTTGAGACAGTACCGAAAGGTTATCTGTTTGCTATG
>DVEB01000285.1 GCA_015295905.1 Synechococcales cyanobacterium M55_K2018_004
AACCCCTCTTAACCAGAACTGACCTTAGTTAATTCCTGTTCCTTAGGATGGGAACTCTATCGATGAGTTTATCTACACGTATGTCGGAATCTCCTCTGCCCTCGGACACAGCTGAAAGTATGCCTGAAGCCCAAACCTTGGCTCAGTTGCAAGCTCATTGTGCGGCGTTGGAGGAGCAATTACGCCAGTGCCAGATGGCGTTACAGCAGGCAACTGCTCTCCAGGCTCACAACGCCTGCCCTGCGGCGCCAGAGCCACAAGGCATGTGGTCTGCCATTTTCGACCCCCTGCCAGAGATGGTAATGGTCTATGATGCCAGTTTGCGGTTTCGGTTCGTCAATACTAGGGTTCAGGAGTGCTATGGCCTGAGCGCCAGTGCCATGCTCGGCAAGACCCATGCCGAACTGCTTCTCACCAATCTTCCCCCCAGTGATCAAGACTTGTATCAAGACTTGTTGCGGCGAGCTGTGGAACGACGATCGCCCCAGTTTGGCGAGGTCAGGCTGGCGCTCCCGGCACAATTGCAGGTCGGCGTCTTTAGTGCCCGTTGCATCCCCATTGTGGATGATCGGGGTGAGGTTCTCGAAGTTGTCGCTATCCTGCACGATGTCAGCGATCGCCGCTGGCTAGAAACAGCATTACAGGCGGAAGAAAATCGCTTCCTCGCCATGTTTCAAAATGCCTCTGTGCCAATGGCGCTAACCGATCTCAACGGCTACGTGATCACCGCCAATGAAGCCGACTGTCGATTTTTGGGCTACCCCCTAGAAGAACTGGTGGGGATGCACTACCACGATTTTACTCCCCCTGAAGACTGGTCGCTGGATGACGCCCTGTTTCAAGAGCTGATTGCAGGCAAGCGGGACAGCTACGTCATTCACAAACGATACCGACGTAAAGATGGGGCAATTGTGTGGGGGCGGCTAACTGTCTGCTTGATGCGCGATCGCCAGCAGCACCGGCAAGGTGTGATCATTCTTTGTGAGGATATTACACCGCAGAAACAGGCCGAAGCCAAGCGCCAACAAGCAGAAGCGGCCCTACAGCAACAAGCGCAGCGGGAACAGGTGATCAGCAAAATTGCCACCATGGTGCGCCAAACCCTTGACCTCAACGAGGTCTACACGGTTGCTGCGACGGAAATTGCTGCGGCCCTTGCAGCCGATGTTGTGGCACTGGTCAAATACCTGCCCCAGCAGGGGATCTGGAAACACGTCGCAGAGTTTCGGCGATCGCCCCAGTTTCCCTCCAAGGTTGGCATCGAGATCCCCGATGCAGACAATCCCTTGACAGCCCAACTCAAACAGTTGCAGGTGGTGCAGTTAGAAGACACCCGCGCCGTGGGCGATGCGGTTAACCGGGCGATCGCCACCACATTTCCGGGGGCGTGGCTCCTAGTGCCTGTGGTGGTTGGCGGCAAGGTTTGGGGCAGCCTCAGCCTGCTGCGCCTGGGCAGAGCCACAACCTGGACACCTGGTATTGTAGACCTTGCCAGTGGTGTGGCCAACCAGCTAGGCGTCTTGCTCCGCCAGGCAGACCTTTACCAACAAGTCCAGATTGAACTGGCCGCCAAACAACAAACCACCGATGCCTTGCGCGCGAGTGAACAACGCTTTCGCAGCATATTTGAGGCTAGCCCCTTAGGAATTGCCCTGACTGACCTGCATGGCCGTCTGCTGCAAGTCAACCCCAGCCTTTGCACCATGCTGGGCTACAGCGAAGCAGAATTGTTAAACCGCAGCATTTTTGAGGTTACCCACCCCGATGACCGATCAGAGGAAAGCCGTCTCTTTGCGGCGGCTCTCAACAATGAAGTGTTCTCCATCAAACGAGAAAAACGTTACCTGCGTAAGGATGGCAGTAGCTTTTGGGGCAGCCTTACGGCCACCACAATCCGTGACCAGGATGGCAACATCCTGACTGGGGTTGGCATGGTCGAAGATATTAGCGATCGCAAGCGAGTTGAAGCAGAACGACTCCAGGCCGAACAAGATCTCTATCAGGCCCAACAAGCGTTGTTGGCAATGAACCAGGAATTGGAACAGCGTGTGCAGGAACGGACGGCCCAACTGGAAGCAGTCAACCTGCAACTGATGCAGGAAGTGCAGCAGCACCGTCAGACAGAGCAGGCCTTACGGGCGAGTCAGGAGCGCTTGCGGCTAGCGGTTGAGGCTGCCCACATGGGGGTATGGGAAATTGACCTGAAGACAGGTATTGAACGCTGGTCGGCGGAATCTCAACAGCTATTTGGCTTTGCACCCGGCAGCTTTGATGGCCAGTTCGCAACATTTCTCAACCAAGTTCACCCCGACGATCGCGCCTTCGTAGTACAACACTACGAGCAGGCAATTCAGCAAGGCCACTATGCCTGCGATTTTCGAATTATTCGCCCAGATGGTACTTTGCGCTGGCTTTCTACGCTTGGGCAGGTGATTTATGGAGACAACCACGACCCCCTCCGCATGGTTGGGGTTGATCTTGACATTACTGACCGCAAACACGCAGAGGAGCAGTTGCGGACCTCGTTGCGGGAAAAAGAAATGCTCCTCCAGGAAATTCACCACCGGGTGAAAAATAATCTGCAAATGATTTCTAGCCTGCTACGGTTACAGACTGCTACCGTACAAGATGCCGTTGCCATCAGGCTGCTCCAAGAAAGCCAAAACCGGATCAAGGCAATGGCGCTGGTGCATGAAAAGCTCTATGCCTCGCGAGACTTCACCCAAATTGACGTTGCCGAGTATATCCGTAGTCTGCTCAATCACATTCAACACTCCTACCTATCCACGGCAGCTGCGATCGCCCTTACTCTAGAGATTCCTTCAATGCCACTCCTCGCCGACGATGTGATTGCCTGTGGCTTGATTGTCCACGAATTGGTCTCAAATGCAATTAAGCACGCTTTTTCAGGATTATCGATTGAATCTTGGCAAGACATTCACCCTGAAATCAAGGTGAAATTTTTTCGCACCTCAACTGGTCATGCCACGCTGTCAGTCTCTGATAATGGTATTGGCATCCCCTCCCATGTTGATATTTTCAACACCGGCTCGTTAGGTCTACAGATTGTCAATGCGTTGACTCAGCAACTACGCGGAACCTTACAAGTAGAGCGACAACCAAGCACAACATTTACGCTAACGTTTATGCCTCGGCGCAGCAATGGCGATTCTCTCTGCCCCTAACCCAGCAACATTCCTTGTTCGACGCGGGTTCATGATCCTGGCGATTTTTCGAGTGATTGACCAATGGCAGAACGGCGACCTAGACTAACGTCAGTTCTGGTTAAGCGGGGTTTGAGGCACCGCGCCGGGTGCAGTGACCCAAAATCCTTGCTTTTCCGTGTGCGTCGCGCATGGAAAAGCAAGGGGTTCAGCGTATCCCGAATTCACGTTAGATTAGAATCGCTGCCACATAAGGACACGTTTCTCTGTGAACAGTACGGTTAGTCTGAATTTTGGAGTCGTTGGTCTGTGACCCACTCATCCAGTGAACCCTTGAAGGTTATGGTTCCGGTCACTGCGGACACGGCAGAAGCAGCGATCGCCGATCTAGCTGACCGTTTTTTGCGGCATACCAGCAGCAAAGTGGGCTATCGCATGGTTAATCAGCCCACGGAATTTTCGCTGGCATCCCTCTGTCACCAGGTGATCCAAGACTGGCAAAGTGGCAAACTTGCCTTTGAACCGGGGGAGATCACCCTGGTTTTTTCCGGCGGCAAGCTCGCTCCCCAGGCAGACCTGATTATTTTTCGATCAATCAACGGCTGGCGACACCTGTACACCTCTCCCCAAGTCGCCCCGCCGCAGGCACAACCTACCACTACCCAATGTCCTCTGCCACTGGACACCAGTCCACTGGACTACTTGACCCACCAAATGACCACCCTCTCGGAGGCGCTGGCCCAACTGACAGACCACCAGCGCTCGGTCGAACGTCGGCTGCGAGAGTTGTTTGAGCACCATTCTAGGGAAGAGCGATCGCCCCATGCTGCCCCTCTCCCCAATGCTGCTGACGTGTTGCAGTCCTTCCAGGAATTGCTGGATCTGCGCACCACAGAACTCAATCAACAACTCTCCAGCCAACTCACCGCCGCCATCTTGCATCTCAACGAACGCCTCAACAAGGTACAGACCCAGTTAGACCAGATCACCAGACAACTGGAACTGACGGATGATCCTCCGATTCCCCAAAACCAGGCCGAGTGGCAACAGCGCATCCAGGCGGCTTGGGGCACCGTGGGCGACTACGAACAGTACAGTGCTAGCCACCGCGAGATGAATGCGGAAACACCGCTGTTTTTCCCACCAGACTGGGTGGCTCTGTGCGAACTAGACTGGGCGCGATCGCTCCACCCCGCCCTAGCCACGCTGCATACCCTGATCCACCAAGACAATGGAATTGGCTATGCCGGAGCCGATATTCTCCAGCAATTTGGCTGTCACCTTGATCCCCGCACGGGCGATCGCTACTACATCTATCAACTGGGCGGCTACACTGCCTACGATGCGCTCTGGAAAACGGTCCACCATCCCCAGCACTCTTGGTTGCCCGAACTCCGTCGCCTGAGTCAGCGGCTGGCGTCTCATCCTGAAATTTTTGAGATGTTTGGTTGGGAACAGGAGGCGATCGCCGCCCTCGGGCAGGTGGTTGAACAGGCCACCCGACAGCAGCAAGCCTCCCAACAGGCAGGGCAAAAATCCTACCAGGCGGCGGGTCAATCTGGTCAGCGAACGGGGCCTCAAGGAAGCTATCGGGCAGCGGGAGTCAATGGTGCCAGCTATGCTCCAGGTAACACCCTCACGGATTATCTGTCGCTGCTCAACCTAGGGCCATTCACACCGCTCACGGTGGAGTCAATCAAGCGGGCTTATAAGCAGGCGATGAAGGCTGCCCACCCCGATACAGGCGGCAGCAAGGAACAGGCGCAACGGGTCAACGAAGCCTACGAAGCGATCCTGCGGCACTATTTTCCCCACGCGATTTAGTCCACGTCATTTCACGTCAACGTCAGTCGGGGTGAAGCGAGTTTTGGGGCGCGACGCGCTCATGAGGTCAAATGCGTTTTGTGGGGAAACCCCGCTGCGCTGGGTTTCCCCACAAAACGCCTTGTCCTCACCTATGCACGTAACGCTGTGTTAACGTGAATTTGGGATAAGCTGAAACCCTTGTTTTTCCGTGCGCGACGCGCACGGAAAAACAAGGGTTTTGGG
>DVEB01000360.1 GCA_015295905.1 Synechococcales cyanobacterium M55_K2018_004
GATGGCCAGCGATCGCCCATACAACGGTTCCGCCTCACTGTAGCGTCCCATGGCACGATACAACCCCGCCAAATTGTTCAAACTGGTCGCCGTGGCGGGATGGTCTGGGCCTAGGCGCGCCTCCGCCTGTTCTTTGCATTGCTCTGCCCAGGGCACGCCCTCGGCATACAAGCCCTGTCCGTAGTAGAAGGCGGTGAGTCCGTTGGCAGGGGCAAGCACGGCCTCATCGCTGACTGCCTCCATGTGGTGAGCGACGACTTCCCTGAGATGCGGCACGACTGGGGCAAAGCCCAAGTAGGTTGCCTGGGGAGCCGTCCAGGGAATCTGTTGGGCAACTTGCCCTAGCACGGCACAGTGGATGCGGGTCAGGTCGTCGGCATCGGTCGCCTGCCCTCGCTTGTCGGCAAAGAACTCGCGGATTAGACTGTGCAGTTGGTAGCTGCCCTCGCCCACGCGGTTCAGCAGGTTGCGGTTTACCAGCGTATCGCGGTCGTCTTCCAGGTCTTCAGCATCCGCTTCGGGCTGCATCGCTTTCACCAGTGCCCAGGGAATCGGGGCCAGCGCAAACAGGCTCAGCCGCTCTCCCAGGTGTCGCTGCGCTGCCGTCAGGTCGTTCCAGCTCAGTTCAAAGGCGGCGGCTACGCTCTCATGGGTGGCAGTCATTGCCTCTTGGCGAGACAGCGCCCGCGCCGCCAGCTTCTGCTGCTCCAGCCGCCGCAACAGTTCCGCCAGCGTTAGGTCTGGCTTGCTGGCCAAATATCGCCCCACCAGTTCCAGCCCCAGGGGCAAATAGCCCAGCCATTCACAGAGCAGTTTTGCCTCAGCGATCTGGCGATCAATGCGGCTGGCTCCTGCCAAGTCGCGCAACACCTCCAGCGCCGCCGCTGCCGCCAACACCCCCAGCGGCACGGTGCAAAAGCTGGCTCCCAGGTTTTGGCGCGTCGTCACCAGCACCCGAAAGCGTGGGTCGGTGGGCAGGTAGGGTTTGATCTCGGCCTCGTAGTCCTCTACCCGCTGATAGGCCACATCATCCACCACCACCAGCACCTCGCCCTCGCGCCAGTGCCGCCAGCAATAGCCCACCTGTGCGGCCAAGTCGTCTAGGCCGTCGGGCAGGCTCAGCCCCAGTTGCGCCTGAAAGTATTGCGTAATCTGCATGCCAAGCTCCTGCTCTCGCGCCCCCAGCCAGCACACGCCGCCAGGATACGCGCCCTCCCGCAGCTTCGCCGTGGCATATTGCAGCGCCAGTTCCGTCTTGCCAACGCCACCCATGCCGTGCAGCGCGGTGATGGCGACGCGCTCCGTCTGCTGCAAGGCGGCGTGCAGCCTGGCCCAGTCGTCTTCCCGGCCCCGAAAGCTTGGGCTAGGGTACTGGGGCAGGTTGCTGGGAATGCCCGTCGGCGAGGGCGGCGGCAGCGGTGGATAGATTTTGTTGTCACCAATGTAGACCGTGCCGCCTTTGACCTCGACTTGAAAGCCCTGGCCCTGGTCGTGAATGTGCTGGTCGCTCATGGGGACTTGGTTGAGTCGGGATTGAGTCAGGAGTTTGCGGGCGGTTGGCTTTGGTGAATGGTGATGTCGCCGATGTAGGCCGTGCCGCCTTCCACGTTGGTTTGCCAGCCTTTGGCATGGTCGCCAATGATGTTTTGAGTCATGTGGCTCTGGTCAAGCAGCTTGCCGGCGTTGATTTCCTGGGCCAAAAGCCGAATCTCGTTGGCAAACTGCGGGTCGTCGTCCATCGCCACCTGAAGATAGGCCGCAATTTGATTCACCTGCTCCGCTGTGATGTTGTGGGTCTTTTCAACGGCGGCTTTGATCTCCTCCACGCGGGGTCGTCCGCGCAGTTTGGCCCAAATGCGCTTTAACAGATCATCCATGCGGGCGATCGCCATTTCGGAAAACTTCTCCGCCAGTTTTCCCGCACTCGTTTCCATAAACTTTTGGAAGGCAAGAGTGGCGATCGCACTGGCTGTCAGTGTTGCCGGGTCAGTCATGATGATACCGATTTGGAAGTCTCGATTGGTAATGGAATCGTCACTGCTATTGCCGCTAAATGGAGCCACGCAAAGCAGAACCTAAAAGCAGAGCCTAATTGTGTTGAAATCACCCATTCGGGTCATGCCTTAGCATGAAGGAGAAATGGAGCCAAAATCGTTATACTCTAAGCATAGGGAGAATGTTGTTTCAGTAAAAAAATCATTCCCTTCTTCATCATCCTCTCCTCAATTTGCACTTCAACATTCACGACGAGGAAGGAGGCCATTTATGAAAACTCCATCGATCCTGCGAGGCATCACCTCCACCTTTAACAAACTGTGGGATCAATTCCTGAATCTTGCCGCCACAAATGCTGAACCCCACGTCTGGACAACCAGAGACCACGGCATGTCGGTCTGGCACGCCTACGACCCCCTGACTGGCGAATCGCTTGAAGTCGGCTCCGAAGAAGATGTGCGTGTCTGGCTGGAAGAACGCTACTACACCCACGGACAGTGCTGTTAAGAGATTCAAGGCAATCATGTTTCCACCGTAGAATGGGTTGGGCAGTAGCCATAACGCCTGAGGGGAATTTTATATTCACACCAGGTGCAGGATGTGTTAAGCGACGGCTATAACGCATCAAGGGGGGATGCACGCCAGTCTCTAGACGCAGTGCTCAGAAATTGATACGGAATCCGTACATAGCTTACCCCACGACAACCCAACTCAATCACCGACGGAGTTGGTATGACAACTTTTTCGGTAAGATAACTCTGTTGCTTTCGAGCGCTAACCCGTGGGACTCCCCCTGACCCAAGTTGATGCTTTTACCGACACCCCCTTTGCTGGTAATCCGGCTGCGGTGTGTCTCCTCCCTGCTCCCAGAGAAGCGGCCTGGATGCAACAGGTCGCCCGCGAAATGAACCTCTCGGAGACCGCCTTTCTGCTCCCACAGGCAGACGGGTTTCAGTTGCGCTGGTTTACCCCTGCGGTGGAGGTCGATCTTTGCGGACATGCTACCCTCGCTAGTGCTCACGTCCTCTGGAGCGAAGGCCATCTTTCTACCCAGGCGATCGCGCGCTTCCATACTCGTAGTGGCCTGCTCACCGCCAAACGCACGACTGCACCCGACCAAACCACCTGGATTGAACTCGACTTCCCCGTCACCCATTGCCAGGTTGTCAGTCCTCCTGCCGACCTGCTGCCTGCGCTGGGCATCTCTCCAACCAACGCTGCCTATATCGGCAAAAGCGCATTTGATTACCTGATCGAGGTCGATACTGAAACTCTCGTCCGTCAATTGCAGCCTGATTTTACGAAACTGCGATCGCTCCCCGTCCGAGGCATCATCGTCACCAGCAGGGCCACCACTTCTGGGTACGATTTCGTCTCGCGCTTCTTTGCTCCTGGCGCAGGCATTGACGAAGACCCAGTCACAGGTTCTGCCCACTGTGCCTTGGCTCCCCACTGGGGCGATCGCTTGCAAAAACCCGACCTCCTGGCCTACCAAGCCTCCCCCCGTGGGGGTGTGGTCAAGGTTCAGTGGCAGGGCGATCGCGTCCTTCTGGGGGGGCAAGCCGTCACTGTCTTACGGGGCGAACTCTTGGCCTGAGCCAAGCCGAAGTCCCAATTCTCCAGGCCCAATTCTCCAGGCCCAACTCTCCGGGCCAAACTCTCTAGGCCGTTCAAACTCGACTAGGTTGTTCCCTGGGGGCGATCGCAGGCAGAAGACTGCCGCATGTTTGCTTTGACTCCTGAAGCGTTGCAGCGCCACATCCTGAACGTGATCCCAAGGTTTGACTAACGACCTAAAGCGTCTTTGATCAGATCGAGCAGGCTACTACCACCAAAGGCGATCGCCAGCAAAATTGAAGACGACAGGATAAAACCACAAACGCAAAGTGCTAACCCGCCTAGGCTAATGGCCCCATCATCATCTAGCAACCCAAAGCCTGTGACGAAAATCCCCATGGCCGGGAGTGTATTTGTGCCAGGGATGGGAATCATCATCGAAATCGACATCAGGCAGATGGCTAAACCAATGATCGTGCGACCAAGGAGACTAGTGCAGACCTGAGTTAAACGGGGACGGGAAATGGACTCAATTCGCCGCAACCAGGGCAAGCCCACTTTGAGCACCTGGCGAATTTGATTGACATCAAACCCATGCTGCCGCCAACTGTTTGGAAACCAGGGTTCATCCCGGCCAATGAGTAATTGCCCCGCTAAGAGGAGCATGGCAAACCCAAAGGGGACTGAATAGCCAGGAGCCGGAATTGGGAGGGCAGACGGAAACGATAGCAACACAAACAGAAACCCGAAGGTCCGTTCCCCCGCTAGGTCGAGGATGTCGCCGAGGGTGACTTTGAACCGATCGCTATCGTTGGAAATTTGCTCTGGCGAGAGACTGGAGGCGTCGGCAGTTAGCTCGCTGGCTTCGGGGTGCTGCCAACGCTTGTTGTCAAAGAAAAAGGCCTCGAGTTCACTGGAAAGGGTCGCCATAGATATTTCATCGATGATGTGGCAGTGGCTGAGACTGTCGTGACAAACACCCCACGCGGACTACACAAATTTACAATTTACACGGTTTGGGTGGGGACTGACGTGTCGGTGTGCAATCCCTCTTGAAAACTTCAATGTTTAGAGTGCTACCAATAAAAAATTGAAGGTTGAACTAAATTCCGTGAAAAATTCTGGAATGCGGATGCCAGTATTCCGAATTTTTCACACTGTCCATCATCCGATCGCATTTCGCAGTGCGACCAATCATACCAATTACACCCACTACAACGTTCTGTCACAATGGAGAGGAGGCATTCAAAATCGTAGATGGATGCTGCTTGATTGTGTGAATTAGTCACTTGGTTGCGGAGACGCTGATACGTTTGCTGGAGGTTGTATTTGTGAAAGTTGCAGTGACAGGCGCAACAGGGTTTGTTGGCACTCGCTTGGTGGAACGATTGCAGCAAGAAGGCCATCAGGTCGTTGTGCTGACCCGTAGCAAAGTCCATGGCGATCGCGTCTTCCCCAAAGCAGCCTTCCCCAACGTGGAAGTTGTGGAGTACACACCGTTGCAGTCGGGCGAGTGGCAGAGGGCGATCGCTGGCTGTGATGGGGTCGTCAACTTAGCAGGAGCGCCCATTGCTGAAGAACGGTGGACACCCGAACGCAAGCAGGTCATTCTGGACAGCCGCCAGATCGGCACTCAGAAAATTGTCGAGGCGATCGTCCAGGCCAATCCTAAGCCCTCAGTGCTAGTGAACTCCTCTGCCATCGGCTACTACGGCACTAGCGAAACGGCCACCTTTGAGGAGAGTAGTCCGGCAGGGGATGATTTTCTGGCAGAGGTCTGCCAGAAATGGGAGGCTGCCGCTCAGGAGGTAACGCAGAGTGGCACTCGCTTGGTAATTCTGCGAACTGGAATCGTCTTAGGCATGGGTGGAGCGGTTGCCAAAATGCTGCCCCCCTTCCGCCTGTTTGCGGGTGGTCCGCTGGGAACCGGACGTCAGTGGTTTTCGTGGATCCACCGTGAGGATCTGATGAACCTGATCCTCAAAGCACTGACCGATCCTAGTTTTGAGGGCACTTTTAACGCCACTGCCCCCAATCCCGTGCGTATGGCAGAATTCTGTCAGACTTTGGGACAGGTGATGCACCGTCCTTCCTGGCTTCCAGTTCCGGCCTTCGCCCTGGAAGCATTGTTAGGGGATGCAGCAATCGTTGTCCTGGAAGGTCAGCGAGTGCTCCCCAAACGCACTCAGGCCGCTGGATTTCAGTACCAGTATGACACTGTGAAACCTGCTCTTGAAGCAGTGTTGCAGGAGGCGTAAAACTGTTCTCTGAAACTGACGTTAATCCTTGGGGGCAAATTTTCGCCTGACCCAGCCTATGACACCACTCAAGATCGCACCGCCCATGAGAATGCCCAACGCAGGTGTGAAGACTGGTTCCCACAAGCTATACCACAGGTCAAAACCGAGGGGAATATTGAGAGAACGACCGACAAGGGCGATCGCAAACCAGCCAAAACTAAACAGCACAAAAAACAGATTTGCCACCAGCGCCCAGTTGAGCCACTGCAACAGTTTGTCTTTCATTAAACGAGATTCAAAACAAGCGCTTGCCAACTGAGAATGAGTTTACAGCGTAATTCCTGAATTCACGTCATTGACATGTCATTTAGAAGTAGCGCTAGACTCTGCGATCGCTCTTTCAGATGAGGTGGCAACCGATAGAGAAGCGTCCGTCAGTAGGGACTGTTCCTCTGCTTCCAAACTACCCACCTCAACTGACTCCTCTGGCTTCGCTGTATGTCCATGAAAACGAATGCCCAGGAAAACGTCGTAGACAAAGCTCCAAAAACTCCTATGCCCTTCCAGTAGGCCCAACCGTTGATGACACCCTTTCTGATCAAGCAAAGGTTTGACTACCCGGTAAGCCGTCTGGTAGTGATACCAAGGGATTGATGGCCAGAGGTGGTGGATGAGGTGATAATTCTGACCCATAATCAGCAAATTCAGCACAGGACTGGGGTAGACCCGCGCATTTTTCCAGCGATCGCGCTCCTGAAAAGGACGATGCGGCAAATAGTCGAAGAACAGCCCCAGAGCCAGCCCCACGACCAACGCTGGCGAAAACCAAAAGTTAAAGACAAACCCCAGAAAATCGTACCGGATTGCCAGAAAAATCACCGTGGCAACCGCTAAGCGCCCTAGAAACCACTCCAGCAATTCATACTTCCGCCAAAGTTGGCGCTGAAAGAAGTAGACTTCGTGATAGAAAAAACGCGCCGCAATTAGCCACAAAGGCCCCCCTGTGGAGACAAAGTGGTCGGGGTCATGTTTAGGGTCGTTAACATTGGCGTGGTGCTGCATATGCACCCGGGTAAACACCGGGAACGAGAAGCCCAACATCAGCGCACTGCCATGCCCCAATGCAGCATTGACGATGCGGTTACGGTGCGCCACGTTATGAGAAGCATCGTGGATCACCGTGCCGACTAAGTGCAACGCCAGCACGTTCATCAAAAAACACAGAATACCCGGAAAGTTCCACTGCCAATAGCCCAGAGTTGAGACTACGGCGAGTAAAACCGCCAGGAGGAATATCAGCAAGGTGGGGTTAAAGTCACCAGGTGGACCTAATAGCTCTCTAGGAACTGTCAGTGGCCTAGTTGCCTCCGACATCGTGTCACTCCTCATAACCATCCTTGCGTAGTATAAAATACAGGCTTCTCAGAATAAAGTTTTGTGAAATTAGCTCATTTAATTTTAAGGGTGGTTGTACATCGTTTCCGTTAATGAGTCACCCATCAATTGGGACCAGCGGAGGCTAAACTGCTAGTCGCTAGCTAGAGCGGTGGCAGCAAGATCCAGGATAAGGATGGCAAGACGGTGTTCTGCTAGTTCTGATAATTCTGACAGGGGCGATCGCCAGCACAACGCTAACCAAAATGCCCGTTGGACTGACTGCCCAGTACGCCCCATTCCCTCACAGCCATTGTTCCCAGCCGCAGACACGCTGTCACCACGGTTCAGAGCACTTCCACCAAGGGTTTGGCCAGTTGGGGCGATCGCCCAGTCTGCCCGGTCATCAGTCGCAGCGCCCAACGTCTCAGCGGCTGGAGTCGTTGCATGGCTCCCAACCCCAGCCGACGCACGACCACCAGTGGCAACCAGTGGTTTGAGAAACTGCGATCGAGAAAATCGGTAAATCCCAGAATCGTCAGATTTTCTAACCTGCGCCACCGCTCATAGCGATGCAGCACCGCCAGATCACCAATGTCTTTGGCCTGTTGGTGGGCGGTTTGCAGGACTTCTGCCAGGGCTACTGCATCGCGAATCCCCAGGTTTAGCCCCTGTCCCCCCACTGGGTGGCAGCAGTGGGCCGCATCACCCACCAGGGCCAAGCGATGCTGCACGTAGCGATCGCTCTGCATCAGTTGCACTGGAAACAGGTAGCGGGGGGCAACCAGTTCAAGCTGGCCCAACTGTCCGTCATAGCGTCGGTTGAGCTCCGCCAGAAAGGTGGCGTCATCCACCGTCAGCCAGTGCTGCGCCTCCGCATGGGGAGCGGTCATCACAATCTGACAGCGGTTGCCAGGGAGTGGCAGGGTCGCAAACGGGCCACTGCGCCAAAAGTGTTCGCGGGCAATGTTGTCGTGGGATTTTTCGGGGCGAATTACCGTAGTCACGCAGGACTGCCAGTACTGCCAACCCCTGGTCTGAATCCCCGCAGCCGTACGAATAGGCGATCGCGCCCCATCGGCTGCCACCAACAGCCGTGTCCGGATTTTGCGAGTCTCAGTGGCGATCGCCACCGTCAGCGTGACGGCATCTGCCTGATAGTCAGCCTGTAGCAAACTGGCAGGACAGAGCCAATCGATATTTGTGGCAGTTTCCAGCCGTTGCTGGAGCGCCTTGACCAGGACATAGTGTTCACCCACATAGCCCAGTGCTTGAGTGCCCAAATCCTGAGGCTGTAGATCCACCACAGCAGGACTGTGTTCATCAGCAAGGCGGATTTGTCGGAAGGTAGTAATCTGTGGCAAGATTTCGTCCCACAGCCCTAACCCCGCAAAGATCTGGCCAGTCATCAAGGTAAGGGCGTAGGCCCGACGCTGGTGATGGCCGGCTTCCTTGGGTTGGGCTTCGATCAACAGAATCCTCAGCCCCGAATCTTGCAGCGCACAGGCCAAGGTTAGGCCAACAATTCCCCCCCCAGCGATCGCCAAGTCGTAGTCCAACCAAGCTGACTCTGTTGCTGGAGATGGGGAGGAGGGGGACAACCAATGGAATTTAAAAAAGCGAAAAACCATTCTTGACCAGAAATTCAATACTGGAAATGCAATCGGAAATTCAAACAGTAGTGTGTTAAGCGATGTTCAAGACTTGCAACGTTCAAGACTTGCCATGACACGACAGAGCATGACCGCAACAGCCAGGGCTGACTCCCCCAGGCCACCCAATTGCCCCTCTCAACAGACGGCAACGGCCAAAATTTGAAATGACCGTACTGGGCGATAATGAACAATGCAATGCGGCAGGTAATCCCTACCCCGACCTTGTTCGATTTCCCTTGTTTAATTATTGTTACGTGCTCTTCCCATACAAATCAAGGAGAGGGAACGCCACCCATCGCCTCAATCTTTTCACCTGACCCGCCCTATTTCCGCTCACCCGTGACCTATGCAACAGATCCAACTCTCACCCCTACAAAGGCTTGTCAAGGCTTACATTGACCTGGGAGTTACCTTGTTTAACCAGGGTAGCTTTGAGGACGCGATCGCCCAATTTCAACAGGCCCTCGATGTAGGAGCCGACCTCACCGTCGCGCAACAGGCCAAGTTGCACTTCAATATTGGCTCTGCCGCCCTCAAGCTAGGACAACGGCAAGAGGCCATCAATCGGTTTCACCGTGCCCTAGAGTTGCAACCCGAACTGAGTGTGGCCCAGCAGGAACTCGCAAAACTCGACTATCAAGCCGATACTCAAGCGCGCGGCTACCAATTTACCCAGGACTGGTTTGGGCGCAACATCCCCCTGTGGAAGCAGCACCTTCAGCCCCTCAAGGACCAGGAACAGCTCAATGCTCTAGAGATTGGGAGTTGGGAAGGGCGGTCAGCCTGCTGGTTGCTCGAAAATATCCTCACCCACCCCACGGCTCGCCTCACCTGTGTCGATAGCTTTGAGGGCAATGAGGAATATCGGGAGATGCTGGAACCAGGATTTCTAGAGTCCGTTGAGAGCCGCTTTGATTTTAATATTGCCCGCGCTGGGGCCGCCGAAAAAGTGACCAAACTGGTCGGCAAGTCGGCAGAAGTGCTGCGGACGCTTCCCCTCCGCAATTTTGACCTGATCTATATTGATGGCTCGCACGTGGCCTGCGATGTCCTCAGCGATGCCGTGCTGTCCTGGGAATTGCTGAAGGTAGGGGGCCTGCTCATATTTGATGACTACGACTTTGGGTTGCGGGAGTATGGCACTCGCTACGCCATCGATGCGTTTCTCAATAGTTTTGCCAAGAAGCTAGAGGGCGTCCATAAGTCACACCAAGTGATTGTCCGTAAAGTGCAGGATTAGCCTGTTTTTGCTTCTAATCGTTGTGTATGAGAGAGAGCCTCAACGAGGGAGGGGCAGCCAAGGTGATGCCTTTAAACCCAATCCGAGACAAGCAACTCCGTCAATTGGTGCAGAAACTAGGTCTGCCAGCACAAGCCCCAGTGCGCTGGGATCTGTTGGATCAGGCACTCACCCATGTGACGGCGGATGCTGTACGCAACTACGAGCGGCTGGAGTTTGTCGGTGATGCTGTGGTCAAACTGGCGGCGGCTCAGTTCTTGTTTGAAACCTACCCACAACAGACCGAGGGAGAACTTTCTGCCATGCGAGGGGCGCTGGTGAGCGATCGCACCCTAGCCCAAATTGGCGATCGCTATAACCTAGAACGCTACCTCCTGCTGGGCAGCAACGCTCTAGCCGACCCTACCGGACGCACGACACGACTGGCCGATGGCCTGGAAGCGTTGTTAGCCGCTCTCTTTTTAAGCACGGGAGATTTGGCGCTGATCCGTCCCTGGCTCGACTCCCACCTACAGGAGTTTGCCGAAATCATCCGGCAAGACCCCACCCTGCAGAACTATAAAGGGGCGTTGCAGGGACTCACTCAGGGGCGCTATCAGGTGTTGCCGGAATACCGAGTGCGCGAGTTAGGGCAGAAACACGGCGACCCAGAGCGCTTCTTAGCGGAGGTTTGGGTCAACGATCGCTGTTGGGGGGAAGGGCGCGGCGCATCAAAAAAGGCAGCAGAACAAGCTGCTGCCCAAATTGCTTTTCAAGCGTTGCAGGAACACGCCGAAAATAAGCATCCAGAAGGATCAGTGCAACATTAGCTCAAGTCCGCCTTGTCTGGATTAGGTCTTCCCGCTGTCGTACTCTTGTCAGGAGTCGGCAGCAAAGTGTTGGTATCCCAGGGATCATCATCAACAATCTCGCGGCGGAACCAGTTCCGTAATGCCATGAGAATCTGCATGGGCGTGGAAGGGTGAGCAGTGTGAGGCAGTTGCTGAAAAGACATACATTTACACTCAAAATCAGCTTGGGTATGCGTGCCGAAAGACAAAGACGTATTTGGCCGAAAGACGTATCTGGGCGAACTCAGCGGCAATGTATCGTGCGATGCATTGTAGAGTCCCCATTCAAGGCCAAGACCACCCACTCCTGTCTCTGTCTTCACTCAAACTTTATAGAGATCCGGAAAGATTCACAAAAGTTTCAAGCAGATCCTACAAGCAGATCCTAGACATGCTGTTCTAACGTCAGTTCTGGTTAAGAGGGTTTTGGGCGCGTCGCGCCCGGAACATCAAGGGTTTCAGCTTATCCCGAATTCACGTTGTTCTAAATGGCTCTGCTATAAAGCGGCATCCCGCGATAACGTCAGTTCTGGTTCAGCGGGTTTTGGGGCGCCGCGCCTGGCGCGGTGCCCTAAAACTCTGTGGAGCAGCAGCATTGGATTTTATGCCCTCAGTGCTGTTGCTGCTCCGCATAGGCTGCATAGACGCCTTGCACGTTGTACCAGTTCAGAAAAATGCGTGCAATTTCTAGGGCAAGCTGGGGTTTGTTGTGGTCAATCAACCATTGCAGCAGTGGGGCCAGGGTGCGCTCGTTTAGTTTGCCCCCCAGGGAAAGCACTCCCCACAACAGTCGATGCAGCCAGGTCATCTGGATCATCAGCCGTACATCCCAGGTGGGGTGCTTTTGGTAGAACAGCACCCCCATCCGTCCCCGCTGAATTTCTTTCTCGATCAGGCTAGGGATCTGGCTGAGGGAAAAGGGAGGATGCCAGTGATAGCCGACCGCCGCAGGGCATTTCACGAGTTTCAGCCCCAATTGCTTGAGTCGCACCCCCAACTCCAGGTCTTCCCAGCCGTAGAGTTGAAAGCGGGTGTCAAACAGTCCAGCCTGGAGGAGCCACTTGCGGGCGATTGCCACATTACCTGTGGCAAAGTAGGCGGCCGAAAAGTCAGTGAGTTTAAAGGGTTCAGCGGTCGGGTTGTCAAAGTTGCAAGTATTGATTACCGCCCCGTAGGTAAACAGGCGATCGCTCCCCTGATTTCTTGCCCCTGCTAGCAGGGCATCGGCATGGGCCTGCAGGAAGCCCGGCGTCACCACCAAGTCACTGTCGATAAAGACAATCGTATCGCCCTGCGCCATTTCAACGCCAAAGTTGCGGGCGGCGGCTGGCCCCAAGTGCTCCTGTTGAAACAGACGGACGTGGGGAAGCTGGTCAGCAGTCGCTTGCAACCAGGCCACTGTACCATCGGTTGAACCATCATCCACCACGATCACCTCGTAACCGGCCACAACGCTATCCGGTCGGAGTACCTGTTGTTCGAGCGATCGCAGGCATTTCTCCAGAATGGGTAGACGATTATAGGTTGGAATAACGACGCTAAAAAACACCCAACTTTCCCTGAAACAACAGGCTGTCAATCAAATTCTGACGGTTAGGCAAGCAAAAAGTTGCTGATTACTCCTTAATGCGTACCCCAATCACCGAGGCATTAAAGCGGTAGTCCCTGCCCTCCACTTCCAGCGGTGTGCCGATCTTAATTTTGTTATTACCCAGCACCACCCCATCAGCAGTGACTTGTCCATCGCCCCCCAAGGTCAGCAACATATCAGTCGTGAAGTTGAGTTCAGGACGGGGGTCTGCTTCTGCCCTTACAGAACCGTCGGGCTGGGGGACAGCAACCGTGCGGGGAAGGGACTGTAGACCCAGGACATTCACCTCCCCGTAGGGCTGGTTGCGGATGATAATTCTGGTCTTCCCAGTACTTTTGATCGACTCCATTAGAGTACTTGGCTCACGGACAGACAGTCCTCGCACGATCGCATCCACTTCAACGGGTTTGGTCTGCACGCCAATCTGCGCCAGGGACGTCCCAGAATTCCCCGGCAGCAGAAAAATCGCAGCGACCACCAGCAGCATGATCAGCGCCGCTCCAATATCAAGTAGATTGACCTTACCGAAGAGCCGTCCCTGAGAGTCGAGAATCGCCATGACAAGCCTAATGAAGAAAAAGTAGAGAATTGATCAGGAATTAGCCGACCGACATCACATTGACATCATACGATCGCACTCAATATAGCCTTTAGCCGCAGAACCATATTATCTTCACCGTCACGCCAGGATTTACTCTGTGTCCTCCGTGCCTCTGTGGTTTAACCCTGAACGTTAAAGTTGCATGAATCCACAGCCCTTAGTCAGGTTAGCACGACTTGGGAAATGGCAGCGCAGCGCTCCCTCGTTTCCCATTCTGTCGCTAACCGTAAATTGGTTAGCCGCTGTTTGCATCAGTGCCACAGAGCGCTTCAGCGCAAACGAGATGGGTGCACATGGGCTTGTGGTCTTTTTTCAAGCGAAAGGGCACCCTAAGTCCAAACTGTTATAGAGATTTTTCAGATCTGATTATCCGGGAACGGGTTCCGCAGGGATGGCTCTAACTTCAGCCGCAACTTGCGGCAACTTCTTACCTGCTTTCTTCGTCAAGTTGTTCACCAGCTTTCTGATCCGACTGATCCGACTTCTGAGTACACCCTATCCCTCGACTTATCCTATGGCTCACTCGCTTGCACAGCTCTGGCAGAGCATTCGGCGGCGTTGGCTATATGCGCTGCTGGCGATCGCTGTCACCTTTGGGCTAGTCGTGACCCAGCCCCAGCCCTCTCACGCTCAACCTCGCTGGTTCGATCTGCTCTTGCGCGGGGTGCAAATCTTCCAACTCTCAAATTTATCGGATAACCAGGAGGTGGCGCTGGGCAGGCAGATCAACCAGCAGTTAACTGCCCGCCAGTTTCGGCTTTACCGCGAGCCAACAATTACCGATTATGTCAACCGCATTGGCCAACGGCTGGTGCCCCACAGCGAACGTCCCCAAATTCCCTATACCTTCCAGGTGGTCGATAGCACTCAAGTCAACGCCTTTGCCACAATGGGTGGCTTCGTCTACGTCACCACGGGTCTGATGCGGACCGCAGAAAATGAGGCAGAGTTGGCAAGTGTAATCAGCCATGAGATTGGCCATATTGCCGAACGTCACGCGGTGAAACAAATGCGTGAACGGGCCATCCAGGGCGGCATTGCCACCGCTGCCGGACTCGACCGCAATGCGGCGGTGGCGATCGGGGTGGAACTGGCGCTCAACCGTCCCAACAGCCGTCAGGATGAACTGGAGGCTGATCAAGATGGCCTGCAAACGCTGGTCGGTGCTGGGTATGCGCCGCAGGCAATGGTGACATTCATGCAAAAACTACTGAACCGGCGGGGTGGCTCACCACCCACCTTCCTCAGCACTCACCCCGCAACGGGCGATCGCATTACTCGCCTAGAATCCAGCCTGCGGCAGTTGAACATCAGCCAGGGAGACGGCCTCGACCCAGCGGCTTACCGCGACCGCATCCGTCCCCTGCTGCGTCAGGGGTGATCTGAGTCTGCAGCAGAGCATCTGGGATTGAATGCGGAATTTTTGAGCTTGAGCATGAATACATAAATGTTCATGGCTGTTGAGCAACTCACAGTCAAGGGAAGATCGATCTGTTGAGCCACCTGAAAGGCTTAGTCACAAAGGCTAAGCCACACCACCCATTCAGCTATCCCTGCTCGAAGAGGACTCTTTGCATGAAACGAGTGTTAGACTGCTGCTTAAACCGTCTCTTTCGCACATGGCTGGCGATCGCCCTGACGGTTGGCCTGATCAGCGGCGGTTTTCCCATAGCAGCCCTGGCTCAGGGATTTATTCCACCAAACCGGGGCTTACCAGGCCGACGCGAAGGCGGTGGAACGCGGGGAGACTGCCAAGTTCGTGAAGCTTTAGTGTCTCTAACACCTGAGTTTGAGAGCGATCGCCCCGGCCAAAAAATTAACTACTCTGTCACCCTGTCCGAGCGGCCTACACTCTACTGGTATCTGCCTGCACACCAAGCGCAGGAGGTTGAATTTTTACTGCTGGATGACAGCGGTAATGAAGTCTATCGTCACACAACGCCCCTGATACAAGCGGGGACAACGGTTCCGCAAGCAGGCATTATCAGTGTCACCTTGCCTGCAACGGTGGCTCCGCTGGCCCTTAACCGCAACTACCAGTGGTTCCTGTCGCTGGTATGTGACCCACAAGACCGGGCTGCCGACATTACCTCCGAGGGCTGGATCACCCGCATGGCTCCCGAGCCGGCCCTAGCGCAACGGCTCCAGGCTGCAACGGCGAGCGATCGCCCCCAACTGTATCGCGACGCTGGGATCTGGCAAGACGCGCTGATGGCCCTAGCGGTGTTACATCGTGACCAACCCTCAAATGCCCAAATCGCAGCAGAATGGACCTCTCTGCTGCGTAGCGTTGGCTTAGAACGGTTGGCAACCCGGCATCTGATCAACTGCTGCGAATCCGAGTCCTCCACCAGTCAACGCCCCTGACCCCGCCTGGACGTTCCGACTGCTCCTGGTTTTGGCCTATCCTGGTGTTTGGAGAGTATCGTGTTCGAGAGCAGATCGGGTTATGGCAGGACATAGTAAGTGGGCCAACATCAAGCGACAAAAAGCCCGCGTGGATGCCGTTAAGGGCAAGACCTTTGCGAAAATTTCGCGGCAGATCATTGTCGCTGCCCGCAACGGTGTGCCCGACCCCGCCGGAAATTTTCAACTGCGGACGGCTATCGAAAAGGCAAAAGCAGCCGGAATTCCCAACGACAATATTGAACGAGCCATTCAAAAAGGGGCCGGCAAACTCGGGGTAGAGGGGGCAGCGCTGGAGGCCATCCGCTATGAAGGCTATGGCCCTGGTGGTGTCGCAATTTTAATTGAGGCATTGACTGACAACCGCAACCGCACTGCTGCCGACCTGCGGGCGGCCTTTACTAAACGGGGAGGGAACTTGGGCGAGACAGGCTGTGTTGGCTGGATGTTTGACCAGAAGGGGGTGGTCACCCTAAAAGCCCCCCCCCCAACCAGCAAAAAGGACATCCCTGTGCTAGACGAAGACCGTTTGCTGGAAGTCTCGCTGGAGGGGGGAGCCGAGTCCTACGAATTGCTAGAGGTCGATGAAGACACGCCCGGCGCGGAGGTGTTTACCGATCCCGCTAATCTGGAGCGGTTGACCCAGGTTCTAAAGGACAATGGGTTCCTGGTGACTCAGGCCGAACTGCGGTGGATTCCCAATAACTCTGTGGAAGTGACGGAGGCAGACCAGGCGATCGCCCTGCTGCGGTTGATGGATATGCTGGAAGACCTGGATGATGTGCAGTCTGTCACGGCCAATTTTGAGATGGCAGACGACCTGATGTCGATGAGTTTGGTCTGAACCAGGGGAATCCAGGCAGCCGCAAGGTCGCTCCCTGGTGTCACCGTGGTCTGAACTGTGTGGAGGGGGGCGATGGCCCGATCGCAGCGATTAGAAGCTTTGTTGGATGGTCTGACACAGGTGCAGGCCAATCCCTACTCGGAGGAGGCGATCGTTCATTTGCGGACGACCCTCAAGAGTCGCTATGCCATCGCTGTGTTGCGGGCCGCCCAATTGGTTGCGAGCGCAGAACTTTCGGTATTGTTGCCGGAACTGACCGCAGCCTTCGATCGGTTCATGATAGCTCCCGTCGAGACTGACCCCAACTGTCTGGCCAAAGAGGCGATCGCCGATGCCTTGTATCGACTCAATGCGGGAACTGAGGAGGTGTTTCTGCGGGGGATCCGCCATATTCAGATGGAACCCGTCTGGGGAGGACGGGTGGATACGGCGGCCAAACTGCGAGGGATCTGCGCCCTTGGCTTAGTGCGGATGAATTATCCCGGAGTGATGACGGAACTGGCTGACCTACTGGCCGACCCTGAAGTTCCCGCTCGGATTGCGGCGGCCCGAGCGATCGCCTACAGCGAAAACGGCGCAGGGGTGCCACTGCTGCGTCTGCGGGCACGCATTGGCGACGACCCGACTGTGGTAGCCGAATGCCTGATTGCTCTGCTAAAGCTCGCTCCCACGCAGTCTTTCCCGTTCATTGTCAGTTTTCTGGATGCGCCCAACCCCCAACTCCAAGAGTTGACGGCGCTTGCCCTAGGAGACTCCCGCCTGCCTGCTGCCTTTGAGCCACTGCGCCGGTGGTGGTGCCACACCACAGAACCCGAATTACGACAGACGGCGCTCCTGGCGATTGCCCTCCTGCGCCAAGAGGCCGCCCTAGAGTTCCTGCTGGCCCTGATTGCCCATGAACCTCCTGTGGTCGCAAAAGGGGCGATCGCTGCTCTGCAAATATATCGGGACACCCCGCCCCTCTGGCAGCAAGTGGAAGCGGCAGTACTGCAACGGGGCGATCGCGCTCTGATTGAGATGCTGCGGTAGGCGCAGTCCCAAAACCCGCCTAACCAACACGGACGTTAATACAGGTCTGACTCGATCTGAGCAACGGGGACAAAACACTCCTGGGGCAAAAGAATTGGTTTGGCTCCAAAGATCAACTTCCCCCGGTGGGTGAAGCGATCGATCGCAATGCCAATAGGGCGACCTGTTTGGTCAGGGTGGACTTCGTAATAGGTGCGATAGATGTGACGAGCAGATTGCAGCAGGGAGGGGTCGAGCAAGGCCGAAAAGTCGATCTGCTCAGGACGACTATTGACTCGTGTGTCAACAGTGGTTCGAGTAGTGGGTTGTTGAGAGGTATACACCACGGTTTTTGATTCGATGAATTAGCTAGAAATAATAGTGCATCTGTTGCATGGCAGCAACAAACTTACGTTGCATTTCTGACCTTGCATTCCTGCGCCTGCCGCATCAAGGCAACCAGCATTCGCTGCGAGTCGGCCCCCCCTAAAGCCCGACTACTCCCGATCGCCCCTGATTTAAGCGCTTCCATCGGGGGGAGTTGCCAAAACCACAGGGCAGGCAAATGACCGAAGGGCGCGCGCAGGGAGAAATCTAGTTGGTCGTAGGGCAAGAAAACCGGGTAGATCCTTTCAGCCATCATCCACTTGACTCGCTTGGCAAACTCGATTGCTAGCTTAGAGTCGCGTTTCACTGGGTCTTTTTGCGTGGGCGTGGGCAGGCTTTGAAACACTTGGAGTTGGGCCGCAAAGCCAAACCGTCCCTCACTATACTTCATCCACAGTTGGTTCAGGGTGTTCAAATCGACGCAAGGAAAGCTCCCTAGAGCCTCGGCATGAAGCCAGCCCTCCCTAGAGCGCCCCGCCGCCTGAAGCATCAGTTGAAACGTCAGCTGATCGGCATCGCGCCATTGCTGATGGATGAGTAACTCCCGTAACCCACTGTAATCGACACCCCGCTGGCTTGACAGATCATCCTCGTTGCGCCGTTGAACGGGGGGTGTGGGAGAAACTGGAGACGGAGCGGCACTACGCGGTGGCAAAATGACTGGTTTGACCGTGTAGTCTGCCTCATAGCCTGCATCGAAAGGAGTCGGTACTGCGCTGAGGGGGCGCTCCACCTCTGTGTCTACGCCCTCTCCCGTGGGGGGGAGTGGCGTGTTGTTTGGCCAAGCTGCGGGTATTGTCAGGAGGGCATCGGCAGTCTGCCCCAGCCCAGGGGGCACAGCATCACTGGGTTCCGACTCCGACCGGGGGGTGCCATTGCCATTTGGATGGTCTTCTGGAAACGTCAACCGCGCCTCATCTACCTGAGTGGGCTGTGCTGTGCTCCTCTCTGCCATGGTTGGAGCCGATTCTGAAGCGCTTTTCGGGGGAGTATCGGGCCTAGTCGATGCTGCGTCCTCCCATGGATCTGGGAACATCAGTGTCTGCCCTGATGCAGACCTAGTATGGTCTGCATCAGTTGTAAGCAGAGCAGTCTCGGCACCCTGCTGCTGGTTTTCCGCCGCGGCGGGGATAGTAGGTGGGGTCTCTGCACCAGCCCCTTCAGGCGGGCTATCCCCAGTCTGTTTCATCGCGGTCTGCTGCTTGAGATACTGTTCATAGCGCTGATTGATCAATTGCTCAACTTCTCGCGCATCCACCTCGCGCAGCCCCAATTCCTGTCGCCAGTGCGATTGCAGTTCTGCCAACGCCGCCGCCGACTGGTGCTTCTGGATCGCCGAAAAATACCGCTCTCCGTATTGGCGGAGCTTCTGGTGATATTCCAGGCGTTGGGCCTTTGCCTGAGCGATCAGGTGTCGCTGGATGGTCTGTAGTTCTTCGTCTTTTAGCATCAGGGACTCCTGAAGCGGCAGGAGGGACTGTCGGATTTGCTCAAGCGTAGCAGCATCGAGCACTTTGGCTGCCAACAACTGCTGGTTAAACGCCTGCTCGTAGCGTTGCAGTCGCTGGGCCTTCAGGGAGGCTTCCACCGCCGCTTCTGTTTGCATAATATCGGTATCCTGTAAGCCCAGGGTTTGCTGTAGTCGTTGCAGGCGATCGCGCACTGCCAACGTGGGGATGTGGGCCTGGGCAACGGCCTGTTCAAACTCCCGCCGATAGGTGTCCAGATTACTCCGGTAGACGGCCCGCGCCGCCTGCATCTCATCGTTGACCTGTTGTTCCACGTTAGCGGCATCACTCGGACGAAGACCGAGGGAGTGCTGCAACTTTTGCAGTCGCAGACGGGTGGCGTTGCTGATGGGTTCCTCCTGCTGGATTGCCTCCAACACGGCCTCGCGGTAGTGTCGCAATTGCCGGTGATATTCCTCCTGCTGCGCCTCAAACTGGGCGATCGCCTCTTGCTCCAGGGAATGCGTGTCGGCATCCGTCAGCCCTAAGGCAAACTGGACCCGTCGCAACCGTTGGCGGGCCGAGTTGGAGAGGGGATATTGGGCGGCAATCTCCTGCTGCACAGCCTGCCGATACTGAGTGAGTTTTCCTAGGCGTTGGGCCGCTGCCTCCGCAAACGGACGGGAGGCTTCCTGCTGAATGGTGGCAGCGACTGCTGGCGACAACCCTAGTAAGGTTTGCAGATCTCGCAACTCCCGTAGGGTGCGATCGCTCAGGGGGTATTCCTGCTTCAGCGCCTCGATCAGGGCGCGACGGTAGCGTTGCTCGTTGGCCTGCTGTTCGCGGTAAGGTCGCAGCACTTCATTCTCAATGTCGAGGGCTTCTGCCGGCGAGAGTTTGAGGGGCGATCGCATCCGTTCCAAGATCGAACGTCCCACTGGCGAA
The DNA here is from genome assembly GCA_015295905.1 of Synechococcales cyanobacterium M55_K2018_004. Taxonomy (GTDB): domain Bacteria; phylum Cyanobacteriota; class Cyanobacteriia; order Elainellales; family Elainellaceae; genus DVEB01. The sequence continues at coordinate 20,122 of DVEB01000360.1, forward strand.
ATGCTGCCGTTTTCCACATACCGCTTCACCGCTTCCTGGTATTGCCGGCGCGATCCTAAAACGGGCACTCGTGCCAGTGGGATCCGCAGCACTGCTTCCTGCAAGGCAATAATCTGGGGGTGCTGGTTGGGGTCAATCTGCCGGATATGTTCGCTGGTGTAGGTGTGCAGGTCACGCAGGGAGACAAGACCGTCTTTATCCAGATCGGCGGCTCCTGTTGCCAACCCTTCCACTAAGTAGTGGCTATAGAGGGAAAGGTCAGATCCGGAATGCTCCGGTAGGGGTTGGGGGTTGTCGGAGGAGAGCAGCACCCCCCAACTCGCCCCACCTAGTTGCTGATGCAGACTCAGGTCTTCGTTGTAGGGGGGGGCTGGGAGGCTCTGTGCACTGCCAGAAACCCCCCAGTCTAAGATCAGCACCTTATGACGGGCCGCACAACTGCTGAGCAACTCCTGCACAAAGCTGACAGGCACAGCGGAGTACTTGATCAGCGCCCCTTCTGGGGTGTGGCGTGTGATGTGGGTCGAAAAGAAAAGTTTACCGCGCTCATCGCGGACAGCTTGCCCCGAGAAAAACAACACCGCCAAGTCGTCTGGCTGGCACTGCCGCAAAAATTCTTCAACGGCCTCCTGCAACTGCATAGGATCAGGGTCAAACAGGGGGGGCAACACCTCAAACCCACCTACGTCGGGGTTCGCCAGGATCCGCCCCACCGCTTCGACGTTGCGCTTGGCGCTGGGAAAGGGTTTGAGCGATGCGGGAACTTGATAGCTGCTGACCCCAATCAGCAGGGCCCGTCTTGACATAATGCCCGTGAGCGACCGTTATTCTTCCCAGAATACTGGATGTCTGTAGAAAATGCCTCTCTCCGCGGCGACCCTCTGCCATCTATTCAAACGTCTTCGGCGGAGAACAGTGGGAGGATACAACGCAGACGCGTGGTGGGCCGTTCAGGGGTGGGAGGTTCGAGCAGCTGCAGCGAACCACCCATGCTTTGCAGGAGAATCTGGGCGATCGCCAGGCTCAAGCCAGGAGAAGGCTGGCCGGAGGGGACAGACATGGGAGTGAGATGACAGGGGCGATCGCCCCCAATAGGCTGCGGGTTGACATCCTCCTGGGTTTTCCACCAGTCCAGCAGGTCATGCCAGGTCTCAGCCGGGCGTTCGTCTTCTAAGTCAATCAGGATGCGGTTCGTGTCAGGTTCAACAGTGGTGGTGACAGAGAGGTGACCTTCCTGCATCTGTGCAATGGAGGAGTCTAACCACAATAACAGTGCTTGTTTGAGGACCGTCGGGTCTGCCAGGGTAAACAGCGACTCATCGGGCAGGGCGACTTGCAGACGGAGGTTGCGATTTTGGGCCGGCAGCACGGCCAGTTGCTGCACCTCGTGCAACAGGCTGAACAGGGCAACGGGTTGAATCTCAATGGCCTGGGCATTGGTTTGAAGTTTAGAGACCGCGATCAGTGTATCCAGCAATCCCAGCATCTTGTGGGCAGAATCGTGGGCCTGTTGGATAAACTCCCGCTCTTCCTCTGGGCTATCTGCCAGCCCTGCAAGAATCAGTTGCAGCAGACTGATGATGCTATTGAGGGGCGATCGCAACTCGTGGGAGGAGCGAGCCAAGAAGGCAGACTGAAAGTGAGTGAGGGTTGGGGTGAGCGCGGTAGGCAGAGGAGAGCACGAGGCGTCGGGCACTAGGGTATCGAGAAGTTCCCAGGCGAGCTTGGCTGCGCCAACCATCCCTGCCTGGTTACCCAGTTCTGCCACGAGAACGTGCAGCCCTTCGCGAGAAGAGGGCAGAACGCGCTGTTCGATCGCTTGCATCATGCTGGGGAAGAAGAATTCCGCGCTGGCGCAGATGCCCCCGCCAATCACAATGGCTTCTGGGGTGAGGACGTAGATCAGACTGGCGAGTCCGGCGCCTAGTTCATCACCGTAGGTTTGCCAGAAGGCGATCGCCTCGGCATCTCCAGCCTGGGCACGACGACCCAACTCCTCCGGCTCCAAGCCAGTGCGTCTACGAATCGCCTGCACCGAAACATGCTGCTCCAGGGAACCGCGATTGCCACTGTTGCAGGCAGGGCCTTGCAGGTCAAGGGTGGTCAACCCCAGTTCTCCCGCGGTGCCGTTTCTCCCCGTAAACAGGTGGCCATTCAGGATAATGGCTCCTCCCACACCTGTTCCCAAGGTCAGCAGAATCAGGTCTTTGAAGGGACGACCAGCTCCCCGCCAATACTCCCCCATGCCTGCGCAGTTGGCATCGTTAGCCAGGACGGTGGGGCGTTGGGTGCGTGCCTCTAACCAGTCCGCCAAGGGAACATCTTGCCAGCCTAAATTAATCGCAACTCGAGCAATCCGTCCGGCCGCATCGGTGGGGCCGGGGGTTCCCACTCCAAGGGCAAGGCATTCCTGGTCAGGGTCAAGCTGGGCGATCGCACCCACTATCGCCTCCAGCACTGCTTCTGGGTGGGGCGGCTGGGGTGTGGGAATAGAGAGCGATCGCCGACAATTGCCATCGCAATCAAAGCGTCCCAGCTTAATTGCCGTCCCCCCCAAGTCAATCCCGATCACCTCCGCGTGATTCGTGCCCATGCGTCTCATCCCTAGCCATTGCGGGTCAATTATAGGCGCTGGGGTGGAGTCACGTCAGCCGTGCAACAGCGTATTGCGTATGTCTGTATTTCGCCACCATCGCCAGCACATTCCGTTGCTCTAAATCGAGCCACGCACCTGACTTTGCTCGATCTGTGCTAGGAGTTGCTCATCACTCAAGGCGGGGGCCTGGCAACTCAAGCCTTGGCAGACCAAGCCAACTGCTGCTTCAGGCAGTTCAGTCGCAAGCTGGTAGCAGGCTGTCGGCACAAACTGAGTGGCCAGAGTGGCAATGCGATCGCCTGTCGTCCGGATCAGGATATGGTTCCGCAACCAGTCTAGGGCAACAAATAGACTGGGGCAGGTCTGGGGTGCCTTCTGCATGACGGACGCGAAGGACTGGAGCGCCTGTTCTGCTCGATCCAGGTAACTGAGATCCTCGCTCAGCAGGGCTAGACGCACCAAGTTGGCGATCGCCACGCCATTCGCAGAAGGAGTTGCATTGTCGTCGGCACTGCGCTCACGCACCACCAAATCGGGGCTGACATCGGTGTTGTAATAACCGCCAGAGGCTTCACTCCACAAATGTGTGTCAAATTCAGCCTGGAGGGCGATCGCCTGGTGTAGCCAAGCATCCTCCCCTGTGCGCCCCAAACCCAGGGCAGCCTGCTGTAGGTCGAGCAACGCTTTAATAAACAGTGCGTAGTCCTCCGACTGCGCCAACACTGAAACCTGCCCTTCATAGTTAAGCCGATGGAAGCGTCCTGCCTGAAACTGGTGGTTCCAAATAAACGCGGCTGCTCTGCTGGCGAGGTCAAAGTAGGCAGGACGCTGAAGCGCCGTTGCTGCCCGTGCTAACCCCGCAATCATCAGGCTATTCCAGGCAACAATCATTTTGGTGTCGGTAACAGCAGGGATACGGGCGGGCCAGGGATAGGTCTTCGCGTCCTGATTATTGCAGGCGGGTGGAAATGTCGCCACTGTTGCACTGCCGTAGCGAGCTGCAAACAATTTTTGCAGGATCTGTTCTATCGGTTGTTGAGTCAAGTCTTCAGACGTCAGCCGTTGCAGTACATTTTTTCCCTCAAAGTTGCCCGCCTCACTGACGGTAAACAGCCGCTCTAGTTCTGCTAACTCCTCAGACGACAAACGCTCTTGCAACTCACTGTAACTCCAGACATAAAAGGCACCCTCCTGCGGCTCCGTATCCGCAGGGGTAACAAAGCTGTCCGCATCCTGCGCCGCATAAAAGTAACCCGCGGGAGCAGTCATCTCCCGCTGCAACCATGCAACCGTGAGGGCGATCGCCCGTTCAAACGCTGGCTCCTGGATGCCTGCTGCCCACAATTCGGCCAGGTACTCGACAATCTGGCCGTTATCGTAGAGCATCTTCTCAAAATGGGGCACTGTCCAGGTGGGGTCAACGGTGTAGCGGTGAAAGCCTCCAGCCACATGGTCAAAAATCCCCCCCAGCGCCAGGTCTAACCCCCGTTGCCGGCAAGCGGCACGAGCATCATAGCGGGCATCACTAGCGGCAAACCGCATTCCCCGTGCTGCTGCCATGGCGTAGGGAATCATCGGGAAACTGGGCCCCATGCCGCGTCCAGTGAGGATGCCAGCGCTATAGTCCAGTCCGTTTCGCAACAGGTCGGCGCTTAGTGGCCCAGATGCTTGGGCGATCGCTCCCTGCTGCAAGCGTTCTAGGATCTCTGCCTTAACAGACTGGACTTTTCCCTGTTCGTGGTCATAGAAGTGCCGAATCGCTTGGAGTACCTGCAAAAAACCAGGTCGGCCATAGCGGGGGTTCAAAGGAAAATACGTTCCCCCATAAAAGGGCACCAAATCATCAGGCGACAGAAAGACGTTGAGCGGCCAGCCACCTTGTCCAGTCATCATCTGCAATGCCTGCATATAGATGCTGTCGATGTCGGGGCGCTCCTCCCGATCAACTTTAATGGGCAGGAAGTTGGCGTTCATGTATTGGGCGATCGCGGGGTCAGAAAACGCCTCGCCCTCCATTACCGTACACCAGTGACAACTGGAGTAACCGATAGAGAGAAAAATCGGTTTGTTTTCTCGCCGTGCCGTTACCAGTGCCTCCTCCGACCAAGGCCACCAATCAATTGGGTTCTCAGCATGTTTGCGGAGGTAGAGGCTTTGTTCCTGAGCAAGACGATTGACCATAGAGACCCCAAAGAGATACCGAACTGCTGCAAAGGCTCTCCTTGAGTCTAGTACTTGATGGCTGGAGTTTGTCGATGCTGAAGGGGGTTAGGTGCATTGAGGGGTTGGGGATACCACGCACCGCGCGTTGCCCCCAACCCCGCTTAACCCAAATGGATGTGAGGTTAGCCCGTCACTTCAGCAGAGCGAGGGTAGCCTGCTTCAATACTAAAGGATGACTCCTGCTTCGCGAAGGGATTACGGTAGAAATTGAACCTTTGCTGAAGAATGAGCCAGAAAAAGAGAGGATCTTCCAGCAAATAGCGCCGCCACAGTCGCTTGGGTTCTGCAAGCAGACGGTAGAGCCATTCTAGTCCCAACTCACTCAGCAATTTGGGGGCACGGCTGACATTGCCAGCTTCAAAATCAATGGTTGCCCCGATCGCCAGGAAAATTTTAATGGTGGGCAGTTGTGCCCGGTACTGGCTGATAAACTTCTCTTGCTTGGGTGCGCCCACACCCACCGCCAGCACTGTTGCACCCGACGCCTTAATCATTTCAATAATTTGAGCACACTCTTCAGGGTCCTTCTCGAACCCAAAGGAGGGAGAATGAGCGCCAACCACGATGTTGCGACCCACCTTCTCGTTGATGCGGCGTTGCGCTTCTGCCGCTACTCCTTCCCGCGCCCCTAACAGGAAAATTTTGATGTCTTCATTCTGACGGTGATATTCGTAGAAGGCAGGGAATAGGTCTGAACCAGAAATTTTCTCGCGCAGAGGGCAACCCAGAAAGCGGGAGGCATACATCAGGATTTTGCTGTCGCACACTCGGAAGTCGGCTGTTTCGTATACTTCCAAAAATTCGGGGTCGTGTTGCAGCTTGACCAAGTGATCTACGTTTGGTGTAAAAACAACGCCGCTGTCTAACCGTTGCAACAACTCCTCAGTGGTTAGGTTGTCGATCTGCAAATTTAAAACGTTGACGCGACTCATGCAAAAACTCCCTGTAGAAAGTTGAGGCCAGCGCTTTGCAAGGTGGAGCCAGTCAGCCTTTGAGAGGGTTGCAAAGCTGCCTCTATAACCTGTTCTACCTAGGGCGATCGCCATCTTTCAAGTCAAAAAAAATACTTTTATCTGATTTTTATATACGTAGAATTTCGCCTGAGTGCATCCGCGAATCTACAGGTTGATCGGTAGAGGAAAGCAAAGTCATGCTTGGTTTTTGTAAGCGATTCGACGGAAAAATAACGAAAAATAACAGTTTTCTTCGTCCTTGAGGAGCGAATTCTTTATACAGGCTTCAAGTGCAAGCCCCTGGCATGAAGTTCGTGAAAAGGCATCGATGCCCTGCCTGTCGGTCGATCCGTTATTTGAGATTCGCGACTTGTTCCCTGGGCTTGGGGGTGTTTTAGATACTTTACACACCCAAAACATCCCAGCCCATCTGTCCTAGATTGACTGAGACTCTCTCGGCGAGACGCCAACAGTTGTTAGAACCCAATAAAACTTGGGCACACTAAGCAAGATGAACGAGTGAATTTGGAGCACTAACTCAGTAATCAAAATGTCAGTAATCAAATAAAGTCAGCAATCAAATAAAGTGCAATTCTCCTCACCCTAAATCCCTCTCCCAACTGGGGAGAGAGATTTTGAGATGATCGGCTTCCCTGCTCCCAACTTGGGAGACGGGGCTAGGGAGGGTCTGTAAAGGTAACATGCTCTCGTTGACAAGTTTACGAGTATCGTTTGTCCGCATCCTGGCTTGATTGGTTTCGATTAAGAGATTGTTCATGTTTCTGATCATCAATCTTGACTCTCTAGCTATTGACGCTATTGATTAGCCTCTGGCAAAGCTCCAAATACTAGTTGCATCAACTTCACTAGCTTAGGTCTAGCGTCCTATCAACCCCACTGCCTTGCAGAAATAATTGAACGTCAACAAAATCATTGAATCTCAAGCATATTAAGAAAATTGTGAGTCGGAACCATTGCACTGCATTAGCAAATCATTTTCTCCCGCTACTGCCGGTTCAGTCCATTGATGTGATGAACGTTGACTATGAAAGCTGATCTAGGACAGTTTAGACATCTAAAATCTTCTGCATTTTGGCTGCTAGGCATTGCTGCTGGCCTCGCTGCAATTCATTTGACACTCACTTGGCGCATGGATAATGCCGACTTGTTTGGCAGCAGCTTGCTGTTTTTTGCCGTGATTGGCACTTCGATTAAGGATCGACGAGGGCAGTTGCGATTGGAGAGTGGCATCACTGCTAGTTTGCTGAGTGTACTCCTGATCGGATTGCTGTTGACCCGTAGTATGTTTCGTCCCAGCGATACCTTCCTGCTGCTGCTGCCCTTGCTGGCAGGATTGGCTGTCGCCCTGCTCGCCTCTGGATTTCAAGGACTGGCCCAATACCGTCGAGAATTCATCTTGCTGGCATTTCTAGGTGGGCCTAAAGTCTTCCTGCCCCTCGTCTTTGATCCAACTCCTCTGACTGCCCAATTCAGTACCTTAGTCCTTTGGTATTTAGGCTTCGAGGTCTATCGGGATGGTTTTATGATCCATCTCCCCACTGGTTCTGTCGAGGTCTACTCCGGCTGTTCGGGCATTGATAGTATTACCCATCTACTTTCTCTGTCGGGGTTGTTTCTAATCTTGGTGCCCGTAGGACTAGGTTTACGGATTTTAGTGCCTCTTGTTGGTATGTTGATTGCTTTTGTCGTCAACGGCTTCCGGGTTGCCTTGATGGCCTACTTGGTTGCTGCTAGACAACCCGAGGCGTTTGATTATTGGCATGAAGGGAATGGCTCTCTCATCTTTTCGATGATTGCCGTCTTCATCTTTGGAGTTTTCTGTTATCTCATCATGAAGTGGACAGAAGCTAGATCAGATGATTCCTCAGAGGAGGACTGGGATAACGAATCAGAAGATACTCTCACCAGTGAAATAGGGCTAGAAGAACCATGATGACATGGAAATCCTTGAGGACTCCTTTCTTGGCAATCACTTGTGCTGGTGTTGCTCTTGTCTTCGGTAGGCTCCTTCTCATGGAGGCTAATGCAGGAGCAATCGCTTACCAGCTCCCCGCTGAAGTTTCCCTACCAAACTGGCAGACAGAGCCAAGCAGCGAACTGAAAAAACGCGACGATGAGCGTCAGGATGAAGTTTCGGGAAGACTATACCAGTATCGGCAGGGCGATCGCACGTTAACAATCGAGATGCGTTACTTCGTTGGTGGCGATTCACAGGTGCGTAACTTGTTGTTGAAGTATGACAAACCCGGTGCTGCAACTTCCTTTCCCGCCACCATTCAACACGACCCTGAAACGGGCTACTTCAGCCTGTTCTCAGATCAGGGCAATGCCTATTTGAGCAGTTGCATCAATCCACGTGGGGGTAGCACTGTTACGCTTGAGCAATTTAAGCAAAATCGCTATGCCCACGATTTCCGAGTTGACCGAATTGTCCCTGTAATTCTGGGGCAAACCACATTACAGGATGGTCGCTGCCTGTGGACGTTTATGCAAATACCCATCCAGAGCGATGATCAACACGAGGCTTATCGCTTGTTGAAGGAGGCTTGGACAAGTTGGTTTCAGCAATGGGCAGATCAATTTCCTCCACCTTAAGTACTAAGGCACGTTGAGCACATGAGTACAGAAGTATTTGTTGTCGCCACCCACTGGTTTGTCACCCCCTAGCTTTGAAGTTTGTTATCAGGAGTTAATTCTGCATGGATACACCCAATTCTCAACCGACCCCCAAGGTTTTTTCGCCATCGTTGTTTCGTCTTGCAGGTTATGGGCTGCTCGTTCTTACCGCCTTTGACTTGGGGACTATTCTGCTGCCCCCCCGATTGATGGATCCCGTCTGGGAGTTGGAAGCGATCGGCTCAGTGATTGAACGCATTCCAGTGCCCTTGATTGCAATGGTACTGATTTTCTTCGGGGAAACTTACAATCGGGCAAAGATTGAAAAAGTTGTTCTCAAAGTATTGTCCTGGGCATCTTTGGTCTTTGGAATAATTTTGCTCCTCTTCATTCCTTTAGGAATTACAAATGCCGTCCGAATTCATAACGACAATACCACCCAGATTGCAGCTCAGTTTAACCAGCAGGTTGAACAGATTGCCCAACTAGAACAGCAGGTGAATCAGGCAACACCGGAGCAAATCGCTGAATTTTTGCGGAGCCAGGGCATTAATCCTAATCAGGCTGAGGGCAAACCTCCCAAGGAACAGATTTTGGCTCGGCTGAATGAAACCAAAGCACAGATGCAGCGGGAACGCGATCGTGAGCAGAGCAGTCGTCGTAATACGCTGTTTGAGCGCTCGATTAAATGGAACCTAAGTGCATTGGTTGCTGGGTTTATCTTCATCTATGCATGGCGTCTCACTGGGTGGGCACGTGGTTCAGGTAAGCGTAAGCGGAGTAAAGCTGCGAAGAAAGTAGCGCCTCAACCCGAAGCATAGGAGCTTGACAAGTGCCAGTTTGGGTGAAGCGGTTTGGCGTTGCTTAACCCAACGATGATTTTTTGATGGGGAGGCGTGCGGAGTATGCCTCCCCATCAAAAAATCATTGGCCAAATCAGTAATGCTATTGATCTTATACGGAATCCGCCTATAAAGTAGCAGTTAGTTTTTGGTAGAACGCCCGCGC
>DVEB01000229.1 GCA_015295905.1 Synechococcales cyanobacterium M55_K2018_004
AACCCTTGCTGTTCCGTGCGCGCCGCGCACGGAACAGCAAGGGTTTCAGCTTATCTGGAATGCACGTTGAATGAATGCGAGTTTAATGAGTGGTTTTCCGTCATTCCGGGCGGTTGGAATGAGGCTGCACTACTGAGCTAACTGGCGTTTTAGCACAATCATGGCCTCGCCAATGACCGGACTACGGGCCAGCAACTCACCATTGCCATCGATCATGTCAAGTTTACTGAAATGAAGGGTCTGGGCACGATTCAACAGTTCGCTGGCAAGGCTATCCTGGCGATCAGCGCTGAGGGTGTACCAGCGATCGCCCACCATCACCGTCAGCCGACTAGCGCGAAAGTTTGCCTGCACACTCTGAATCAGCCCGGTAGCATATTGCTCGGTAATTTCGGCAACTTGGTCTTGAATGGCGGCAATTTGGGGCGCGTCTGGGGGCAGGTCAAGCGTGGCGGCAGACTCGGTGGATGCAGCAGCAACCGCTGGCGGGGGAGGCGGAACACGACGAACCTGGGCAGGTTTGCCACCCAACAGTAGGTTAGAGATGCCCCACAGGAGCACCATCACAAGCGCGATCGCCACCCCTGTCAGCACGGCATCGGGCACCACGGCGCTCACCCCCCTAGGCAGGATGCGTCGAAGCTGAGACAGGGGTTGCTGCCACCAACGCCATCCTTTTTCCCAGAAGGGGCGGATCCGACTCAGGGTCGATGCTGCTTTGTTAAAGCCAGTCTTCAGGGACTCCATACTTGCCTGAACAAGATTGTATAGACGCTCCATTGCCCCAGTTGGGGCAGTAGCGGGTTTGGGAAAACGGTCTGTGGTGGGCGATCGCTCCTCCTCCCCTGCGCTCCCCTGCTCCGATAACCGCCTCACCGTATCCTCCCAAACTGCCGAGGTCTCTAGGTTGGGGTCATCAAAGGGATTGACCAACAGTTGCTCAGACGGATCAGGGGGGGCAGTCATGACAGGGGCAGTCACTCTGGTTGTTCGACGGACACGGTAAAGTTTTTCGGTAAAGTTTTTACAGAGGTGACTCGCCTCAGCATCACTCTATCATTTGGACTCAATGAACCTGAAGCGTCGTCATTTTTTGCAACTGGGGGGCGGATTCCTGGCCGGATTAGGCGTTGGTGCGATCGCCCAACCGCTTCAGGCAGACCAGTCAAGCACCCAAGCTCCAGCGGCCCGCATCTATAACCCGCCTAGGGGCGATGTGCGGATTGTCGTGATCAGCGACCTGAATAGCCGCTACGGTTCCACAGACTACGAACCAGAGGTCGATCAGGCCATCGCCCTGCTCCCCACGTGGCAGCCAGACCTCGTCCTGTGTGGGGGAGACATGGTGGCTGGACAACAACCCTCGCTAACGGTGACCCAGATCCGTGCCATGTGGACTGCCTTTGACCAGCACGTTGCCGCACCCCTCCGACGGATGCAACTTCCCTACGGCTTTACCCTGGGAAACCACGATGCTTCTGGCTCCCGCACTCCTGATGGAGCCTTCGTGTTTGAGCGCGATCGCACCATTGCTGCAGAGTATTGGAACAATCCCCGCCACAGCACAAGATTAGCATTCGTCGATCGCTCTGGCTTTCCCTTCTACTACACCTTCCAGCAAAAGGAGGTGTTTTATCTGGTGTGGGATGCCTCTACGGCGACAATTCCCCGGGAGCAACTGATCTGGGCAGAGCGAGCGCTTGCCAGTCCAACTGCCCAGCAGGCCAAGCTGCGGATTGTGATCGGGCACTTGCCCCTGTATGCAATCGCTGTCGGACGCGATGAACCCGGTGAATATCTCAACCGAGCAGACCAGATCCGTGCCTTGCTGGAACGGCACCGCGTCCACACCTACATCAGCGGCCACCACCATGCCTACTATCCTGGCCACGTTGGTGCCTTGCAGACCCTGCACTGTGGCATTTTAGGTACAGGGATGCGCCCCCTACTCAACGGTGACCTGCGCCCCACAAAGACGCTCACTGTTGTCGATATCAATCTGACTACAGCGGACACCACCTACACAACTTATGATATGCAGACCTTGGCAGTGCTTGACCCCCAACAACTGCCAAAGCTGATCGTGGGACCAAATGGTAAGGTGTTACGTCGGGATGTGGAATGGGAGGAATTAACGCCAGAAGAACAGGCAACAGAATACATTCCCAGCTACTAATTAACCAGCGGGATCTTGTGCGGCGTGACTGTCTCTCATCAAGATGAAAACCGCTACAATGAGGAGCTTGCTGAACAAGTATCCTCGTTTTGAGGGGTGTGCGTGGCTTCCCTAGGTGCCCCCGCGAAAAATCGCGAAAAACTGAGTCGGAATGGTTGTCGCGATCGCTGAATTTCTAGACACTAACCAGCAGGTATCATATGTGGTCTTTTCGCAGCAAAGAGCCTGAGGGGTTCAAGACCTATAAAAAGTATCGCCAGATCAGCAATGAACTGGTCACTCAGGTGATGCAGTCTGCCATCATGGGGCCTGAATGGATCACCGGAGCGGCAAAGGAAATCGGCATCCTCAGAGGGAAAGCAATTGAGTTGGAGGATGAAGGTGAAAACATTGCCATCATGGACTTTCTCCTGCATGACTACCGCAGAGATGGCAAGACCCTGGTAGAAACCTATGCTGCCACTGTCAGCCTAGAAAACCCTGAGCAACAGGCTGTCCTAGATGGTTGGTTAAGGGGCTATACTTCTCTGTTCAGAGTAGCCGAAATTTCTGCCGCCGAGCGGACACTGACGCTAGAGGATCTATTGACCGCTAGAGAACCCATTGCCTTGATGGATCAAAATATGAGTCAAAGCACCGTCTCTGGGCTGCTTTTATTTACTCGCGTGTTTCCCTACGAACGTTTTAATATGTCTTCGGGTAACTCTTTTGCGTTTGATGCAGAAAACGAAAAGCCGCTCTTGAGAAAAGTAAAGTCTTTGAACCAAAAATTGAAGATTGCGCATGAGTCAAGTCGGCGGTTTGTCTGTTTCTTTAAAGCAAATCGAATTTTGGGTTTGAGCGTTGGCTATCGTTAAGGGCTTCCCCTGTCTGAGCCACCTTGCCTGAACAACCTTCCTGAACAACTTCTCCTAATCAACCTATGGCAGTTACCACTCACCAACTGGTTAATTTCAAGAAGGAAGGCCGTCCTATTGTTGTGCTGACTGCCTGGGACTATTTATTTGCAAAAATTATTGACGACGCAGGCGTTGACTTGGTGTTAGTCGGTGATTCCATGGCGATGGTGGCGCTTGGCTATGAAACCACGCTACCGATTACGCTGGATGAAATTCTGCACCATGCAAAGGCGGTTCGTCGCGGTGTCAAAAATGCGCTGCTGGTGGTAGACTTGCCCTTCCTCACCTATCAGGAGAGTCCACAACAGGCAATGCATTCGGCTGGACGGGTGCTGAAGGAAACCGGGGCACAGGCCGTCAAGCTGGAGGGCGGCTATCCTGAAATGGTGGAGACGGTGGAACGATTAGTGCGCGGCGGCATCCCTGTCATGGCTCATGTTGGCCTAACGCCCCAATCAGTGCATCAGTTTGGGGGCTTCCGCAAGCAGGGCACCACGGCAGAGGCCAGCGATCGCATCCTGCAAGAGGCGATCGCCCTCGAACAGGCGGGTGCGTTTGCCATCGTCCTGGAATATATCCCCCACGACTTGGCCATGACCATCTCTCAGAAACTGACCATCCCCACTATTGGCATTGGTGCAGGGCCACACTGTGATGGTCAGGTCTTGGTGACGGCAGATATGCTCGGTCTTTCGGCATGGAGTCCCCGCTTTGCCAAAGCCTACGCCAACTTGAGAGCCGCGACGACGGAGGCCGTCCAGAACTTTGCGGCAGACGTGCGATCGCGCCAGTTTCCCCCAGAGAAATAGAGCGTTGCCCCCTGATGGCGCTATGTGCTCAATCATGGCTGGCTGCTTGCAGTGGTGTGCTCTGTAGCTACACCACTCAACCCCTTAACCAGCGAAATCTTGTGCTAACGTCAGTCCTGGTTAAGCGGATTTTAGGCCACCGCGCCCGGCGCAGTGGCCTAAAATCCTTACTTTTCCCGAATTCACGCTACTATCAAGCGCCTATTGAGGGGAACCCTGCGCAGCGGGGTTCCCCTCAATAGGCGTTGTCCTAACCTATACTTGTAGCGCTAATATCAAACATCCTGAACTTCTTGGGGTTGGGGGAGGTCTTCGGTGTAGAAGACCGTCAGCTTATAGGAGAGGGAATGGTTCCACAGTTCAATGAAGTCGCGGATAGGGAAGGGAATGACTTTTTCGGGCAGTTTTGCATCCTCTAAATCCGTGAAGTGAAGGCGTTCTAACAACTCTGGGCGGGGGGGTTCAACAAGGTTAGCGCGGTAGCCCCCCGTCTCGTCGATCGCCGAAAAGCAGTAGACCTGCGCATAATTGCCCCCCGAAATCTCGCGGAACTGCACCATTGCATAGATATCAATCGGACGGGTGGGCAGGTTAATGGCGACCTCTAGCCGTTTCTGGACGGGCAGCATCGGATAACGAATACTGCTGCGAATGCCAAAGTATCCCACCTTATCGGGCTGTAGAGGCAGTTTACGAAAGCGCGGCTGAATGTAAGTCCGCATAAATGTGGGAATATCATTGCCCTCTTCCGTATAGGCACCAATTGTGCAGATGTGCAGGTCGTAGGCCGGGACACTCCCCACATTGTAGACCTCGAGTTTCATGGTCGTCCCCTGGGGAGTCGGCTGCACATCGCAGTAGAGATGGGGTTGGTTTGCCAGTTTTAACTGTTTCTCGATAATGGCGCGATAGGTGAGGTTTTCCTGGCGCACTTCCCGCAGCATCCGAAAGGTCAGCAGGGCATAGAAACTGCTAACGGCAAGGAGGATGAGGCTGGCGATGAGGACGGCGATTTCCATGGGGCGATCGGGTAGGTGGGGTGGGTGATGTAGATGGGGATTCTATTCTGATTGCTATCTGGGGATGTTTTGAACCGGAGATGTTTTGAACCGGAGATGTTTTCAGCGGGTTGTCTGTTGTTGCCTCCTTTCATGATCTCACTATCCCATCACCTCGCTCGCGCGAGCACACGCTATCAAGTATGGCGCTATGCACTCGTGAGGTAAAAAGGGGTGCATGTCACCTTTGCCCTCTCCCTAAATCCCTCTCCCAAGCTGGGAGAGGG
>DVEB01000173.1 GCA_015295905.1 Synechococcales cyanobacterium M55_K2018_004
TTTTGGGTCACCGCGCCGGGCGCGGTGACCCAAAACCCGCTTAACCAGAACTGACGTTAACTGGATGTACACACCGAAAGCACAGGTTCCTTGTCGGCAACTGTTGCTAGGTCTTTTAACGCTGCGGTCAAGTCTGCCAGCAAATGACGTGCGCCTTCTTTGGGAGTGTCTTGACTGTAGGCACTGGCTAACAAGGGTTGCCCAATCCGAATGGCGACTTTGGCCCCCCAAGACGGATAGGGGTTGCTGTATTCCAGATGAATCGGAACGATTTTCAGCCCCAAGCCCGGTTGACTACTTTCTGCTTGCAGGGCAAGTCGTGCCAGTCCAGGTTTGAGGGGGTGGACTTGTTTGTCGCGAAAGATGCCGCCTTCAGGGAAAATGACAAGCATTTCGCCCTGCTGCAATAACTCAATGCTGAAGCGCAGGCCCGCGATCCCCGGTTGACGAGGATTGACAGGAAACCCACCTAAACGGCGAATAAACCACCCCTGCAGCCCTTTCACTTCATCAGCAGTCACCAAAAAGCGAACATCTCGCCCAGTGACACTTTTACCTGTGGCGTAGGGCACCAAAATTGCGTCCCAGCGGGAGCGGTGCGTGGGTGCAAGGATGACGGGCCCATCCAGGGGAACATTTGCTTGGCCGGTGACTGTCACCTGGCTGAAAAAGGTGGGTATCACCAGACGGTTACAGAGAGGATAGGCGATCGCACTGAGCCAGGGGGAGACCCGCGAATTAATGGTATTTTGGCGAGTCAATGAGGTCTGTTCAACCGCACGAGAGGGAAGCTGGAGAAAACCCATAGCAAATCATCAGGAGCGATCGGAGCGATCGACTCAGTTCATGCACAACATTTCGTTACTCACCACCATAACTGTTCCTGCAGGTGATTCCTACGGCGTTGGGGACAGTTAGACGGCTGTCTCGTCAGAAGTTCGCATCCCCAAGGGGCGAACCTCTGATACGGAATCCATTGCCTATAGGGTCGGTTAGTTTTTGGTAGAACGCGCGCTCAGCGCGCGTTCTACCAAAAACTAACTGCTACTTTATTGGCGGATTCCGTATGATGTCTAATTCTCATCCTGAAAATTGCGGGTGCAATGTATTCAACGGGCGATTTGGCTCAGCTTCTGTTTAACGGGTGTCCTCTGACCGCCTGGTGCGGCGGCGTTGGGCAAACCACTCCTGCAACTGGTTGCGACAGGCACCCTCTAAAATTCCGGGGATAACCTCTAAGCGATGGTTGGAGGCAGGACTGTCGGGTAGATTCAAGACAGTACGGATGGCTCCAGCTTTGGGGTCGTCGGCCCCATAAATCAGGGTTTTTAAGCGGGCATGGGCGATCGCTCCAGCGCACATGGGGCAAGGTTCCAGCGTGACGTAAAGGATACAGCCAGTCAGGTGCCAGTTGCCCAGTGCCTTTCCGGCAGAGCGTAAGGCGACGATTTCGGCGTGGGCAGTGGGGTCGTGGTCGCGTTCACGGCGGTTTTCGCCTTCGGCCAGCAGGCGATAATCCCCAGTGACGATGACGGCTCCGACGGGGACTTCTCCGGCTAATGCAGCATTGTGAGCAAGGGCGATCGCCCGTTGCATCCACTCGCAATGCCGCTGATAAACCTCATTGTCTCGGAAGCCCATGTCGCTTCCTAGCCTGCGGCTTCTGCCAAGAGTGGATCTAATTTGCCTTGGCGATCGAGGGCATACAGGTCGTTACACCCACCGATGTGCTGGTTATTGATGAAGATTTGAGGGACAGTGCGCTGTCCGTTGGCTCGTTCTGCCATGCGGGCACGGGCGGCTCCATCCCCATCAATTTTGTATTCGGTAAACTGCACCCCTTTCCATCGCAGTAGCAGCTTCGCTCGAATGCAGTAGGGACAGGTCTGCCAGGTGTAGATTTCTACAGTTGCCTTTACCTGTTCAGGGTGACGGTTAAGCAAGCGGTTGATCGCGTTGAACATACGTCAGGACACCAGCAAGAGCAGAATTGTTTTTATAATATCGCCTTCTTCCTGAAGGCGCTGCGACATGCGGCTGTGCATCATCCTCAGGCTGTCCTGTTGACCGCCCTTGTGACCGCACGTGTGGCCTTAAGCTCCCAACCTTAAGCCCCCAAAAATCCTTGGGAGGGCTTCAGGTTTGAGATGAGCGACGCCCCCTATGCGCTGCTTGTCTCAAACCTTCTACCCAGACCAAACAATGCCGAAAGAGTAGCGATTCCCGAACTTTAGCCAATTCAGCGTCTGCCTTACAATGATGGTATTCATAGTGTTCCTGATCACTCGGGAGCCTATTCATTACGTTATGAAAGGTGGGGTGGAGTTGAATGAGCTTCTTTGACTCCGAAATTGTTCAACAAGAGGCGCGCCAGCTGTTCGAAGACTATCAGTCTCTAGTGCAGTTGGGCAGCAGTTATGGGAAATTTGACCGAGAAGGAAAAAAGATTTATATCGAGCAGATGGAATCCATGATGGAGCGCTACCGCATCTTTATGAAGCGGTTTGAGCTTTCAGATGATTTCACAGCAAAAATGACTGTTGAGCAGTTAAAGACTCAGCTCAGCCAGTTTGGGGTTACGCCGCAGCAAATGTTTGACCAGATGCACCAAACCCTTGAGCGCATGAAGGCTGAGGTTGAGCGGCAGAGTTAGTGCATTGTTTTGGGTTTTTGCTCCTGAGCAGACAGGGGCGATCGCCCTATCTGTTGGCATTTTTCTGGGCAAGCGCGGCCTTCCTTCCTATGGTCCAGAACGTGGTCAGTGCAGTGCACTCACCACGTTCTGGTTGGAATTCACGCTAAAGTAACGTCAGTTCTGGTGAAGCGGGTGTTGGGGCGCAGTGCTGGGCGCGGTGCTCCAACACCCTTGATGTTCTGTGTGCGACGTGCACGGAACATCAAGGGTGTCAGCTTATCCGGAATTCACGTTAAAGTATGAAGAAAAATGACGTTGCCAATTTAAGCAACGATTTTTTGGAGTGCTATCAATTCCAAACACTAGGGTTCCAATCACTAGGGTCATCAACGGAGGTCAAGGAGCATGACCCTCGCTATACAATCTGTGGCACTGCTTAATTTGGCCCTGGTTTTTTGATGAGGCGGCGCACGCCGCGTGCCCTTTGCTCCAAAAATCATCGTTGGGCACTAAGCAATGCCGAAAAAGTAGCGTTTAGAAGGCTGGGCAATGACGGTATGCCCCTGATTTTTTATCAACAGTTTCTTCAGGTCTTACGAGAAACGACCGTTGTGCTTGCAGTTGTGACGCAGGTGCGGGGATCTGTGCCGCGAGAAGTCGGTGCAAAGATGTTGATCTGGGGCGAGCAAAGTACCTTTGACACGATTGGAGGCGGGGCGGGAGAAGCAAAAGTTATTCGTGAAGCGATCGCCGTCTTGCAGACTGGGGAGCCACGGTTCGTTGAAATTGATCTTTCGGGTGCGCCGAATCGAGATATCCAGGGGGTATGTGGGGGGTGGATGCAGGTATGGTTATCGCGGTGGCAGGGAGAAGATGCGATCGCCCTCATCCAAAACATGCTGCAAACGTTACAAATCGGACAGCCCGTCACCCTCGCTTTACCGCTGAATGCCCAACAACGTCCGTTTCTGCCAGCAGATCTCCCTCCAACCCTAGCCGCCTCGGAAAAATCAGCCATTGCTCCACAGCAACCATTCACGTTTCCCCAACAACCCCCAACGAATGTTGGCGTTGCCAATTTAAGCAATCATTTTTTGAGTGAACGTGAGAGGCATACTCCGCACACCTCTCACTCAAAAGATCATAGTTGGATAAAGCAATACCCAAAGTGTTTAGACATCGCTGGTTTGGACATTGTTGAGGGGTGGTACGTTGAGACAGTTCAACCTCCACCGACGTTGTTGATCGTAGGGGCAGGGCACGTTGGAGTTGCCCTTGCCAAGGTTGCGGCCTTGACAGGATTTGCGATCGCCGTTCAAGATGACCGATCTCAGTTTGCCTGCGCCGAGCGATTTCCGCAAGGAAGTCGCATTTTTTCTGGGGCGATCGCGCAGACGGTGGAGTATTTTATAAACGTTGCTCAGATCTACATCGCGCTGGTGACACGGGGGTTTCAACAGGATTTAGAAACACTAGAGGGATTGTGGAGGAAACGCGATCGCATTCAACCGCAATATCTTGGCATGATTGGAAGTCAGAAACGAGTGCAGATCGTTTTTCAAGAATTGCAGAAACGAGGCGTTGATCAAAGCTGGCTGAGTCAAATTTATGCACCGATTGGAATTTCAATTGGTGCATTGACACCTGAGGAAATTGCCGTGAGTATTTGTGCTGAACTGATTAAGATACGACGCAATGGCAAAACTAGGCATGGTAGAGCGAAAGACTAGTCATCATGCAAGGCTTTTTTGCTATTGTTCTGGCAGCGGGAGCTTCAACCCGCATGGGGCGTTGTAAGGCAGGGCTACCCTGGGTTCACCATCAGAGTTTATTGGCGTATCAGACGGCACAAATCCTAGCCGCAGAACTAACACCCGTCGTAGTCTTGGGAACCCACAATGCCGAGCGGGCTGTGGACTGTCCACAGGGGAGTGTGGTGGTAATCAATCCCAGCCCTGAGCGGGGGAAGGTGAGTTCAATTCAGACAGGACTGCGAGCATTGCCGGAAGCGTGGGAGGGGGTGATGATTTTAGCTGTGGACCAGCCCCGTCCGGCGGCAGTGTATCGGCGGCTGCTGCAACGATATGTAGAGAAGCGATCGCCCATAACCGTGCCAGTGTTTGGCGATCGCCTGGGGCATCCGGCGTTGTTTGATCAGACCCTCCGTCCTGAGTTAGAAAATCTCTCAGAGGAGAGCCAGGGATTGCGGGCTGTTGTTCGCAGCTATGACTGGATCCTTGACCGCGTTTGGTTTGACCACCCGACTGTTTTGCAGGATCTAAACACCCCAGAGGAATATGCGATCGCACTGTCTCAATTTGAGACTTTGTGACTTGAATGTCTCCTGCAAATCCGGGGTTGCTGATTAACGTCAGTTCTGGTTAAGCGGGTTTTGGGGCACTGCGCCCGGCGCGGCGTCCCCAAACACTCATGCTTTGAC
Organism: Synechococcales cyanobacterium M55_K2018_004; assembly: GCA_015295905.1. Lineage (GTDB taxonomy): Bacteria > Cyanobacteriota > Cyanobacteriia > Elainellales > Elainellaceae > DVEB01. The sequence continues at coordinate 5,076 of DVEB01000173.1, forward strand.
TCAGGTATCTCCACAGATCCTGACCACAAATCCTTAAGAAATTTTGGGATTTATGCGGAGATGTGATCTTTTGTTACAATCATGGGTTAAGTCAAGAGATTGAGGTTTCCTATGCCCTATACGACAGAAGACGGTGGTCGCCTAAATAATTTTGCCGTTGAGCCAAAGGTCTACATGGCAGAGCCACCCACCCAGAAGCAAAAGACAGTTTATATCGTCATGGGGGTTGGAGCGATTGCTTTGGTTGCTGGCCTCATTGCAGTTGCGGTTGCTGTCTCGTAGGGCACGGACAGGCATCTCTCGCAAATCTCTGTTCTACGCAGATTTTTGTTTTGACTGTTCTAGCATCGTTTCCAGAAGCGCCAGAGGTTAAGAAATCTCTGGCGCTTTTGTGTGCAGCGTATGCTTAAAACAAGCTTGAAACAATGGCTCAAAGCTTTGTGGGGTCAACCCCGAGTTCTCGCAACTTAGCTTCTAGACGTTCTGCTCTTCGCCGCTCTTGCAGGGCGATTTCTTCAGCAGTTCGCAATTTATTGCCCGCCTCGTCATACCAAAACAGCCACTCCCGCTGCCAGCCCTGGTAAAGTCCTTCCTCGCGGGCGATCGCCAACCCTATCTCTGGCATCCAGAAAGGTTCTCCGGTCTGGACTTCGTATCGACCATCGGTCAGCTTGAACACTTCTAGAGGCGGACGTTTGCGGCGACGGCGACCGGGGGCATAGATGACGTAATACAAAATTCCTAGATCTGCATAGTCAATTTTTTTGCGCTCGTATTCGCCACCGTAAGTCTTGGAAACGACTTCCAGCACAAAAATGGGAACGACCCCATCTTCTTCCCACAGCACATAACTAAGGCGACCTTCAGGATCAACAAAGCGCTCAACCCCCAGGCTGAGAAACCCATCGGGCACTAGAGGCGGCTTCTCCGGGTCAAAGTAGATGCCCATATCCACCCCAAAAAACCAGTCCATCCGATCAGCCCAAGCGATCGCCAGCGCAGAGGCAAGCAGATTTGGGACGAGGTTTTGCAGTTCATTGTCCACAGGGGTGTCATCTGAGCAAGGCAACTCTTCGGAAGAAGGCAAGCCATGCCAAGTAGTGTAGCGTTGCATTGCGCCTCCTGAATCAGCCATAGCTTGATCTTAGAGTAACGTGAATTCTGGATAAGCTGAAACCCTTGATGCTCCATGCGCGGTGCCCCAAAATCCTCTTGACCAAAACTGATGTTAGAGTCACCAGCAGGGAGATAGGCTGCAATTCCTTTAGGACAATGCGGCGAAATTTTAGTAACTTTAATAAGAAGTAACCGTTTCCCCAAACCCCGATGACTGCGACGATTCCCACCCTCCCAAGCCAGTACGACCCTGCGACCGCTGAAGCGAAGTGGCAAAAATTTTGGGAAGAGCACCAGGTCTTTAAGGCAGACCCCAGCAAAGGGGGCGAGCCTTACTGCATTGTCATTCCGCCCCCCAATGTAACGGGTAGCTTGCACATGGGTCATGCCTTCAACACCACGTTGATGGATATTCTGGTGCGCTATCACCGCATGACCGGGAAGAACACGCTCTGTCTGCCTGGGACAGACCACGCCAGCATTGCAGTGCAGACCATTCTCGAAAAGCAACTCAAAGCCGAGGGAAAGACTCGTTATGACGTAGGACGGGAGGCTTTCCTAGAGCGAGCTTGGCAGTGGAAAGCCGAATCGGGTGGCACGATTGTGGGGCAGTTGCGATCGCTCGGCCTGTCAGCAGACTGGAGCCGTGAGCGCTTCACCATGGATGAGATGCTCTCAAAGGCAGTGCTCAAAGCCTTCGTGCAGCTCTACCAGGAAGGCCTGATCTATCGGGGGAAGTATCTGGTGAACTGGTGTCCGGCCAGCCAGTCTGCGGTGTCGGATCTGGAAGTGGAAAACCAGGAAGTGAATGGCAATCTGTGGCACTTCCGCTATCCTCTGACCGAGGGCGAGGGCTACCTGGAAGTGGCGACTACCCGCCCTGAAACGATGCTGGGAGACACGGCAGTTGCTGTCAATCCCAACGATGACCGCTATAAGCATCTGATCGGCAAAACCGTGACCCTGCCGATCATGAACCGCCAGATCCCAATTATTGCCGATGAGTACGTAGACTCGTCTTTTGGGACAGGTGCGGTGAAAGTGACGCCTGCCCATGATCCCAATGACTTTGAGATGGGCAAACGACACAATCTTGAGTTCATCAACATCCTGAATAAGGATGGCACGCTCAACGAGAATGCGGGCGAGTTCCAGGGGCAGGATCGCTTTGTGGCGCGCAAGAATGTGGTGAAACGGCTGGAGGAAGAAGGCTTCCTGGTCCGAGTGGAGGACTACAAGCACACTGTGCCCTACAGCGATCGCGGCAAAGTCCCCGTAGAGCCGCTGCTGTCAACCCAATGGTTCGTCAAAATCAAACCCCTGGCCGACAAAGCCCTAGATCGGTTAGATCACCACAATGAACCCATCTTTGTGCCTGAACGCTGGACGAAGGTCTACCGAGACTGGCTCGTAAACCTGCGCGACTGGTGTATTTCCCGTCAACTCTGGTGGGGGCATCAGATCCCTGCTTTCTATGCTGTGAGTGAAACAGGGGGCGAGATCACCGACCACACGCCCTTTGTTGTGGCCATGTCAGAGACAGATGCCCGCGCAGAATTGGTGGCGCAGTTTGGCGAGGGGGTGCAGATCCAGCAAGATCCCGATGTACTCGATACCTGGTTTTCCTCAGGACTGTGGCCCTTCTCGACGATGGGCTGGCCCGACAAAACCGCCGATCTAGACTTCTACTATCCCACCAGTGTGCTGGTGACGGGCTTCGACATCATCTTTTTCTGGGTAGCGCGGATGACAATGATGGCAGCCCACTTTACTGACAAGATCCCGTTCAAGCACGTCTACATTCATGGACTGGTGCGCGATGAGAACAATAAAAAGATGTCGAAGTCGGCCAACAACGGCATCGATCCCCTGCTGCTGATCGGCAAGTATGGCACCGATGCCCTGCGCTATACGCTGGTGAAGGAGGTGGCCGGGGCTGGGCAGGATATTCGTCTAGAATATAACCGCAAGACGGAGGAATCTGCATCGGTGGAAGCTTCGCGCAACTTCACCAACAAGCTGTGGAATGCCTCCCGCTTTGTGATGATGAACCTGGATGGCAAGACTCCTGCTCAGTTGGGCACCCCCCACCCCAACGACCTGGAGTGGAGCGATCGCTGGATCCTCTCGCGCTACCACCAAACCGTCCAGCAGACGCGTCACTTGATTGAAAACTTTGGTCTTGGTGAAGCCGCCAAGGGGTTGTATGAATTTATCTGGGGCGACTTCTGCGACTGGTACATTGAACTCGTCAAGTCGCGGTTGCAGCAGCAAGACTCTGCGTCACAGCGGGTGGCTCAACAAACGCTGGCGACGGTTTTAGAGGGAACACTGCGCCTGCTCCATCCCTTTATGCCCCACATTACTGAGGAAGTGTGGCACACGCTGAATCAAACCAGCGACAACCAGTGCCTAGCGCTGCAGTCCTATCCCGAGGCTAACGAAGGACTGATTAATCCGGACCTAGAAGAGCGGTTTGCATTGTTAATCGGCACTATCCGCACGATTCGCAACCTGCGGGCCGAGGCGGATATCAAGCCTGGTGTTAAAATCCGCACGATTTTGAAAACAGACAACCCCCGTGAACGGGAAGTGCTGCTCAGTGGCCAGAGCTATATTCAAGACCTGGCAAAGGTTGCGCAACTGTCGATCACGACTAACGAAACAAGCGCCCAGCCAGCATCAGGGAGTTTCGCGGAAGCCACTCAGTTTGCCCAAGATGCGGCCAAGGCGGTTTATCGAGCCATTGAGAACTTCCAGTTCGATTCCCTAGGCAGCTACCGCAAGCCCGCCCTCACGCTGGCGGTGATTCTGGCGCTGATTATCGTCGGTCGAGTGGTGGTCAGCATCCTAGAGGTGGTCGATCATCTGTTGCTGATCACTCCACTCCTGAAGCTAATCGGGATGGCCTATTCCGGTTGGTTTATCTATCGCTACTTGCTCAAGTCAGACAGCCGTCGGCACCTGAAGCAGAGCATCGATGCGGCAATTCGGGAAGTCTTGGGTGAGCCGGGCGATCGCCCGGCTACAGCGGCTGGTTCCACGGTCACGCCAGCGGTGGCTCCGATTGCCCAGGCCGCCCCTGCAGCAGAGTCAGACGCTCCCCAGGAACAGACCATTGTTGGTGTGATCGGCACGATTCAGGTGCTGGTGCCCCTGACGGGCGTGGTGGATGTGGAGGCGCTAAGGGCTAAGATTGAACGAGATCTGGCAAAGGCGGAAGCCGAGGTCAAGAGCTTGAGCGATCGCCTCTCTAATGCCAACTTTGTGGAACGTGCCCCCGCCCATGTGGTGCAGGAAGCCCGCGATGCTCTGACCGCCGCCCAAACTCAGGTCGAAATCTTGCGCGATCGCCTGCAGCGCTTGTAGAAGAGCATCCATGGTTCAGCAGTGGGTTTCCGCCGCTGAACCATGAAGATTTCGTTGGGTTACCCCCCTGTCTATCTCGTTCCCAGCCCTAATCTTCATGGAAATAAGTTATTTGGGCTTCACCGGAAACCCGAGGATAGGGCTATACTTTATCTTTAAGAATTTGTAAATCTTTTTCTCGTCGATGCTTTACCTGGCGCAGGTGCAGAGAAAAGGCTCAGAGGGTGAGGTTCTGCTAAAATTGCTGGCCTGCCAGAAAGCTGAGCATACATGGGTTGCTGTTAAAGAAGAGTTAGTGCCTCTAGCTGCCGACTCTGTTCCTTTTGGTGACGGTGTGCTCTTGTTGGCAGAGGTCTCCAGTGACCATCAAGTGCAACACTTGGAAGATGCCAAGGACTGGCTCATGACAATCGTTGAGCAATACCTTTCCGCGGGCCTTTCCCCGGCAATGTTGAAGGAGGAAGTGCAGCGCGCTGAGCAATGGCGACAGTCGCTCACGCTACAGAGTCAGGAATTAGGCAGGCGGGCACTGGAGATGGAAGCCCGTCGAGAGCAAATTCAGGATCTTGAGGAAAACCTGAAGCGCGAAAAAAAGAGTCTAGAAGCACTGCATCGCGAAGAAAAATCGCCACAGTATCAAGCTAATACTAATTCTTAACGTCAGTTCTGGTTAAGAGGATTTTGGGGCACCGCACGGTGCCCTTAGTTCTAGAATCCGCGTCAATGCTTGGGTGATTTTGGGAAAAAGAGCCTCTTATTTTTTGAGGCGTGTCCAGCAAATCGCGCCCACGCCTCAAAGACTGGGTAAGTTTGTGGATGGCAATGTCCTAAATTTTCCCACCCACCATCTTTTTCACCGCTTCGACAATCTGGGGTGGTTGCACGATGGTCAGGTTTTCCAACATGCCATTGTAGGGGGTGGGGATGTCCTGGGAAGCCATCCGCAGCACGGGAGCATCTAACTCATCAAAGAGGCGATCATTGATGGAGGCCGTCAACTCTGCACCAATCCCACCGGACTTCATACACTCCTCAACGATGATCACTCTATGGGTCTTCTGAATTGAGGGGCCAATCGTCTCAAAGTCAAGGGGTTTGAGGGAAATCAGGTCAATCACTTCCGGGTCATACCCTTCTTTCGTCAGTGTCTTGACTGCCTGCATCACATGGTGTCTCATGCGGGAGTACGTCAGGATCGTGACATCTTTACCAGGGCGAACGATCTCAGCCCGGTTCAAAGGGAGGATGTACTCCTCGTCTGGTAGGTCTTGCTTCAGGTTGTAGAGCAGCACATGCTCGAAGAACAACACAGGGTTGTCGTCCCGAATGGCGGCCTTCAGCAGCCCTTTGGCATTATAGGGGGTTGAGCAGGCCACCATCTTTAGGCCGGGAACCCCCTGGAAGTAGGCTTCTAGGCGTTGGGAGTGTTCGGCTCCCAGTTGTCTGCCTACGCCTCCTGGCCCTCGAATCACCATTGGAATCTTAAAGTTGCCACCCGATGTGTAGCGCAGCATTCCAGCGTTATTGGCAATTTGGTTAAACGCCAGCAACAAAAAGCCCATATTCATCCCTTCAATGATAGGCCGCAACCCTGTCATCGCAGAGCCGACTGCCATACCAGTGAAGCTATTTTCGGCAATGGGGGTATCCAGCACCCGCAGTTCACCATATTTTTTGTAGAGGTCTTTGGTGACTTTGTAGGAACCACCATAGTGGCCGACATCCTCTCCAAGAACGTAAACTGTCGGGTCGCGGCCCATTTCTTCATCGATTGCTTCGCGCAGAGCGTTATACAGAAGAGTTTCTGCCATTAGAGTTAGGTGACGTTGCTGAATCGTTCAATCTAAAATCTTAACTGGAAAGGAAAACTTGAGGAGGCAACTGGTGAATTTTTTTGAAAAGGTGCTGGCAAGGATTCATCCAGCGAAGATCCTGATTATTGCAATGGTGGTTGCATCGATCGCCTTCTTTGTCGGTATCATCAGCACGATTGGGGAAACCCGAGCGGATGTTGAGCAAAAATCACAGACGATCGCCCAACTTAGACCTGCGGATGTCCCCATCCCCGCGCCCTACACACCAGTTCCCAACGATCGCCGCCAACCACTGATCCCCGGCAGCTATCAGGTATCGCCTCCGCCCGTGCCCTCCCTGAGCGACCCAGAAGCCCCAACAACCCCCACGAATCCCACTGCTCCTGCAATCGCTCCCCTCCCCGCTCAGCCCCCAACCCACTCAGAGCCGTCAGAGCTCAGCTCTGCTAGCCCAAGCCCCACCACTACCAGCCCAACAACCCTGGTGTTGCCACCAGGCTACCAGCAGCCCTACCCAATCATGTGGGAACTGCCCAACTCTCGTTACACGCCTCAGCAAGAGTATATTCCCGCCAACCCAACGAATTACGGCTACCGCTTTATTACCGATGTCCGGGGTAATTTGCTCAACAATGCCCCCATCATCGTGATTCATGAGACGGTTGGGTCTGCCAATAGTGCGCTGAATATGTTTCGGCAGGCGATCCAGAATGATGCCGACCAGCGCAGCTACCATGCCCTGATCCGCCGCAACGGCAATGTCGTCTATATTGTGCCGCCGGAGTACCGGGCCTTTGGTGCAGGCAACTCGGTGTTTGTTGGCCCCAATGGGCCAGAAGCGGTTTCTATTAACCCGGCTTTTCCACCCTCGGTCAACAACTTTGCCTATCACATTTCGCTGGAAACTCCACCCGATGGACGCGGCAATGGTCGCCGTCACAGTGGCTATACCCAAGCGCAGTATCAGTCGCTCGCTTGGTTGGTGGCTCGTACTGGGATTCCTCAAAACCGAGTGACCACTCATCGGGCAGTCGATCGCTCTGGCACCCGCATTGATCCTCGCAGTTTTGATAGCGATCGCTTCTTAACACTACTGAAGTCCTTCTCAGCGAACCAACCCGCCTAGGATTGAGGACAGTCAGGAAAACTGACTGCTTATGTGATAAGTACAAATGCGCTAGGCTGCTCGTACAGCGATGCTGAATCCTTAGTGTAAATTCCAGATAGGCTGAAACCCTTGCTTTTCCGTGCTCGGCGCACACGGTTTGCCATCATTATTGACTGTGTATAGATTGACTGTGTGTAGAGGTGCACAGTGCCTTCGCATAGCGGTGCTTTCAGCAGTGCCTTCACACAAAATATACACAAACTATAAGAGAATCCATGCCTCATCTGTCTTGCAAAAAGGCGAGAAACGCTATAATTACATCCGTCAAATGATAAATGTGATGTCGCTCAACTGGTGTCTAGTAGTTTTAATTTTGGCAATAGTTGTCGTCAGGATTGATGGGTTGAGCAATGCTGTTGATGCATCTCGACTTGAAGTGTGTTCCTGCTGTCAAGGTTAGGCTGTTGTTTTGTCAAGAAAGGGTGCGATCGCCAATCGATTTATTCCCGATCTTTGCCATTGTGTTTCTGGCTTGTCGTCAAGCTTGTATGACGGCTGGGGTGTCCCATTGCAAACGCTCTGTTTTGTCGTAGAGCCGACGTCACGTCAAGCTAACTATGGGAGTAATCTATAACCCGTGATAGGAGCGATCGACATTAGTCATTTTTGTCATGCCTCAGAATATATCCTGTGTTAGCCCACAATCTTTCAGCTTGTAGTGCTGACTTTAGTGGGCTGACGTTAATCAGCCCTACAAATCGCTCTCCGATCAGAGATGTCACGGTTCTTTTCGTTTTCCCCGGAAGCGAGTCTCTCTCAGATGTATTCACCTATGGATTCATCTACTAGCGTTGCCTGTCAACAAAAATACGCTTCGATTATCAGGTGTTTTTGCTGGGCGGCAATTTTGCAATGGCTCTGAGGCTGGTTGATTCACAAGTTCCTGATATTCACAATTAACTGCAAGACACTATGTTTGGCCCTGAATTGATTATTGCGATTCTATTAACTAGTTTCATTGGCTACTTCTGCTTGGGCGTAGGGGGAACCATCAACCCCGACAAAAAAGAAGAAAAGAGTGACAATGAAAAGCTAGGAGAAGCGGTTTCTAAGGCTGTTGCAGCGATTAGAAAAGAGTGGAACAAATAGTCCTCTGAAACGCAGCCGCTATCCTCGTGTTATGACTGAGCTCGCTGAGTAGTGCAGTGCAATGATAGGATTTGCCAACACCCTTGCTTTTCCCTGCGCGACGCGCAGGGAAAAGCAAGGGTGTTGGCGCAGCCGAAATTCACGTCAAATATGGAAACCGCTATAGCAATAAAACTCTCACGCTCGCCCACAAACCTGATTTCAGCAGAAAAAGTTAATCTAAAGTTAATCTTTTACTTCTTGACTCTCCAGCTAAATGGAACCTTCAAGATGTACTTAATTTATTAACGTGAATCCGGGATGAGCTAAACCTCTTGCCTTTCCGTGCATGGCGTATACGGAAACGTAATCAGAGCAGTACACACTGTATGCTGCCCTAAGCTTCTCTTAACCTAAGGTGAAGCGGTTTTAGGGCACCGCGCCGGGCACTCTGCCCCGAATCCCTGATTTTTCGTGCGCGTCGCACAGGGAAAATCAAGGGTTTCAGCTTATCCGAAATTCACGTTGATGATTAACTGGAAGTCCTTTTGAACCGGCAAGGATCAGGAGAATGACACTACAACTAACCGTTCCTGACATGGCCTGCTCTGCCTGTGCAGAAGCCATCACCAAAGCAGTGCAAGCGATCGATGCCGCAGCCACCGTCAATGCAGATCCCAAAACTAAGCAGGTCAACATTGACACCCAAGCCTCTGAAGCTGAGGTAAAAGCAGCCATTACCGCAGCGGGGTATACCGTTGCTTAGAACATGCAACAATTCAGCCTGTTTGATTGCTGATGCGATCGCCCTCCAAGTCTATGGCCACAACTCAACCCAAATTCTACACAAAATTAACTGCTGCCCAAGCCGGACTCAACCACGCCACCTTGAAGCTACAGGGGATGAGCTGTGCTGCCTGTGCACACAGTATTGAACGGGCGATCGCCCGTGTCCCTGGAGTGCAGCAAGCACAGGTCAATTTTGGCGCCGCCTTGGCAACTGTTGCCTACGACCCGCAACAAACTGACCTGAAGGCGATTCAGAGCGCCGTTGACGCGGCGGGTTACACTGCTCTGCCTCAGCAAGATCAGGATATTTTTGCCGCAGAAAACGATGAAGAACGGGCGACCCAGTTAGCCGCACAGCGTCGCCTCAGCCGCAAAGTGTGGGTATCGGGCATAATTGCCTTGGTGATGGTGGTGGGGTCTCTACCGATGATGACAGGCTTGCATCTTCCCATCGTCCCTACCTGGATGCACAACGCTTGGTTGCAATTGGGGCTATCAATTCCAGTCATTTTTTGGTGCGGACGCAGCTTTTATGTAAACGCCTGGAAGGCATTTCGGCGTCGCTTGGCCACGATGGATACCCTGGTTGCCTTAGGGACAGGCTCGGCCTTTCTCTATTCTCTGTGGGCAACGGTCTTCCCTGGGGTTTTGTTGGCCGAAGGGTTGCCACCCGATGTTTACTACGAGGCAGCGGTCGTGATCATTGCCCTGATTCTGCTCGGTCGCTTGATGGAGCACCGCGCCAAAGGCCAGACCTCTGAGGCCATTCGTAAATTGATTGGGCTGCAAGCAAAAACGGCCCGTGTGATACGCCAAGGCAAGGAAGTCGATATTCCCATTGCAGACGTAGTGGTGGGTGATCGTGTCCTCGTCCGTCCAGGGGAAAAGGTGCCCGTCGATGGACGAGTGACTGAGGGGAGTTCGACTGTGGATGAATCCATGGTGACGGGAGAGAGTTTGCCCGTCCTGAAGCAAGTGGGCGATGAGGTGATTGGCGGCACAATCAACAAAACGGGAAGCTTTACGTTTCTCACCACGCGCATTGGCAAGGACACGTTTCTAGCGCAGATCGTCCAACTGGTGCGGCAGGCACAGGGGTCAAAAGCCCCGATTCAGCGCCTGGCTGATCAAGTGACGGGTTGGTTTGTGCCTGTGGTGATTGCGATCGCCCTTCTGACCTTCATGGTCTGGTTCAACGTCATGGGAAATCTCACCCTTGCCCTGATCACCACCGTGGGTGTCCTCATCATCGCCTGCCCCTGTGCGCTCGGTTTGGCCACCCCAACCTCAATCATGGTGGGAACAGGTAAAGGGGCTGAACATGGCATCCTGATCAAAGAAGCCGCTAGCCTGGAACTGGCCCACCAACTCCGCACTATCGTGCTTGATAAAACAGGCACCCTGACCCAAGGAAGACCCAGCGTCACTGATTACATCACCGTGAAGGGAACGGCCAACAGCAACGAGATGACGGTGTTAAGGCTGGCTGCCTCCGTGGAACGTCATTCTGAGCACCCCTTGGCGGAAGCGATTGTGAACTATGCCCAGGCCCAGCAGGTGCCGGTGACAGATGTGCAAGAGTTTGAAGCGATCGCTGGCAGTGGTGTGCAGGGCATTGTTGCTGGACAGCGTGTACAAGTCGGTACACGACGCTGGATGGAGGAGTTGGGAGTAGAGACGCAGGGCTTGTGCGATCGCCAAGCCGCGCTGGAGGCTGACGGAAAAACTGTAGTCTGGATTGCCGTTGACGGAGAACTAGCAGCCGTGATGGGCATTGCCGATGCTCTCAAACCTACGTCTGCTGCTGCTGTCCGTGCCTTAAAACGAATGGGGATAGAGGTGGTGATGCTGACAGGAGATCGGCAACAGACGGCTGAGGCGATCGCCCAGGCGGTTGGCATTCTGCGTGTCATTGCAGAAGTTCGTCCAGATCAAAAGGCCGCTACGGTGCGATCGATCCAGGCAGAAGGCAAGCGTGTGGCGATGGTGGGCGATGGCATCAACGATGCGCCTGCCCTCGCCCAGGCAGATGTGGGCATCGCGATCGGAACAGGTACAGATGTGGCGATCGCCGCCAGTGATATCACGTTAATTTCTGGCGATCTGCAAAACCTGGTGACTGCGATTCAACTCTCGCGCGCTACGATGCGAAATATTCGTCAAAACCTATTTTTTGCGTTTATTTACAATGTCGCCGGCATCCCGATCGCCGCTGGCATCCTCTATCCCTTCGTTGGGTGGTTGCTCAGTCCTATGATTGCGGGGGGGGCCATGGCCTTCAGTTCAGTGTCGGTGGTGAGCAATGCCCTGCGTTTGAGAAAGTTTCGTCCCTATGTGGCTGACCCTCCTTGATCGGGTGAATGTTGAGGAGAGGCGGCAGTAGCCCCCCTCAACAGCCAGCCTTTTAGATCCCCAAACCCTTGGTTTACGCATAACTGCTTAAAAGCGGCTATCCAACGATGAAGTTCACACGCACCCTACTCCTACTTCTGCTCTGCTCTGGAATCCTGCTGGAACAAGTCGATCGAGCCTTATTGAATCCGCCTGTGGTTTTGGCAGCTGCCACCCCACAGAAGCCACCTGCTCATGCAACACAGCCTGCAACCACCAACCAATTTCGCCGCATTGAGAAACCTCTGGGGCTTAAAATCGCAGTCACCCTAGGTGGATTGGCTTTAATCGGGCTAGAACTCTGGTGGTTTCTCTGCGGCCACCAGAAGATAGACTAATACGGAATCCGTTGCTTATAGGGTCGGTTAGTTTTTGGTAGAACGCGCGCTGCGCGCGTTCTACCAAAAACTAACTGCTACTTTATAGGCGGATTTCGTATGACATAAACTAACGTGAATGCCTGAAAAGCAAGGGTTTTGGGGCACCGTGCCCGGCGCGGTGCCCCAAAACCCGCTTCACCAGAACTGACGTTAAGACGGGTGTGGAGGCGTCACGGTTGCCCTCACACTCAATCCCTCGCCCGAGCTGGAAGAGGGACTTTGAGAGGCTCAGTTCCCCTGCGCCCAACTTGGGCGCAACGGCGGGGGGATGAGGGCCTGCAGAGGTGACATGCTCTCACTGGTGTTGCCAAATCTGCTCAAAGGTTTAGCAGATTACTGCACTGAACCTTTGGCCTGCAACAGGTCAGACTTCACGTCGCTCGCCAGTTTGCCGAAGTCTTGCAGGGTCTTAATTTGCAGCACTAACTTTGATGCCTCGGCCTCAGGAGTGGCCTGAGCCACCTGGAAGGGGCGTGTGAAATAGGCCAGCGCAGTTTGCAACATAGAGCCTGGGTCGATGGCAATCCAGCCTTCGGGTGTGAGTTTACGATACTCAAAGTGTAGATGGGGGCCAGTGGAGTTACCAGTGCTACCAACCCGTCCCAAGACCTCGCCCTGCTTCAGTTCTTCGCCTGCCTGCACAAAGATTTCTGACAAGTGGGCATACAGTGTTTGAGCGGTGCCATTGTCGTGACGCAAAACGACAGTCAGGCCGTATCCCCTCAGAAAAGCAGCCGTTTCAACTCGCCCTGAATAGGCTGCAACTACGGGTGTCCCCATGGGTGCGCCTAGGTCTGTCCCGTAGTGGAAACGGTGGTCTCCAGAGATGGGGTGAATGCGCCAACCAAACATGGAGGTGATCATGGCTGGCGTAGACAAGGGGAACATCAGCCGTGTATTGCCATTGCCGACCATAGCCAGCGGACGTACCGTGCGGTTATAGAATGCTTCAATGGCGGCGGCATTAAACCCAATCCCCCGTGCACTGACTCGGATGGGGCCGAGGTTGATCTCGCCAGAGCGGCGATCGCTCCCAACTGGCCCTGCACTTGGAGCGCGATCGCCTTGGGCGAGGCCCATTGCACGGGTTGCACCACCACACAACTGACTAGGCACAGCCTGACCTGGTTGAATCACAGTTTGACAGCCAGAGCGCTGTTCTGAGATCACAACCGTGGGGCTAGAGCGAGTGGCTCCCATATCGTAGCGGGTCGGATCAATATACAGGTCACCGTAGTGATACAGGTCACCGTAGTGGCTGGGGGATGGCTCTGGGGTCACATGACGCAGCAATTCATGGGCAGCGGGGACTCCATGCTGTCCTGTTGTAGGCGACTCCACTGTAGGGGATGGGATAGCAGAGCGCTCTGGGCGGGGCGCTGCTGCTGGTCGAAGCTCACGCTGGGGGCGCTCAGTCCGTTCGGGGGCAGTCGGTTGGGGAGCAATGACTTGGGGAGTCGGATCTGCGGCAGGGAACAAATCTACAGCGCTAGGAGGCGCATTCTCTGCGGCGGGGGCAGTTTGGGCGATCGCCACCCCACCACTGAGCAGCCCTGCGCTACCCACCACACCAAGCAACACCAGCAGCGATCGATAGCTGGGCACTCGACGAATTGAGGAATGATTTTGCTTGGAATCAGTCATTACCCGCACTTGTATCCAACAAACAACACATTCAGAAACACTTCATTTGCCGCTTTGTAGGCAACATCGCCCCTAATCAAGATGCATTTTCAGCAGTCAGATGTCAAGCTCAGATGGCAAGCACTAACCAGGGGACTACGGTTCCCGCACAAGCAAGCTTGACAGATCACGCCCGTAGGCTGCTAGTCCCGGGGTGCAGAAACCAGTTGCGGCAACTCATGCCTAGCTTTGTAAGTAGTTAACACTAGATCCAGCGTACTAGGGGCCTGTCAATTGCTCAACGGCAGAGACGTGTGACCAGAAATTGAAATTTCAGGTGTCTTCTCAGTCAGGTATGGTCTCAAGGCAACCTGAGCCTCAAGAGACTGCCTAATGAGATCCCAGCATGACAAATCCTTTGGGATTTTACTTCATCCTTTAGGGTCAACCAAGTGGGTGAGGGGCGATCGTCGCATCGTGAATCAGCCCCCTGACCTCACGAAGGGGTCAACCAAGTGGGTGAGGGGCGATCGCTCCACGGCCTGCATTGAAGATGTTGGCTGGCGTCGACACTCGACATCCCTCGTTGTCGAATGCAGCGGCACCGCACCCAGACCGCTCCTGGGGGACGAAAACGGGGCTGCCCCCACGCTGATCTTGAGCAGCCTTCTCTGGCGCTCGCGTTTACTCCCCTTGTCATCAGCACAACACGTGCAAGCTTGCAAAATTGCTTGAGATTTGTAAACTGATCCGTAAGCATTCGCAATCCTGTGGTGAGTCTAGTTTGCCTTCGTGATGAAGGTCGATTCGTTCGAACAACCCATTCATGCATTTGGAGATTGCTATGACATCTAAACGTCCTCTCGCAGCATTGATGGCTACGGCTGCAATTACCAGTTTTGTTGCCCTGCCTTCAACTGCGGCGACTACTGGCTGTCTGCTGGGAAAATCTAAGGGGCTTTTGGGAGCAAGTGCAGAGACATCCCCCTCTGGCTTGACGATCCACCAACCGACTAGCCCCAACAAAATGGGGATCATTGGCGCGGGTGCTGTGGCGATCGCAGGGTTGTTTGCGGGTGGCATGGCGCTCAAGGCAAGACTCTCCAAGTCTGCTACGGCAGCAGAGCCTGAGTCTTTGGAGCAATCCCCTTCTGCGGAAGAATTCTTCCAAACCGCAACATTTCCTATTCCGGTTCCTGCCGATGCTGTGGTCGAAGATGCCGCAGAAGCCGTGAGTACGGTTCGCTAAGGAAGGCTTGAGCCTGCTCGGCAAGAGCTCCAGCAGCGTAAAGCACTGCTGGAGCCTATTTTATTTTTCATAGTGATGAGAGACTGTCACGTATAGCGCTACCCACCTAGGTGAGGACAAAGTTTGTGTGGGCAACCTCGCGCAGTGGGGTTGCCCATACACGTTTTACGTCATGAGCGCCTAGCGCCATAGTCCAAGATCTTGCTGGTTAAGGAGTGGCGTGGTGTGCTCACAAACCACACCACTGCCAGCAGCTATATCAAGATCTATCCGTATCAACGGGCATCCTAGTCCGCATTATCGAATCGTCACCGTCAAGGTATAGTTTCCCGAGCCACCCCGCCGCGCCTCTGCCCGCACTAGTCCAACTCGCAGGATATAGTCCCCATTGCGAGGCAGGATGCCCGACCAAGTGGAGCCCACGATTACAGCCTCGCCATTGGGAGGAATCATCCCCACCTGCAAAAATGTGGTGTTACCGTCGAGGCGAATTGTCATCCGCTGACCTGCCCGAGCGTTCAAAATATAGTCGCGGGTTTGGTAGCCCTGCACACTGCCCATCACCGTTGCCGCCGTTGCCCCTGGGGCAAAGGAGACTCGCTGTGAGGTATTCCCACTGCTGGTGCTATCCGGACGGATCAAGTCACCCCGGATCCAGCCTCGCGCTCTGGAACGGGGAAACTCAACGTAGAACCAAGTATAGTTGTCCTCCATGCGGCGTTGGTCCAGAATCGTGACCCGATCGCCTGGGATGCCATAGTGGGGCGCACTGGCACTGGTGGAAGGTTGCGATCGCACATTAATCCGACTACCGGGACTCCCCAGCAACGTGCCCATCTCTGCCCAGGCGGGTAGTCCTACACCCAACGTCAGAAAAGTGGCGGCGATTGCTCCCCAAAATTTTGCTTGCATACGAGATTTCATCAATGATCGAGTTCTAGATTCTCTACCGATCTGTCTGAGCAGGGATACATCTCACTTTGGCCTGCTTGGAGCGGCAATTTTGTCAGGAGCGCCAGCTTGACCCCCGCCCTTGACAAAGCCGGGGCACACCTCATGGGGGTGCTGATTTGAAGGACGTACATTTAGATGGGCAGGGATGAGATGGGCAGGGATGAGATGGGCAGGGATGAGCAGCGCTCTCCATCTGCCTGTTATTCAAATGTGCACCTATCAAATGTGCACCTATCAAATGTGCACCTATCAAATGTGTACCTATCAAAATGTACCTATACGAAGCAACGCCCAAGAATCCGCCAATCAGCCTAATTTTGATGATTTGCTTATAAGTATCCAACCGCGATCGCATAAACTTCACAACGATCAACATTTTTTATTTATCGATTGACCTCACCCAGCACTAGCCAGCCTGATTAGGATCAAGGATCCTGGCAAAAATTAACGTGACCAACGTTTTTGTGAGTGGGCAGCAGAGCCGTTCACTCACACAAGAGTTAACAACCTTAACGTGAATTCCGGCTACGCTGCAGCCCCCAGCATTGCTGACGCGCACTGCGCTCTTGGCAATGCTGCAAACTCTAAGTCATTGATCATCCCCTCTGGAGAATTGCGATGGAATATATTACTCTGCCCGAGCACATGCTACCGCCAGTTGCTCCTTACTGCCATGCAGTGCGAGCTGGTGACTTCTTATTTGTCACGGGACAGCTCTCGGAAGACCCCAACACTGGAGTCGTCGTGCGGGGCACCATTGCAGAGCAGACCCACCAAGTGATGCAAAATCTGCAACTCGTGCTTTCCCATGCCGGAGCCAGCCTCAACCAAGTGGCCATGGCCCGAGTTTATCTGACTGACTTCCGCTACTACGAGACGGTGAATGAAATTTACCGCTCCTATTTTGCCCCTGGTCATCTCCCTGGGCGTACCACAGTTGGGGTGACAGCGCTGGCTGGCTTTGGCGACGTGGAAATTGACCTGATCGTCTATTGCGGAAAAGAGTAAAACGTGCGATTTGATACTGAAGGGCGATCGCACAATGCCCTACGACTAAACGGAATTGCTCCTCCTACTCTCCTATCTCTGCCGCCATGAACCGACCCCTACATCCCCTAGGAATCCCCCCAACGGCTTGGTATGTCAACGCAGAAATCGCCGACCTGACACGTCCACCCCTCGCCCCCCGATCCATTACGCTGAAAACGGAGACTAAAGCGCTGCGCCTCGACCTTGCTAAAGCAGCGATGCTGGTCATCGATATGCAAAACGACTTTTGCCATCCCGATGGCTGGTTAGCCTCAATTGGCGTAGACATCACCCCAGCCAGGACTCCTATCGCCCCTCTAAAAGCGCTCCTCCCTGTTTTGCGGAGTCATGGCGTCCCTATCCTCTGGGTCAACTGGGGCAACCGGCCTGACCTACTGAACATCAGCCCCGCTACTCTGCACGTCTATAACCCGACTGGAGAAGGTGTGGGCCTGGGAGACCCGTTGCCCAAGAACGGTGCGCCAGTATTGACTAAAGATAGTTGGGCTGCGGCAGTGGTAGATGAACTGCAACCACTACCGGAAGACATCAAAATAGACAAGTATCGCATGAGTGGTTTCTGGGATACTCCGTTGGACAGCATTCTACGCAATTTGGGCAAAACCACCCTCTTTTTTGGCGGGGTCAACGCTGATCAGTGTGTTATGACGACCTTGCAGGATGCCAATTTTTTGGGATATGACTGCATCCTTCTGAGTGATTGCACGGCCACCACCTCCCCCGAGTATTGCTGGCAGGCAACCCTCTACAACGTGAACCAGTGTTTCGGTTTTGTTGCCAATTCCCTCATGCTGATGGATGCAGTGCAATAGATGGTTCTGGCTGCTGGCGCGTCAAACGACGCCTTGGGGCTAACTTGCAAACGGGCGCTCTTTAGGAGAACTCCTTATGGACAAGAGCAATTGCGTCATTCCAGTGGTTAAAACTCCGCAGGATTATCAAGCATTTCGTATTAGCCCGCATGACACAAATCGATTGGCGATCGTGTTTGACCCGGCTAGCGCAAATATGTCAATTACCTACTGTGTTGAGATCTTTGACATTGGTGGCAAGACCCCGCCCAACCGTCACCAGCTTGCGGTTGAGATGTTTTTTGTCTTGAAGGGCGAAGGCAAAGCGACCTGCGATGGCAAAACGGTAGAGATCCGGGCGGGCGATAGTATTCTTGTCCCACCGACAGGGACTCATGTAATCGAGAACACAGGTTCTGGAAGGCTCTATGCCCTTTGCATCATGGTTCCTAATGAAGACTTCGCCGAACTGATTCGCAGCGGCACTCCCGTCGAACTGGATGACGAAGATATGGCAGTCCTCAGACGCTCCGACGGATTTCGTTGAGGGTGTTTTTGGTTTGGAGTTTGGACGACATTGCGCGAAACTTCGGATAACTCACCTATCGACTCACGATCCCCATAACCCCCCCCGCCACCCTCACCCCTACGGAAGAATCTGGTGTGATACAGAATCCGTCTGTAAAGTAGCAGTTTGTCGTAGTGTAAACCGTGCGCGCAGCGCACGGTTTACACCACAACAATTTACCCTACGACAAACCGACACCATCACTGATGGAGTCGGTATCAGACCCTTGAGTGGGCCTTCAGGCAGAAGCTCTCTAGCAGTGCGTGGTGTCTTAACCAGAACAGACGTTCCTTAACCTTTTGTGGACTTCGTGGTGCGTGTGGATTTTGCCGCGGTTTTCGTCGTCTTGGTAGTTTTGCTGGTGGTTTTCTTCGTCGTTGAACTAGCCTTTTTCGTAGTGCTGGCTTTAGTTGTCTGACTGTCCGTAGTGGACTTGCTGGAGCGGGCAGCCTTTTTCGTGCCTGCCTTCTCTGCTAGGGCCTTCAGCGCCGTCTCCAGCGAAATGGTTTCGATCTGTTCGCCGTCAGGCAATGAGGCATTGACCTTACCATGCTTAATGTAAGGGCCATAGGGACCTTTATAAATATCGACGGGTTCACCATCCTCCGGATGAGCGCCCAATTCACGCAGGGGAGTTGCAGCCGCTTTGCCCCGTCCTCGTCCAGCCTTGGGTTCCGCCAGCAGTTCTAGGGCACGTTCTAGCGTAATGGTAAGGACGTCATCGTCGCCTTTGAGTGAGCGATAGTCCTTACCCTCTTTGCCCTGGTCATGCACCACGTAGGGGCCAAAACGCCCCAAATTTGCTTGGATCTTGCCACCTGTTTCGGGATGGTGCCCCAGCAAGCGCGGCAGCGACAGTAGGCCAACGGCCATTTCAAGCGTCACGTCTTCTGGTTTCACTCCCTTCGGCAGTGAGGCTCGTTTGGGTTTGGGATTGGTTTCACTCTCGTCTCCTAACTGCACGTAGGGGCCGTAGGGACCAATCCGCTGATAGATGGGTTCGCCCGTTTCGGGGTGGAAGCCAATTTTGTCAGGGCCTTCGGTTTTCTGGCGCAGCAAGACTTCCACCTGCTGGGGGTCGAGGTCTGCAGGGGTCAAATCCTGGGGAATGGTGGCTTTGATCGGGCCATCTTCGTTTTCAGTCTCAATGTAGGCTCCGTAGCGCCCAATCCGCACTTTAGCATCCAACCCTTCTAGCTCAATTGTGCGGGCGGCGTTGGGGTCGATTTGGCTTTCCTGCTGTTTGACCTGGGTTTCGAGCCCTGACTCGCCCAGGTAGAACTCCTTCAAGTAGGGGAGCCACTGGGCTTCTCCGGTAGAAATTTCGTCTAGGGTCTGTTCCATGCGCGCCGTAAAGCCTGTATCCACCAAGTCGGGGAAGTGTTTTTCCAGCAGGTTCGTCACGGCAAACGCCGTAAAGGTGGGCACTAGGCTGTTATTCACCATCTGGGCATAGCCCCGGTCGATGATGGTGCCGATGATGCTGGCGTAGGTGCTAGGACGACCAATTCCCTCACTTTCCAGTGTTTTCACCAAACTGGCTTCGGTATAGCGGGCAGGCGGTTGGGTTTCGTGGGCGATCGCCTCCAATTCTTGGCAGGTAGGTTGGTCGCCAACTCGCAGTTCCGGCAGGATTACTTCCTGGCTCTCGATCGCCGCATCAGGGTCATCTGAACCTTCGACGTAGGCGCGGAAGAAACCGGGGAAGTCAATCCGCTTGCCAGTGGCGCGGAAGCCAGCGTCTTCAACCTGCAAATGCACTGTGATGTGGGTTTGTCGGGCTTCTGCCATCTGGGTCGCCACGGTGCGCTTCCAGATCAGGTCGTAAAGTTGCAGGTCTCGCCCGCTTAAGCCAGTCTCTTGAGGTGTGCGGAAGGTGCTTCCAGCTGGACGAATGGCTTCGTGAGCTTCCTGGGCGCCCTTGCTCTTGGTGGCATACTGCCGTGGTTGGGGGCTGAGATACTGGGTGCCATACATCTGCTCTACGCAGCTACGGGCAGCAGCGATCGCCTGTTGCGACAGGTTCACCGAGTCCGTCCGCATGTAGGTGATGTAGCCCTGCTCATAGAGACTTTGGGCGATGCGCATGGTGTCGCGGGCAGAGAGTTTCAGTTTGCGGTTGGCTTCCTGTTGCAGGGTAGAGGTTGTAAAGGGAGGGGAAGGCTTGCGGGTGGAGGCGCGTTCTTCAAGATTGATGACGCTCCAGGTACTGGTTCGCAGACGGTCATGTAGCGATCGCGCCTCTGCTTCTCCCAACAGCAGCACGTCGCGTCCAGCAGCAATGTGGCCAGTGGACTCATCAAAATCGGCACCAGTGGCAATCCGCTGGCCTCGCAGTGTGACCAGACGGGCCTCGAAGGGGATATTGTCCTTGGTGAGCGTCGCCTTCAAGTCCCAATACGTCCCTTTCTTGAAGGCACGGCGTTCGCGTTCGCGCCGCACGAGCAAACGGACAGCTACGGACTGCACTCGTCCGGCAGACAACCCCCAGGCAATCTTTTTCCAGAGCAGGGGCGACAGAGTGTAGCCCACCAGGCGATCGAGGATGCGGCGCGTCTCCTGGGCGCGAACCAGTTGTTCATCTACCAAGCGGCAGTGGTTTAAGGCATCCCGGATCGCTTCTTCAGTGATCTCATGGAACACCATGCGCTTGATTGGCACCTTCGGCTGCAACACCTGGAGCAGGTGCCAACTAATGCTTTCCCCCTCGCGGTCTTCGTCCGTCGCCAGGACTAACTCGTCGGCATGCTTGAGCGCCTCCTTGAGTTGCTTAACAACCTTCTTTTTGTCCTGCGGGATGATGTAGAGCGGCTCAAAGTCGGCATCGACGTTGACCCCAATCTTGGCCCACTCTTCCCCCTTGACGCTAGCGGGAATATCGCTGGCTGACTGTGGCAGATCCCGCACATGCCCCATCGACGCTTCGACTTGGTAGTCGTGCGGTAGATAGTTGCGGATTGTACGGGCTTTTGTGGGGGATTCGACGATGACAAGCTTAGTCATAGGAGCGATCGCATCACAACGGCAGAGAGCAGCAGTAGAAGCTAGAGCCTCACCAACTCAGTCCTTCAACTGTTAATCACTGTAATCAAAATGTCAAACAGGCGGGTGTCGGTGAACCGAAATTCAGGGCCGGAACTCCGCACCCCGGAATCCAGCCACCCGCCGACAGGCGAGAAGTTCACCCTGCTACAAGCAGGCTCGAAATTCGATGACCCTGACCTAACCTAACGGGGGCGAAGCCCAGACGCAAGTGAAATATCTTTAAGAAATGCAAGCAAATGGTTCCTTTAGCGGAATCCCGGGAAAAAATATTCCCGGTGAGCATCACCCTTGAGCACGACCTTCACTACCTCATCGATCACTACTTATACCAATTCGTAACTACTCAGCCTGCCCGCCCTGCGGGAAGCGATCTGCACCTTTGCAATCCCTCTCTAGGGGCTTTGCTCTGTAACCTAGAAGCGTCTTACTCTGCGGGAAGCGAGCTACACCTTTGAAATTCCTCTCCCATGTGTGGGAAAGGAATTTTGCATCTGCCTCCCCTGCTCCCCAGCTGGGGAGCAGGGGAGGCAGATGAGGGCAACTCACAACTGGTCAGAACTGACGAGAATATGGCGGTTTTCGGCGATTTTCATAGTTATGGGAGACAGTGTTATGGGAGACAGGCCAATAGCACCAGATTCTACGCGGCGCCCCAAAACCCTCTCAAGCAGCACTGACGTTACATAGACCACTCCCTATAGCGAAGATTAAGAAGAACAGAGATTCTCTTGCAAAGGATGACCATTTGCGATGGAAGTTGCAGGGTATGATGCATTAGGTAAAGGGTTCCCGTTGACCAACGGGGATCACCAGCCAAGGTCTACTTGGTCGCAAATGCCTGGCGATCGCTCGGAGGTCGCTTTCTCCCCAAGGTCTCTTCCAGTCAGAAGGCGACCTTGGGTAAAGCTGCTCTGCACCCTGCAACCCTGTCCCTGTCCTTGATTTTGCTCAACCTGCCGGAAGTTTTATGGATTTTGCTACCCTTGCTGCCCAGCTTAACGCCGGGACGATTCTGCCAGAGGGAATCGTCATTACCACGCTGCTGGTGGTGCTGGTGGGCGACCTAATCGTCGGACGCTCTTCTAATCGCTGGACTCCCTATGTGGCGATCGCAGGTTTGCTCGGTGCGATCGTGGCACTCTACTACCAGTGGGACTTGTCTGACCCCATTTCTTTCCTAGGAAGCTTCAACAGCGATGCCCTCAGCATAGTGTTTCGCGGCATAATTGCCCTCTCGGCTGCTGTGACCGTCCTCATGTCCATCCGATATGTAGAGCAGTCGGGCACATCCCTGGCAGAGTTCATTGTCATTCTCATGACTGCTACAGTGGGGGGCATGTTTCTGGCCGGTGCCGATGAACTAGTCACTATTTACGTGGCGCTAGAAACGCTGAGTATTTCTTCCTATCTACTGACGGGCTACATGAAGCGCGACCCCCGCTCCAACGAAGCAGCCCTCAAGTATTTGCTAATTGGGGCAGCAAGTTCTGCCATCTTCCTCTACGGCGTTTCCCTGTTGTATGGGCTGTCGGGTGGCGAAACTCGGCTCAGCGTCATTACCACCAATATCGCGGCAAATAACGTTGATCAGTCGATTGGGGTCGTCATCGCTCTGGTGTTTGTGATCGCTGGGATCGCCTTCAAGATTGCCGCAGTTCCCTTCCATCAGTGGACTCCCGATGTTTACGAAGGGTCGCCAACGCCAGTGGTTGCCTTTCTGTCGGTAGGGTCTAAGGCAGCGGGTTTTGTGCTGGCGGTTCGTCTGCTGGTGAGTGCATTCCCCCTCGTTTCAGAGCAGTGGCACTTTGTGTTGACTGCCCTTGCCCTGCTCAGCATGATCCTGGGCAATGTAGTGGCCTTGGCACAGACCAGTATGAAGCGTCTGCTGGCCTATTCCTCCATTGGCCAGGCTGGTTTTGTCATGATCGGGTTAATCATTGGCACTGAAGCGGGCTACGCCAGCATGATCTTCTACCTGCTGGTCTATCTGTTTATGAACCTGGGTGGCTTCGCCTGCGTGATTCTGTTTAGCCTACGGACGGGAACGGATGAGATCAGCGAATACAGTGGTCTCTACCAAAAGGATCCTTTGCTAACCTTAGCCCTGAGCATCTGTCTCCTGTCGTTGGGTGGCATTCCTCCGTTGGCTGGCTTCTTCGGTAAGCTTTACCTGTTCTGGGCAGGTTGGCAGGCAGGGGCTTACTGGTTGGTGCTGGTGGGTCTCATGACTAGCGTTGTCTCCATCTATTACTACATCCGGGTGGTGAAGATGATGGTAGTGAAGGAAGCAGATGAGATGTCGGAGTCGGTCAAGAACTATCCAGCATCAGACTGGAACCTGGAGGGAATGCGTCCACTCCAAGTCAGCCTGATCGTGACGCTGGTGGCGACCTCCCTGGCAGGTATTCTCTCCAATCCACTGTTTGCTCTGGCCAATGGTTCTGTTGAGAAAACGCCGCTGCTGCAATCCTCCTTAAACACTGCACAGACTGCGCTAGTGGATCAGTCGGTAGCAACCTCTTCCACACCAGCCCCACTTTAATTTAGGAATTTGGGTGGTTTTTGGGGCACTGCGCGGTGCCCCAAAAACCTTCTTTGATGATCCGTGTGCGACACGCACGAACCGTCAAGGGGGTCAGCGTATCCCAAATTCACATTACATGGTCAAACACCTGAAATGCCTGTGATACCGACTTCGTCGGTGATTGAGTCGGTTTGTTGTGGTGTGAAACGGG